>NZ_CAJKVK010000001.1 GCF_905203285.1 uncultured Succinatimonas sp.
GTTGCCAATCTATGACAAGCCGATGATTTATTACCCGATAACTACTTTAATGTCAGCGGGAATTACCGAGATTTTAATTATTTCAGGACCTAATGAACTTCCTTTGTATCAAAAGCTGTTAAAAGACGGCTCCCAATGGGGAATAAGATTTGAATATGCGGTACAGGAAAAGCCCGAAGGGCTTGCCCAGGCTTTAATCATTGCCGAGGATTTTATAAAAAATTCGCCGTGCGCCATGATTTTAGGCGATAACCTCTTTTTCTCCTCTAATCTTCATTACAAGATGCAAAACATCGACGTAAGCAAGGAAGGCGCTACGGTGTTTGCCTATCGCGTCAACGATCCGCAGCGTTACGGCGTGGTGGAGTTTGATGACAAGATGGAAGCAATTTCCATTGAGGAAAAGCCTAAAGAGCCTAAAAGCCAATATGCCGTTACCGGTCTTTATTTCTTTGATAAACACGCAGCACAATACGCCAAGACTTTGAAGCCGTCAGCTCGCGGTGAACTTGAAATCACTGATTTAAATATGATTTATCTGAAAAAAGGACAGCTAAAAGTCGAAATCTTAAGCCGCGGTACAGCCTGGCTTGACACGGGCACGCCGGAGTCGCTTTTGGACGCTTCAGACTTTGTCAGAATTATTGAAAGCCGTCAGGGACTTAAAATCGGTTGTCCTGAAGAAATCGCGTTTAAACTCGGTACAATAAATAAAGAAGAATTATTAGAACTGGCAAAACCTCTTTCTAAGAATCATTACGGTCAGTATTTAATCAATCTTGCCAAAGGATTACTTGAATAACATGATGATTGAGCAAACCTCGATATCTGAGGTTCTTTTAATTACCAATAAAAAATTCGGTGACAATCGCGGCTGGTTTTCCGAAGTGTTTCGTTTGTCTGAATTTGAGAAAGCAGTAGGCGGACAATATAAGTTTGTTCAGACTAATGAATCTTTTTCTACACATAATATTTTGCGCGGCATTCATTATCAGAATCCATATCCGCAGGGAAAGCTCGTAAGAGTAGTATCAGGCGAGGTTTTTGATGTTGCCGTTGATTTAAGAAAAAACTCTCCGACCTTCAAGCAATGGGTGGGAGTGACGCTAAGTGCACAAAACGGTAAACAATTGTGGGTTCCTCCGGGGTTCGGGCACGGTTTCTACGTAACAGGCGATCATGCTCATTTTGTATATGAATGCACTGATTATTATTCGCCTAAAACCGAGCACTGCATTATGTATAACGATCCTGAGCTTGATATTGAGTGGCCGGTTTTAAACGGGGAAAATCCTTTGGTTTCTGAAAAAGACCGTAAAGGTAAAGCTTTTAAAGAAGCTCTTTTGTTTGATTGAGTGTTATTTCTAAAAAATATGCCGCTTTAGGTGAGTCTTTAAAGCGGCGTCAGGTCTTTTAGACGGTAAGTTCAATTTGATTCCCCTCTAAGTCTAAAAAGCAACTTTCATAATAGCCGTCACCGGTTGTGCGTGGACTGCTTATTATGCAGTAACCGTTGTTTTTCAATCTTACGGTAATCTCATCAACCTTTTCTTTGCTGCCAAGGGCTAGTGCAATATGAACGAAACCGGTACGGACAGGCTGCTTATCCGTTTTTGTAAGTCCTGGCCTCTGCATGAGTTCAAGTCTTGCCCCTTGGTTAAAGGATAAAAAGTAGGATTTAAAAGAGGAAAATAAAAATGTAATTCCTTGGCATTGGCATGAAGATTTTGAGCTTATTTTTGTACAATCGGGACAAGTTACGCTTAGTATTCCGGCAGATTCTTTATCTTTAAAAGAAAATTCACTCATTCTCGTTAATTCAAATATTTTGCATAGAATACAAAGCATTGGTATCAGCAGTTTCAAATCTTTGGTATTCCGCCCTCTTTTTATTTCCGGCAGTAAACAGTCGGTGTTTGCCAAAAAATATATTGATCCTTTAGTTGCTTGTTATCAATTTTCGTGTTTGCTGTTAAAAAATGAAACAGATTCTTTGACTCATTTATTTGTTGATGCTTTTGCTGCTTTAATGGATGAACCGGAGGGGTTTGAATTTACGATAAGAGATCACTTATCGCAAATTATGCTTGCTGCCTACCGTGCATTTAATACAAGTATTGAAGTCCGAGAAATTGAAAAGGATGTTGATATTTGTCGGATAAAAACTATGCTTGGTTATATCCATAATCATTATGCTGAAAATATATCTTTAACAGATATTGCCGGCTCTGCTTCTATAGGTCAAAGAGAATGCTTACGTTGTTTTAAAAGGATGTTGCAAGTGTCGCCGATACAATATTTGATTAAGTATAGAATTATGTATGGTGCAGATTTATTGATGAAAAGTCGAAATCTAGGAATTGCAGAAATTGCGACACTGTGTGGTTTTGATAGTCCGAGTAATTTCTCTAAATTATTTAAAAATTTTTATTCGTTGACTCCGCGTCAATTTCGAAAGAACGGTGAAAAAAAGAACTGAAGAGAAGCAACTTGCAAAATCTTTACGGATGAAATTTACAAATCTTTACGGATCTGAGTCCGTGTTTAGTGCTAAAAATGACAAAAACGGCATAAGAATGCCGCTTGTATAAAGATCTGATTTTTTCTATGTGGGTAATGCCTTTTTGCCCCAGATTTTCTTGAAAATGGATCGCTCTATTGGCGCTTATCATAGCCCTGATGAGTATTCGTGGACACTATTACTGTGATTAGGCATGGGATCTTCAGACAAAAAAAAACGGAAACCTAAGTTTCCGATCTTTTAGATGGTGGCGGAGAGAAAGGGATTCGAACCCTCGATACGACTCTTTTGTCATATGCTCCCTTAGCAGGGGAGTACCTTCAGCCACTCGGTCATCTCTCCGCAGCTGGTGCTGTAGTATGCAATTTTAACGGTTTAAAGTCAAGAGCTTTTTGTCTTATCTTTAACGGATTCGACTAAATCAGCCTTTTCTTTAAGCTTTTTATCATCAGTCATTCTTTCTATCGGAATAGCGGCAGGAGCGGAAATTCCTATGCTCACCCTGCCGTTTTTAATATCCAAAATAGAAATGGTTATATCCCGTCCGATACGGATTTTTTCTCCTTCTTTGCGGGATATAACTAGCATGACTAAAGTTTCTCCGTAAGGAATGTACGGGCTTTTATAAGAGCCTCATCAAGACCTTCGGGCTTGGTTCCGCCGGCTTGGGCCATATCAGGGCGGCCGCCGCCTTTACCGTTGACGCAGCTTGCGGCCACGTTAACAAGATCACCTGCTTTAATTTTAGAGGTTAAATCTTTGGATAAAGCGGCAATCAGGCTTACCTTTTCGCCTTCTACAGTACCTAACACGATAGCGCAGCTCTTAAGATGATTCTTAAGCTCATCAACGGCAAGACGCAGTTCACGTGCATTATAGGAATCAACCTTGGCGATAACTGCTTTGGTACCGTTGATGTCAACGGCATCATGAGCCAGAGCTTTGGCATCCATATGCACGATCTTTTCCTTAAGCAGCATGTTTTCATGCTCAAGGGACTTGGTATTGTTGATAAGACCTTTTACTTTCTCAAGAACCGAGAAATTATCGGTCTGCAGCATGGTGCTGGTGTAGGCAAGCATACGAGCTAAGTGCTGCTGATATTCGATTGCAGCCTCACCGGTTAAAGCTTCGATACGGCGAACGCCGGATGCGATGCTTTCATCACTTATGATGCTGAAATAACCTAAATCACCGGTACGGGAAACATGAGTACCGCCGCACAATTCTTTGGATACTTCACCCATGGAAACAACGCGGACTTCACCTTCGTATTTTTCATCAAATAAGGCCATGGCTCCTGAGAGTTTGGCTTTATTTAAATCCATGACTTCGGTGGTGACCGGATAGTTTTCGCGGATGGCTTTGTTGACTAAAGCGTTAACGGCTTGTCTTTCGTCAAGAGACAAAGGATGCGGGTGCGAGAAGTCAAAACGCAGACGATCAGGTCCTACGGATGAACCTTTCTGGAAGACATGATCACCTAATACTTTACGCAATGCTGCATGCAGTAAATGAGTGGCGCTGTGGTGGGAAGCAATGTCCTTGCGGCGCTGTGCATCAACCTCTGCAGTTACGGTTTGACCTACGGAGAACTGGCCTAACTCGACGCGGCCTACGTGAATGATAGCTTTGCCGACGTGTTTGGTGTTCTCAACGATAAAGAGATTATGTCCGCATCTTAAAGTTCCGGTATCACCGATTTGTCCGCCCATCTCTCCATAGAAAGTGGTCTTATCCAAAACGATAATGACTTCTTCATCTGTTGAGGCGGATTCAATGGGCTCAGAACCTTTGAACATTGAAACAATTTTGCCTTCGCAGCTTAAATGATTGTATCCGTCGAAGATGGAGATGTCGCTTAACTTAAGCTCTTTGTTGTAGTCAATACCGAAAGTGGAGGCTGACTTGGCGCGCTCACGCTGCTTGGTCATCTCTTTTTCAAAGCCTTCCATATCAACGATATAACCGCGATCGCGGACTACGTCCTGAGTAAGGTCGGCCGGGAATCCGTAGGTGTCATAAAGTTTAAATACCACTTCACCCGGAATAGTTCTTTCAGCGCCTAATTTGTCAAGCTCGGAATCAAGCAGGGCAAGACCTCTGTCTAAGGTATTGAGGAATTGCTCTTCTTCTTTCTTCAAGGTCTTCTCGATAAGCTGACGCTGTTCGATAAGTTCAGGGTAAGCTTTACCCATCAAATCGCACAAAGTACCGACAAGCTTATAGAAGAAGACGTCTTTTGCTCCCATGAGTCGTCCGTGGCGTACGGCACGGCGGATGATGCGGCGCAAGACATAGCCGCGTCCTTCATTTGACGGTAATACGCCGTCGGCGATGAGGAAGGAGCAGGAACGGATATGATCGGAAATGACGCGCAGTGATTTTTCGGATAAATCGCTGACGTTCAAGATTTCGGCTGTTTTGGCAATAAGAGTACGGAACAAATCAATATCGTAGTTTGAATGTACGCCTTGTAAAACAGCAGCAATACGCTCCAAGCCAAGACCGTTGTCGATCATCGGTTTCTTTAATTTCTCAAAAGTACCGTCGGCTTTACGGTTGTACTGCATGAACACGATGTTCCAAATTTCAATGAAACGATCGCCGTCCTCTTCCGGAGAGCCCGGAGGACCGCCCCAAACGCCGGGACCGTGGTCATAGAAAATTTCAGAGCACGGACCGCACGGACCGGTATCTCCCATCTGCCAGAAGTTGTCGGAGTTGAATGCGCCGCCTTTGTTATCGCCGATGCGAATGATTTTTTCTGCAGGAAGACCGATGACGTTTTTCCAAATGTCATAAGCTTCGTTGTCGTCGGCATAGACGGTGACGGTCAAAGATTCTTTAGGCAGCTTAAAGCCTTCGGTCAAAAGAGTCCAAGCGTAATAAATGGCTTCTTTTTTGAAGTAATCGCCGAAGCTGAAGTTACCTAACATCTCAAAAAAAGTATGGTGGCGGGCAGTGTATCCGACGTTATCCAGGTCGTTCTGCTTTCCGCCTGCGCGTACGCATTTTTGAGCGGTGGTTGCGCGCAGATAAGGACGGGTCTCTTTACCTAAGTAGATGTCCTTGAACTGGTTCATACCGGCATTAGTAAAAAGCAATGTCGGATCGTTATACGGTACAAGAGAGCTTGATCGCACTACCTCATGACCGTGTTTACGGAAAAATTCGAGGTACGTAGTACGTATCTCATCGGTAGTCATGTACATATTAAATAATTCCAAGACTTACTAAAATAAGAATTAATCGTCAATTATACATTGTCAGGCGGTACGGATCCAAAGAGTTTTAAAGCTCCGACGCACTGACTTGTCGTAAAACCGCGTCTGTATAAAAAACTAAGTGCTTTTTGTTTTTTATCGTAATCCAAAAGATCACCTGTAGAATACTTTTTATGCAAAGCCGCAAGTGCCGTTTGCACCCAATCCGTTTCTTCCTCTTCTATTGCGTTTTCTATAAGACAAAGATCAATGTGCTTTTGTTTAGCAAGAAGATTAAGCTTCATCGGCCCGTAATATGATAAGACGCAATGGCGTACCAGCATGTGTGCACAGCGTTTTTCACTTTGCCAGCCTTCATTGACGCATTTTGTTAAGGCGGTTTTTACGGCATCCCCGGTAAAACGGGGTAAAAGTTTTACTTTTAATTCGTAAAGAGAGTATTCGCGGCGGGTTAAAAGACGCAGCGCCGCGTTAAGTGCCTGCGCTGCGTCTTCACTTTTTTCTATTTTCTTTTTAAACATTAAAGATCGTCAGGAATTTCGGTGATGAGATCGGAATCATCAATGTCGGGAAGTGAGTCGACAGGTGATTTTTCCGCTTCTGCAGCTCCGAGATCTGCCGTTGCCGAGTAATCATTGACGTTCTTAAAGTATTCACGGATTTTGGCTTCGATTTCATCGGCAACTTCAGGATGTTCGTCCAAAAAGCGCATGGCGTTGACTTTGCCTTGTCCGATTTTATTGCCGTTATAGCTAAACCATGCACCGGTTTTTTCAACAATGCGCGCCTGGACGCCCAAGTCGATAAGCTCACCGTTTTTGGCAATGCCGTAGTTAAACAGAATTTGGAAGTTAGCTTGTTTAAACGGAGGAGCAACTTTATTTTTAACTACTTTTACCTTGGTTTCATTACCGATGACTTCTTCTTTGTCTTTTATCGGGGAACCTTTACGGATATCCAAGCGGACGGATGCATAATATTTAAGTGCGTTGCCGCCCGTCGTGGTTTCAGGGTTGCCGAACATTACGCCGATTTTCATACGCAGCTGGTTAATAAACACGACCATGCAGTTTGCCTGCTTGATAATGCCGGTAAGCTTGCGTAGTGCCTGCGACATAAGACGGGCCTGAAGACCGACATGATTATCTCCCATGTCGCCTTCGATTTCGGCTTTAGGAACCAAGGCGGCGACTGAGTCGATTACGACAAGATCGATACCGCCCGATCTGACGAGAGTTTCGCAGATTTCAAGTGCCTGTTCACCGGTATCGGGCTGGGAAATAAAGACATTTTCAACTTGTACGCCGAGTTTTTTGGCGTAGACAGGATCAAGGGCGTGTTCTGCGTCGATAAAAGCGCAGATTTTGCCTTTTTTCTGGGCTTGAGCGATAAGCTCTAAGGTTAAAGTGGTTTTACCTGAGGACTCGGGACCGTAGATTTCGATGATGCGACCCATCGGCAGACCGCCGATGCCTAAAGCGATATCCAAGGATAAAGAACCGGTGGAAATGGCTTCGATGTCGTCGATTTCACTTTGGCCAAGACGCATAATGGCGCCTTTGCCGAATTGTTTCTCGATTTGCTCCATAGCCATTTCAAGGGCTTTTTGACGTTTGGCATCAGTAGTGAGATTGGCGACTAAGCTGTTGGCTCCGTCTTCTTTTTTAGCTTTGGCGCGTTCTGCCATAAGGATCTCCGTATTGTTGTAATGTTTGTCAGTAAATTTTTATTGTAAAGCGTATAATAATTATACGCTTATTTAACGATAAAGCTCAATTTTTTCTTAAAAAAGAAAAGTTTTACGCTGAAATTTTTTCTTTAACCGGTCTATTAACAATCGGTACGACAAAAGATAAAAGCGCAGATAGTCCGGTTAAGCACACAACCGCAAGCATCGTGGCATCAAGTCCGAATTTGTCGCCTAGGTTTCCAAGAACCGGAGCGATGATTCCGCCGAAGCTGATACCGAGTCCTATCGTAATTCCCGTTGCCATTCCGACATGTTGGGGCAGCATTTTCTGTCCGATAACGACGATAGGCGACATTGCTGCGTAATAAAAGAGTGACAGCGGAATTAAAGCGGCAACTGACAATAGCGGATTGTGAGTCAAAATAAACAGAACGCCAAATGGGACACATACTACGGAAGTAAAGCGCACCCATTGGGTAAAACCGAAGCGATCTGCCATCGGACCGCCGATTAAAGTTGCGACGGCACCGGCTCCCGCGACGATAGTATTGGCAAGGGTTGAGACCTCTTCTTTTTGCCCGAGCTCGTGCATGAAATATAAAGGCAAAAAGGTAGTTAAGCTGAACATGGCCGCGGAGCGGGCAAAGACTAAGAGCACTAAAAGGAAAGTACCTAAGTAATTGTCTTTGATGGTTGCGTCATTAAGATGACGTCTGGTTCTTGCTTCGGTTCTCTTTGAGTAAATGAGATACTTACGGTTACGCTTAATGAAGATAAAAGCCATGATTAAGGCAGGAATCAAAATCAAAACCGTGGCTTTAAGTCCAAATAACAGATATCCTGCGGTAAAGTACAAGGGACCGATAGCGTAGCCGATATTTCCGCCGACTGAAAAAATACTCATTCCGCGCCCGACTTTTTTACCGGCAAAAATATTGGCAAGCTTGCCGGCTGACGGATGGAAAGTAGCGACGCCGATGCCGTTTAGCGCAACTGCGGCACATAACAGAAAGTAATTATCAATAAAACCGATAAAGGCGACACCCAGCGCTGCGATTACCATACCAAGACACATAAGATACGGACGCGGTTTTCTATCGGAAAGATATCCTGTAAGCGGTTGTGCTATCGCATTTACGATAGTTGTTGCCATAATAAGGAAGGCAACGTCGGCATAAGAGGATAATTTTCCTTCCTGATACATGAAAGCCAAAATGGCAGGCAGGGATCCTTGGCAAAGATCGTCTGCCATATGACCTCCCATGATAAGGAGGTTCTCTTTATAAGAGTGGTTTTGATTAGTCATGTTCTAGCGTTTGTTTCTCTGATCTTCAGGATTTGGCAAAACAACTCCCGGAAGACCTACGGTAGGAGCACCGACAATCGATCGGGTTTCTTTGTTGACGGCAAGAATTCTGACTTTTATTTCATCACTAAGACGCCAGGCCGGTTTCCCGCTTACAAAAACAATGCCGTTTTGTCCGTCAAAATCGACATCGCTTTTTATATCGGCAATTAAAGAAGCCGGAATGAAAATCATCGCGCCGTTTTCTTTAAGCGATACGCGTAAGCCGCCGCGGACAACGTCAAAAATTTCTCCGGTAAATTCGGTCTTTTTGGCAATATCGCCCTCAAGATAATCAACATACAGCCAATCTTTGACATCGCGCTCGGCCATACGGTTGATACGGCGCGCCTGATTCATAGTCTGAAGAGTTGCATCGTCAGGCAAAGTCGGATGCTCAGAGTGCAAAATCAGGGCCTTAAGCAAACGATGGTTGACCATATCGCCGTATTTACGGATAGGTGATGTCCAGGTGGCGTAATTATTTACCCCTAAAGCAAAATGCGGAGCAGGAGTAATGCTTATTTGTGAATATTCCTGCAGTTTGCGGATCCTTGCATCAAGATATCCGGATTCCATTTCGTTTGCATAGCGGCGAATGGCACTAAATTCCTGCATGTCATTAAGATTTTGGGCATCGGCACCTTTAAATCCTTCACTTTCAAGTAAAGATAAGATTTCATTGGTTGCGCTTAAATCAAAACCTTTATGACTGTTAAAGACGCCGGAGTTGAATTTTGCAGCCAGAATATCACCGGCTGCGATGTTGGCGCTAATCATGGCTTCTTCAACAATCTGGTTGGCAATGCGGCGGTAATTTACTTCAATATGATCAAGAGCGCCGTCTTCCGTTAATACGAAATCGTAATCGGGACGGTTTTTAAATGATGCGGCGTGGGTTGAACGGTAGTTATCGCGCAATTTGGTAAATTCGACTAATTTGTTGAGAATGTCTTTGATTTCATCAGAAGGCGCAAAATTATCGCTTGATCCTTTTTCAAGGAAATCGGATACGTAGTTATAAACGAGTTTGCCGTGAGATTTGATTTTGGCTAGCTTAAATTCGGTATTAAGGGAATCGACGGTTCCGTCAGAAAAAATCGGAATTATTCCGACAAGAGCCTGGCGCTCTTCGTTTTCTTTTAATGAACAAAGATCATCTGACAGTTCGCGAGGCAGCATCGGAATATCGCGTCCGGGAAGATAAATTGAAAATGCACGCGATGCGGCAATTTTGTTTAAAGGCGAGTCTTCGCTTATATAAGCGGTCGGATCGGCAATTGCGACATAAAGCTTAAAAGAGTTGTCACTGTTTTTTTCTATATATAAAGCGTCATCCATATCTTTGGTCTTGGCGCTGTCGATAGTGACAAAAGGAATTGCCGTCAGATCTTCTCGCAGAAGATCAGCTTCGTTGTTGACAAATTCATGGAAAGACGGCGGTTCAAGCGGTAAATCAAGTCCGCGCAAAACTACTGTCCAAGGAACTTTAGGATCTTTTGCGTCAGTGATGCGTTCTATAAGTTCTGCTTTGAAATTGCCGTCTTTTAAAGCGTGCTTTACTAAGTTGCAGATAACCCAATCGCCGTTTTTTAATGCGATGCTCTGATCCTGACGCTTATCGACCGTAAAAATAGGTAAAGATACGTTAGGAAGATCGGGAATAACCTGAATTTTGTTTTTATTAAGTTTCACTCTGCCGACAAAACGGGATAAAACCGGAGTAATTACTTTTTCAGGAACGGCCTGCTGTTTGCCCTTGTCGTCGCTTTCAATTACGGCGCTGATGCGATCGCCGTGCATGACGCTGCGCATGTTGTTGGGGGTTATGAAATAGGATTCTTTATCTGAGGCCTCAAGGAAGCCAAAACCGCGATCAGTTGATCTTACCGTGCCTTCTTTACGAATTTTTTCCTGATTGAATTTTTGTTTTAACTGACGCAAAGCGGGATCGTCAAATAACATAAAAGCTCCGAATATTTTATTTTTTTATTTAAATTTTCACATGATTCAAAAAAGCGCTTAGATTATACCTTAGGCTTTTACTCTTTTTCTCCGCTTCTAAGTTAAAATACACAACGATTTGTTTATATTCATTTTTCTTTTCCTAAAAAGAGCTTAGCTTTATGTTTGATTTGTGGGTTAATGAAATTAGACCGAAAACCTTGCTGCTTGCTGCAAGTAATTGCGCGGTCGGGTCCTTTTTGGGTTTGTATTACGGTGAGATTTCTGCTTATACGATTGTTTTGATGCTTTTGATTATCCTCACCGGAGTGCTGCTGCAGATTGTCTCCAATCTTGCAAATGATTACGGTGATGCTTGCAAGGGTGCTGACGGAGCAGCCCGCATCGGACCGATTCGTGCCGTAATGTCTGGAGGTTTGGCGCTTACTCAGTTAAGAAAAGGCATCGGAGTTACCATTCTTCTTGCTGTGGTTGTCGGTGCCATAGCGGTAGGAATGTCTTTTTTCAATAATATAAACGCTCTTGCATGGTTTCTTTTTTTAGGCGCCGTATCTATTGTCGCGGCTCTTTTGTATACCGTAGGCATGGCTTACGGATATAAAGGTTTGGGCGATTTGTCGGTATTTATTTTCTTCGGCATCCTTGCCGTGGTCGGTCCGCAGATCATGCTAAGCAACGCCAGTGATTTGGGGGTTGCAGTATATCCTGATACGGTTTTGTTATGCATAAGCGTCGGTGCTTCATCAGTAATGGTTTTGCATGTTGCCAACATGCGTGATATTGATGAAGATGTGCTTAACGGAAAGAAGACGATTGCGGTGCGCTTGGGCCGTAGAATGGCAGGTTTTTATCATGCCTTTTTGTTTATTTTAACTTTGGTTTTCTCTCTTGCCGCCTGCTGTTTGTCGCATCGCGTATGGGAATGCGTAATTTTGCTTGTAGGCCTCATTCCTTTGTTGTTATCGGCTTTTCGTGCGATAAATCATATTAAGGATCCGCTTCTTGTTGCTAAAGAGTTAAAGCATACGCTAATCGGTTGTTTTTGCCATAACGTAGCTTGGATAATCGTAATTTGCGTTGATTTTGTCTTATATATTTAGTTAATTAAGGTGGCGCTTTTACGCGTCACCTAAATGAAGAAAACAATCCTTTTTTAATTACTTACGCCAGAAGAATCGGGTGAAGCATAACAGTACCGGAATAATTTCAAGACGTCCAAGCAGCATGTCGATAGAGAAAAGAAGATGCAAGGGACCAGATAAGGACGCAAAGTTTGCGGAGTTCGGCAGAACTACGTCACCCATGGTAGGACCGATGTTTGAAAGACAGGTAAGCGTAGCGGTAAAAGCATCGGTGATTGGAAGACCCATTAAGGTAGCAGCTAGCGTAGAACAAAAAGTAACTAGAATATATGCGACGAGAAAACTTACTACCGAAAACGAGGTCATGGAGTTGATTTCGGTTCCGTTAAATCTAGGATAAATCACGCCGTGCGGATGCAGGCTTCTTAGCATGTTGCATTTAAGCATGCGGTAGCATACTTGGATACGGAAAATTTTAATACCGCCTGAAGTAGATCCTGAGCATCCGCCTATCGCGAAAATGCTAAGGAAGATAACGCTTGCAAAAGGATTCCATTGGGAGAAATCTTCAAGAGTAAAGCCGGAACTTGAGATAATTGAAGTTACGTTAAAAAGACCGACGCGGATTGCTCTTTCGACATCGTATCCGTTATAGAAAATCAAAGATAAGATTACCGCCGCGGAGAAAATCAGAATAATAAGAAACAGGCCTTTCACCTGTTCATCTTTAAAAAATACCGATCGGCTTTCGGTAAAAGAAGCAAGGATTATAAGGAAGGGACAGGAACAGATGAACATGAAGAAAATGGCGCTGTAATGAACACCTGCAGGAAGTCCGTTCATTGATGCGTCAATCGGCATCATTCCGCCGGTTGCCACTGTACACATGGCGGCATTAATTGCCAGGAATATATCAAGACCGAAGAAGATATAGCATCCGGTGCACAATACGAGCAGCACGATGTAGAACATCAATAAAGCAAACGCCATGGTTTTGATGTGCGGTGTAAGTTTTGTCCTTCCGTCAATCGATTCGGTTTTAAACAGATTCATACCGCCTAAAGCCAAGGTCGGGAGCACGGCAATACCGATAACGACGAATCCGATGCCGCCTAAATATTGCAGGATTGAACGCCACAACAATATGGAAGGCGGGCGAGTGTCAAGGTTATTTATAACGGTAGCGCCGGTAGTTGATAAAGATGAAACCGATTCAAAAAGAGCAGCTAAAAAATCAATGTCGTCAAGCTGAATGAAAAAAGGGAATGATGCAATAAACGCTAAGATGCTCCATAAGAGAAAAGTAAACAAAAACAACTCTCTTAGCGCAATGAAGTTAGGTGAATTTTTACCGATGATTCTAAGGATGTTTCCGATTGCAACAGCTAAAACGGTAACGGAAACGAAGCTGAAAGCTCCCGGCGTCCCTGAAATTAACGCATATATGGCAGGAATAAGAGCAATTACCCCAAAGCCTGTAATGGCGGGGCTTAACATTTTAGCGATAATGCGGATATTTACTACCATGACGGGATCCAGAATGAACGAGGTCTGAACAGCTTGGTTAAATGGCGCAGCTGTTTATGATCGGTAAGGAAGGCGATAAGATGATCGCCGTCCTCAAAACGCAGATCCTTATCAATTTTTAATACTTTATTGCCGCGAGTGATAAGACCTAAGGTTACTCCTTTGGGCAAATTGATGTCGTCTACTTTTTTACCGATGACTCTTGAGCTTAAGCGTGAACCGCGGATTGCCAGCTCCACGCCTTCTGCCATACCGTGGCGGAACAGGTAAGTTTTTTCCAAACCGTCTTGGCGGATATTGGATAAAAGTTCGGAAATCGTCGCGTCTTTAGGTGACACGATGGTATCGATTTCGCGGGATGAAGCCAAAGTTAAATAGCTTTCATTGCGGATGATAGTGAAAGTTTTGGCGTGATTCGTGCGCTTTATCATAAATGATGAAATGATGTTGGTTTCATCATCATTCGTGGCGGCAATGAAATAATCGGAATCGTAAATATGCTCTTCTAAAATGAAGTTGATGTCACTTGGATTGGAGCAGAAAATTTCAACTTCAGTATCCTGTAAGCTGTCGGCTACGCGTTTGGCTCTTTGCGGATCCGATTCGATGAGTTTTACCCTAAAACGACGGGAAAGACGGCGGGCCAGCTCGTCTGAAATATGCGATCCGCCTGCGATGGTTATGGTTTTTACGCATTGATCGATAGGAAGAATGCCGCCAAGCACGCTTAGCGATCGGGCTTTTTCACAGCAAAAATAAATTTCGTCGCCTTCGCTTAATTCGGCGTTAAGAAAATCTCTTACCGGTCTTTCATTGCGGTAAAGCGCCAGAACGCTGACTTTTGCCCCGAAATCTTCAAGCTTTGATACTTTTTGTCCAAGAAGCTTTCCGCCTCTTGAACATTTGGCAGCGGCGATGACAAGACGCCCTGAGCAGTAATTTGAAACCGATAAGGCACCGGGCAGATCGATTAGATCCATGATGAAGTCGGCGATAAGATGCTCAGGAGCAATAATATGATCGATAGGAATTGCGTGCGGACCGAAGATTTCGTCTGCTTCAGTAAGGTAATCTGGCGTCCTGATGCGGGCGATTTTACGCGGAATTTGGAACAAGGAGGCAGCGATAGAACAGGCTGCCATATTGATTTCATCAATATTGGAGGTAGCAACCAGAAGTTCAGTGTTTTCTGCGCCGGCGCTGCGCAGCACGGAAGGACGCGAGGGCATGCCCTGAACTACTCTTAAGTCAAGGCGGTTGCCGATTTGCGCCAATTCTTCTGACGGCGTATCGATTAAAGTTACCGCATGTCCGCTTCCGACCAGATATTCGGCAAGACCGATACCCGCAGTTGTGGCTCCGATAATGATGATTCTCATGTGTTTTTAATCATCCTTGCATAGAAAAATCCGTCAGCGTCGTCATCCCCCGGCAAATGCTGGAAGGTTCCGCCTTCGTGACCGAAAATGTTAAACGGCAGCAATTGCGCATCAGGGTGGCGCGATAAGAAAGCTTCAATTTGTTCGGAGTTTTCCTCAGGTAAAATCGAACAAGTGGTATAAACCAAAATACCGCCCTTTTTAAGTTTGGAAAAAGCACTGTCTAAAATTTTAGCTTGAATCGCGGTTAAATTAGCGATATCTCCTTCACGTCTTAACCATTTTATATCAGGATGACGTCTTATAACTCCGGTTCCGGAGCAGGGAGCATCAACTAAAATGCGGTCAAATTCACCGTCAAACGCGGAGAGATCTTGAGCGTCAAGTACTTTAAAATCAGCATCGCGCTGCAGGCGGGAAAGATTTTCTTTAGCGCTTGCAAGACGTTTTTCATCGCAATCAAGAGCGGTTAATTTTACTGAAGGTTCCAGATCGAGAATATGCGCACTTTTTCCGCCGGGAGCCGAGCAGGTATCAAGTACCTTAATCTGCGGCTTTAAATCAAGAAGCGGCGCTGCAAGCTGGGCGGCTAAATCCTGTACGCTCACCCTGCCGCGCTTGAATAACGGCAGTTTTTCCGCAATTACCGGCTCTTCAAGCTGTAAAGCGCTGCTGCATAACGGCGTTCTTATGGCAAAAATATCGCAGTTTTCAAGTAAGACCAAATAATCATCGGTACCGATTTTCGAGTTCTCGACACGCAGCCACATCGGGGCATGCTCGTTTGAAGCTTTAAGAATAGCTTTGGTTTTGTCGCCGTAAGCGTTTTTAATTTTAGAGTAAAGCCAATTCGGGAAAGAAAACTCTACCGCTTCTTCGGTGCTGTGCTGTAAATGAGCACCTTCACGTAAAAAGCGTCTTAATACCGCATTGACCATGCCGGTAAAAGACTGGCACTTGCACAATGCGCAGGCGCCTACCGTTGATGCTACAACGGCATGCGGAGGAGTTCGCATGAAGACTATCTGATAAATGGCACTTAAAAGTAAAGTATTCACTTCGCGGTATTTGGAACTTAACTTGTGATCTAAAAGCGGATGCAGGCTTAGATTCAAAAGTCTTCTGTGTCTTAAGGTGCCGTGTACTATTTCACTTACTAATGCGCGATCGCGTAAATCAAGCTCGGCGGTAAAACGCGGCATCAAATCGCTAAGCGATTGTCCTGTTTCCACTCCCGCAAGAATTTTGGCGGCAGCGGCCCGGCTTTGCGAACCTTGACCTATGACGGCTTTTTTACCGTTATTGCGCGGTTTATAAAATTTACTCAAATTTCTTACCTACTGAAAAAATATCGCTTCTTGAACGGGCGAAATCGGCGGCATTGACGCGTCCTTTTCCCGGTGCCTGTATGATTTCAAGGCAAATTGCGCCCTCACTGCAGGCAACTGAAATCCCGTTTTTGTCAACTGCGATTACGGTACCGGGCTCTTTTCCTTGGTTATCGTTTAAAACTTTAGCCTTGAAAATTTTAAACACGATATTGTTTATTGATGCGTTGGCAATCGGCCACGGATTAAGCCCGCGGATTTTAAGGTCGCAGTTTTTTGCACTGTCGCTAAAATTAAGTCTCGCTTCTTCTTTAGTGATTTTTTTAGCATAAGTCACTAAAGCGGGATCCTGCGCACAAGGTGTTATTTTCTCTGAGAGAATAGCAGGAAGATTTTCTACTAAGGTTTTAGCCCCTAAAGAAGCCAGTTTGTCAAAAAGCGATCCTGATGTGTCATTTTCGCTGATGGGCATTTTTGCTTTTACAAGCATGTCGCCGGCGTCAAGCTCTTTGACGATTTTCATGATGGTAACGCCGGTAACGGAGTTGCCGTCTAAAAGAGCTCTTTGAATCGGGGCGGCGCCGCGATATGCAGGAAGGAGCGATCCGTGAACATTAATGCAGCCAAGTCGCGGTCCGTGAACAACGCTTTCAGGAAGAATAACTCCGTAAGCGACTACTATTGCAAGATCGGCGTTAAAACTTAAAAACTTTTCTACGTCTTCGTTATTTTTAAAGTTTTCAGGCGTTAAAACTTCAATATTGTGTAAAAGAGCCAACTCTTTTACTGGGCTTGGCGTAAGCTTGTGTCCGCGGCCTGCCGGACGATCAGGCTGAGTGTAAACTGCGCAGGGAATTATTTCCGCGTCGATTAACGCTTTTAGGTGAACTGCGGCAAAATCAGGAGTCCCGGCAAAAATAATCTTACTCATGAGCGCGCGAAAGCTCCTTTTTAAGCTTGCGGTATTTGGTTAAAAGACGATCTCTTTTTAATCTTGACAGGTAATCAATGAAAAGTTTTCCGTCCAGATGATCAAGCTCGTGCTGCATGCAGATGGCAAGAAGTCCGTCTGCTTCATAGACTTGTTTTTGTCCGTTTAAATCCTGGCATTCTAAAGTGATCTTTTCAAAACGCTTTACTTCGGCACGGTATTCAGGAACGGACAGACAGCCTTCCTCTGAGGCAACTTCACCTTCCTTGGCGGTGATTTTAGGATTAATCAGCACGAGTTTGTTTTTTCCCTGTTTCCCGTCCTCTTCAGGAATATCAATAACGACGATACGCTTTTCAATACCGATTTGCGGAGCTGCAAGGCCAATGCCTTCATCGTCATACATGGTTTCAAACATATCGTCGGTAAGTTCTTTTAATGTGTCGTCAAACTCGGTTACCGGAGCACAAATTTGTCTTAATCTTTCATCGGGAAAAGTGACGATTTCACGGATAGCCATTTCTTCTCCTTAAAGCGGCATCTTTAAAAATTTCGCTAAATAACATTTAAAGCACACATACGTAAGTTGAATTTTACCACGTAGCGGATTTTTCCGCATTTTTGGGCTGTTTCACATGAAAAAGCGGGTTTAAAAAATATATAACCAAAAGATAGTGTTGAAAATTAGGCGTTTTTTTGTTTTTTAGTTACAATTGCACCTCTTTTTTTGAGGGCACAAAATGCAAACTAAACAAAAAGAACTGGAAGATCAATGTAAAGCCGATGACGGATTGGATGTAGGCGATCCTTGTCCTAAATGCGGTTCTCCTTTGGTTTTGCGCCAATCTTCTCACGGTGAGTTTTTAGGCTGTTCGGATTTCCCTGCCTGTAAGTTCGTACAATATTCAAGGTTTAAGCATGCGGTAATGACCTTGCTGCGTCTTGACGCTCCGTGCCCTAAATGCGGAGCTCCTTTAGAAGTTAAAAAAGGCCGTTACGGTATGTACATCGGCTGTTCTGATTACGAAAACTGTAATTTTATTTATTCGGAAACGGAAAAAACGCTTATTGCTTGCCCTGTGTGCAAAAAGGGTAAATTGATTGAAAGAAGCAATAGAACGGGGAAAAGATTTTTCGGCTGTTCAAATTATCCTGAATGCGGTTTTTCCGTACCGGGAGAGCCGGTAGAAAGTACTTGCGCACATTGCGGATTCCCGCTTAAGTTTAAGAAAAGGATTAAAGACGGAAGAATTGTCTTAAAGTGCGGCAATCCTGTTTGCTCTTCACGCAGATCTCGAAAATATGAGTTTTTTGCTGAAGAAAAAGTAAGTTAAAGTCCATTTGCTTGGTCTTAAAATGCTAAAATTAATCTTTGTTTTTATTTTTAGCGCGATTTATGGAGTTAACGATGTCAAAACATTTCGTGGCTATTTTGATGGGTTCTGATTCTGATTTGCCTTTAGTCCAGAATACTATCGATATTTTAAAGAGTTTTAACATTAAAGTAGAAGTTCGCGTGGCTTCAGCTCATCGTACTCCTGATGTGGTTTCCTCTTTCGTTCAGGACAGTGAAAAACGCGGATGCGGCGTTTATATTTGTGCCGCAGGTCTTGCCGCTCATTTAGCCGGTGCCGTTGCCGCCCGCACTACTCGTCCTGTTATCGGTATTCCGGTTGACGGCGGTCCTTTAAAGGGTGTTGACGCTTTATATTCAACCGTAATGATGCCTGGCGGAATTCCTGTTGCCACCGTTGCCGTAGGTAAAGCCGGTGCTAAGAATGCCGCATATCTTGCAGCTCAGATTTTAGCTTTGACCGATCCTGATCTTGATGCTTTGGTTAAAGCCGATCGTGAAAAGGCAGCTAAAGAAGTCATGGCTAAAGACGCTGCATTGCAGGAAAAACTTTAAGTGGACGATCCTAAGCTTGTAAAGGCTGCAGAGATCTTAAAACAAGGCGGGGTAGTGATTGCCCCGACCGAAGGTCTTTACGGAATAAGCTGTCTTGCTTCAAATGACAGGGCAGTTGAAAGAGTAATTAAGGTTAAAGAACGTTCAAGCGCCAAAGGTCTTATCGTGGCCGTATCGTCTTTTGACATGGCTCAAGACCTTATCGATTTTTCAAAGCTTAGTTCTGAAAACATTGATTTTATGCTCAGTATGTGGCCCGGTCCCCATACTTTTATCGTGCCTGCGGCAAAAAGCGTGTCATCGCTTGTAACCGGAGGCAGGGATAATATCGCTTTGCGCTTTACCGCTTTCTCTACATTGCAAAGACTATGTGATTTAAGCGGCGGTCCTCTTATTTCAAGCAGCGCTAATATTTCAGGCTATCCTCCGCTTATGACGCTCCACGAACTTAATGCTGTTTTTGGCGGTAAAGTTGATTATATTCTTGATTTACCTTGCCAAGGTCTTAAAGGACCGAGTTCCATTCATGATGCGATAACCGGTAAGTTATTGCGTAAAGGCGGGGTTTAACGGTGATTTTTTATGTCAGATAAATACGCGGTTTTCGGTAATCCGATAGCTCACTCTCTTTCCCCTTTGATTCATGCTTTTTTTGCCAAAACCTTAAATGAAGATATTGAATACGGCAGGGTCTTGGTAGAGGAAGGCGGTTTTGTTAAAGCGGCTGATGAGTTTAAAGCAACAGGCGGCAAGGGGGTTAATGTCACGGCACCTTGTAAAATTGATGCTTTTAATTATGTTGACAAATTATCTGACGCGGCAAAAATAGCCGGTGCCGTTAATACCGTTAAATTTACCGCTGACGGGGTATTAGGTGACAACACTGACGGCGTCGGTTTTATTTCCGATCTAAAAAGGCTCAAGGCAAAGCTCGAAGGTGCCAACGTCCTGTTAATCGGTGCAGGCGGCGCGGCGCAGGGAATTTTATATCCTTTAGTTAAATCGGAAGCTGCAAAGATTACGGTGGTAAACCGTACGGAGAGTAAGGCTTTGTCTTTAGCTAAGAAATTCAATTCCGATAAGGTTGATGCTAAAGGCTTTGATTCTCTTACCGGGGATTTTTCGGTAATTATCAACGCCAGCTCTTCAAGCCTTTTTAAAGAGTTGCCGCCCATTAACGATGCTTTTATTAAAAAGGCGGCTTTCGTTTACGATCTTGCTTACACTAAAGAAGGCTCGACCGTGTTTACGCAAAAAGCTCAAAGTCTTGGCGTAAGCGCGGCTTTTGACGGCCTGGGTATGCTCATTATGCAGGCTGCTGCAAGCTATGAAATCTGGCGCGGCGTTCGTCCCGATGTTGAGGCGGCTATTTCTTATATGCGTTCTGTCCTGAGTTCGCGCTAAATGCTTACGGTTAAACTTTATCCTGATTCAAATATCGTATTAAATGACGATCTTAAAAGTGATCTTGAAGAGATACAAAAACTTCAGGTAAGTGATGACATCACTTTACATATCGCGGATAAAGTTTTTCTGTCTTGGGACTCTGATCCTAAATTAAAGCCTTTATGCTTTGACTTTTTATCCGATAAGCTTATTTATCGGATAAGTCATGGCGGCAAACACAAAGAAAATGTGGCTAGGGCGGTGACATCAGGACTTAGTCATCCGGTTGTTTTTGATGCAACGGCAGGCATGGGCCGAGACTCTTTTATTTTACAGTGTGCCGGGTGCAGTGTTTATATGTTTGAACGCAATCCGGTAATTTGGCTTTTGCTGCGCGATGCTTTAACCCGTGCGTCTTCTTCTCCTTTTTTTAAAGATTTACCCAACGGTCTTCCTTCTTTGATGCCTTGCGGTGAGGCGTGTCGCTATCAAGGTGATGTCGTTCCTGACGTCATATATTACGATCCGATGTTTCCTGACAGGAAGAAAAGCGCTTTAGTAAAAAAAGAAATGCGGATTTTCAAAGCGCTTATCGGTGCGGACGAGGATATTGAAAGCACTCTTTTAGCGCTTATCCGTATGGCAACACATAAAGTTATCTTAAAACGTCCGCAAACTGCAGCACCTATTTCTTTTCAAGATGTTAAGCCCATCGGCTCGGTAGAGGGCGGAGCTTGCCGCTTTGATATCTATATGCACTGATGTTTTTCATCTTTTTTGAGTAAATAAAAACTAAATTTTGCTCAAATTTCCAAAAATTTTGCGCAAATAATCTCGGAATTTTTGTATACTAAAAATGTTTTTTTAGTAATAGACCGATTTTTGCGTCAATTTGCGGTGAATAATTTTGGTTAGTATTGTCGATATTGCTAAAGAGTGCGGCGTTACTCCGTCAACTGTTTCGCGTGCTTTAAACGGTAAAGACGGTGTCTCAGAGGCATTAAGGGATAAGATCATAAAAACAAGCGTTGAGCTTGGCTATGAATCAAATGAAAAAGCCCGCTGGCTTGCCACCAAAGAAAGCCGGCAAATCGGCTTGATTCTTCCTGATATCACTTCTCCTTTTTATGCCGCAATCGCCAAAGGAGTATGTGATTATTTAAGGCCGCTTGGCTACAGCGTGCTTTTGTGTAATTCTTCCCGCGATCGCAACGAAGAAAAAGAAAACATTAAATTACTGCAGCGTCAAAGAGTAGACGGCGTAGTAATTATTTCCGTAACCGCAAAAGAAGAAGAGCTTTTTCCTCTTGTTAAAAGCGGCATTAAAGTGGTAGCTGCCGACGTTGAAATCGGTCCGAGTTTTTCAAGCGTAGTTAATGATAACTATCAAGGCGCGCTGATGTTGTTTCGGCACATGATAAAGTGCGGGAGCAGGAACATAGGCTGCATTTTAGGTGAGGCGCAGTCCCAAACTACTGTTGATCGACTCAATGCCTTAAAACGCGTACTTGAGGAAAACTCCATTACATTTAATAAAGATAACGTTATTTACACTGATGCTACTTTTGAAAACGGCTATAAAAAAGCAAAACAGCTTATAAGTAAAAAAATAGATTCCCTTTTTGCCATTAATGATACCGTGGCTTTAGGCGTGATTAAGTACTGTCAGGATCACGGCATTAATATTCCTCATGATCTTAAGGTCGCAGGTTATGACGATCTTGAGATCGGAAGCATGATTGATGTTCCTTTAACTACGGTGCATCAGCGTAAGGTATTGCTTGGCAGAAAAGCCGCGGAGTTATTGCTTCAGGAAATAAAATCCCATTCCGAGCCGTTTAAGATCGTTTTGGCTCCTAAGCTTACCGTTCGTTCTTCTTGTGGGGAGAAGCTTCTTTAAAAAATAGTTTTGCGGATTTTGTCAGTAAATGTCCGCAATTTGTGATAGTTGTCACTGTAGTCAAACGTTTGCGCAAATATACTCAAATTATATAGTCCAATAAATGTTTTTTAATTTCGGAGTATGTATGCAAGCTGATTTACAGCAGATAGCCGCTAAATTACGCGGTTTGGCATTGGAAGCTATATTTGCAGGCGGCTCGGGACATCCGGGCGGATCCTTGTCTTTAGGCGAAATCATGGCAGTTTTGTATTTTGAGGCTGCAAATATTGATGCAAACGATCCTAAAAACCCCAAGCGCGATCGCGTTGTTTTAAGTAAGGGCCATGCCTGCCCGATTTTATATGCCGCATTATGCCTTAAGGGCTTTATTACCAAGGAACAATTGCTTTCATTGCGCCATACCGACAGCTTCCTTCAGGGCCATCCGGATATGAAGGGAACCCCCGGCGTTGACATGTCAACCGGATCTTTAGGTCAGGGTATCTCGGCAGCTTGCGGCATCGCGATGGGCGCTAAGCTTAAAAAAGAAGATTTTCATGTTTATGCAATTTTAGGCGACGGTGAGCTTGATGAAGGTCAGGTTTGGGAAGCTCTGATGTTTGCCGCTCACTACAAGCTTGATAATCTTACGATTATCGTTGATCACAACGGTTTGCAGATTGACGGACCTAACAGCGAGGTTATGGATTTATCCAACTTAAAGGCACGTTTTGATGCTTTTGGTTTAAATACCATTGAAATTGACGGAAATAATCTTGATGAAGTAAGACAATCTCTTGCGCTTGCCCGTGAAGTGAAAGGCAAACCTACTCTTATCCTTGCCAATACCGTTAAAGGTAAGGGAGTAAGCTTCATGGAAAATCAGGTAGGTTGGCACGGCAAAGCCCCGAGCAAAGAAGATTTGGCTAAGGCACTTGCAGAGTTAGGCGTAGAGGAATAAAGAAAATGAAAGCAAATCGACAGGCATTCGGTGAAGCTTTAGTAGAGCTTTACAAATCAAAGCCCAACATCGTCTCCCTTGACGCTGATTTGGCTGCAGCTACTTACAGCGCTGTCTTCCAAAAAGAACATCCTGAATCTTTTATTGACTGCGGTATTGCCGAGCAGAATATGATGACCGTGGCGGCAGGTTTGTCAACTACAGGTCTTATTCCTTTTGTCAGCACCTTTGCCGTTTTTGCAAGTCTCCGCGCCGGAGAACAGTTCCGCAACAGCATTTGTTATCCGCACCTTAACGTTAAAGTTGTAGGCACCCACGCAGGTATTGAATGCGGCGCTGACGGCGCTACCCATCAGGCCCTTGAGGATATCGCCCTGATGCGTACCATTCCGGGAACCGTCGTTTTGGCTCCGGCTGACGCATACGCCACTCGCGCTCTCGTGTTTGCGATGGCGGATCATGAAGGTCCTTGCTATATGCGTGTGGGCCGCGACAAAGTAGAAGAGATTTATGACGCTTCAGCTAAATTTGAAATCGGCGGATCTCATTGCTTGCGCAAGGGCGATAAAGCAGCAATTTTAGCCGCAGGCGACAGAGTACAAAGCGCTCTTGAGGCAGCTTCAATTTTAGAAAAAGAAGGCATTAAGGTCAGCGTCTACGATATGTACTCAATTAAGCCTTTAGATGAAAATGCCGTTAAAGAAGCTGCAGAATGCGGATTAATCGTGACGGTTGAAGATCATCAGAAGGTCGGCGGATTAGGCAGTGCCGTTTGTGAGTGCGTACGCCGCAATAAGCCGTGCAAAGTCGTAACCATGGGCATGGAGAGCTTCGGACGCTCAGGCCCGTCTTCAGAACTATTCAAA
The DNA here is from genome assembly GCF_905203285.1 of uncultured Succinatimonas sp. Classification (GTDB taxonomy): domain Bacteria; phylum Pseudomonadota; class Gammaproteobacteria; order Enterobacterales; family Succinivibrionaceae; genus Succinatimonas. The sequence goes on from NZ_CAJKVK010000001.1 coordinate 24,000, forward strand.
TTTTACGGTTTAGATGCTGATGCAATAGTTAAAACCGTTAAAGAAAATATTTAATAAAAACCGTTTTTATCACTGTGAGGAGATGAACATGAAAGTTAAAACTATGTTAGGTGCAGCTTTAGCTGCCGCATTGATGGCAAGTGCCGGTATGTCCCAGGCTGATGATACCATCACCATGCGTTTTGCCAACGCTACCAACCAGGCGGCAAAAGACGCAGCTGTAGCAATGATTGACGTGGTACAGAAAGAATCTGGCGGTACCATTCAAATCAAACATTTCCCTGACAATATGTTAGGTGATGACCGTGTTGCTATCGAGTCCACCATTATGGGTGATATCGATATCGTTTTGGCACAGCCTTCAACTTTAACTTCATTTATTCCTGACGTTTATTTGTGGGACGCTCCGTTCTTGTTTGCCACCGCTGAAGATGCAATCCGCTGCTTTAACAGCGATATCGGCAAGACCATTAACGGTAAAGTAGAAAGCCGCAATCTTCACTACTTCACCATGGTAGGCAACGGCTTCCGTCACTACACCAACAATAAAGTTGCAGTAAAGGTTCCTGCTGACGTCGCAGGCGCTAAGGTTCGTGTACAGGAATCTGAAATTCAGATGGCTCAGTGGAAAGCCTGGGGCGCAAATCCTACCCCGATGGCCTTTGCTGAAGTATTGCCGGCTTTGCAGCAGGGCACTATCGACGCTCAGGAGAACCCTCTTGCCATTATCGATGCCAACAAGCTTTATGAAGTTCAGCACTATATTTCATTGACCGGTCATCAGTACAGCCCGCAGATCCTGCTTATGAATAAAGCACGCTGGGAATCTTTGTCCGATGCTCAGAAGAAGGCTATGAACGACGGTGTGGAAACCTTCATTAAAGTTCAGCGCGAGCGCTCTATTGAACTAGACGCTCTTTCCGAGAAGAAGTTCAAGGACGCAGGCTGCGAAATCATTACTCTTACCGATGCTGAGCGCCAGCAGTGGATTGACAAAGCCAAAGAAGGCGGCGTTTATGACTTGGTCAAGAGCATGATGGATACTCCTGAGTACGTTGACCGCGTCTTGAATAAAGACTACTAATCCCTCTATTTAAGCCTCCACGTTCGTGGAGGCTTTAACTTAGCCTCAGTCTGTTCCCTATATTCTGCGGTTTTATGATGAAAATATTAGATTTTTTAAATAATAAATTAGAGATGTGGATTTGCGTGATCTTGATGTCGGCTATCGGTATCGTACTCAGCTTCCAGGTTATCATGCGCTATATTTTCCATTCATCTTTAGGCTGGTCAGAAGAACTTGCACGTTATATGTTCGTGTGGCTTGTTTTTATCGGCATCAGCTATGGTGCCAAAGTCATGCGTCATATTAAGATTGATGCCTTTTTATTTTTGTTCCCTAAAATTCTTCGTCCGTACGTAGTTATCTTAGGTGACGTTCTTTCATTGGTTTTTGCTATAGCCGTAATTTATTTAGGTTGGGGCATGGTTCAGACTCAGCTTATGATTGGACAGTTATCACCTGCAATGCGTATTCCTATGTGGATTGTGTATTTAGCTCCTATCGTAGGCTTCGGATTGGCATCCATTCGCCTGATTCAGGGAATTATTTACCATATTAAGCATTTAAAAGACGGCGAAGGTGATCCTAATGCCGAGATTGAGCAGTAGGGAGTAGCAAGATGGCATCAACAGTTCTTTTAGTTTCTCTTGCGATCTTTTTGATCTTAAATATGCCGGTCGGTCTTGCAATCGGCTTGTCCACTCTTGCGGCTTTACTTACCGGAGAGACATTAAGCCTTAATGCTCTTTCTCAGCAGATGGTAATTAGCTGCGATTCTTTCCCGATTCTGGCTGTTCCTTTGTTTATTTTGGCTGGCGACTTGATGGGAGCCGGCGGCGTATCCCGCAGAATTTTAAATGTCTGTAACGTCTTTTTCGGACGCATCACCGGCGGTCTTGCAATCGTTACCGTTTTAGTCTGCATGTTCTTTGCCGCAGTTTCAGGCTCTGGTCCTGCAACCGTGGCTGCCGTAGGCTCCATGGTTATTCCTACCATGATCGAGCTTGGCTACAAGCGCTCTTTCGTTTTGGCCTTAGTCGCAACGGCCGGAACTATCGGCGTAATTATTCCGCCGTCTATTCCGATGGTGCTTTACGGTGTTTCTACCGGAACTTCCGTTACCTCTTTGTTTATGGGCGGATTTTTCCCAGGCTTTTTAATCGGCGGCGCTTTGATGCTCTATTCCTATATTTACTGCAAGGTAAAAGGATATAAGGGACACAGTGAGCCGTTCTCCGGTAAAAAAGCATGGGATGCCGTATGGGAAGCCAAGTGGGCTTTAATTAACCCGATCATCATTTTAGGCGGTATTTACGCCGGTATCTTCACTCCTACCGAAGCTGCCGCAATCGCCGCTTTGTATGCATTTATCTGCGGTGCCTTCATTCACCGCGAGCTTGATGCAAAAGGCTTATTTAAAGCAATTGCCACTTCATGCTGCACGACCGGTACCGTTATGGTAATTTTGGCATGCGCGACCGGTTTCTCCAAGATTTTAACCGTAGAGCAGGTTCCGCAGCTTGTAACTCAAACATTGCTTGAGATCACCGACAGCAAGATTGTCTTGTTAATTTTGATTAACATCATGCTGCTTATCGTCGGATGCTTTATGGATCAGACCCCTGCAATTTTGATTTTGGCTCCGATCCTTTTACCGGTTGCCGTTTCTTTAGGTCTCGATCCGGTTCACTTCGGCCTTATCATGGTCGCAAACCTTGCCATCGGCTTTATTACCCCGCCTTTGGGCATGGCGCTCTTCGTGGCGGCTCGTATTTCCAATACGAAGCTTGAAGTCGTGTTAAAAGGCATCGTTCCGTTTATCTTCCTGACTATCGGTACTTTGACTTTGATTACTTTCATTCCACAGATCACTATGTTCTTGCCGAATTTGATGAAGTAATAGATAGTTAATTAATAGATATTTAAGAAAAATTAAAACCGATCTTGCGTAAATGTAGGATCGGTTTTTTTGTTGGATTGCACTACGGTTTTTATCCGATAAAAAAGCTCCTAATGTTAATAGTGCTCTTTAGATTGGATAATTTCACAGCAATCGTTTTTTACAACGAAAACTAAGCGATTCTTTAAGTCGATTCGTCTGCTCCAATATCCCGAATACTCATATTTTAATTGTTCAGAGCTCCCCGCTCCTTCATATGGAGATCTTGTTATAGCCTCAATTAAGTTATTTATTTTCTTTAATGCCTTTTTATCTGTTTGCTGCCAATACAGATACTCGTCCCATGCTGCTTTAGAAAAGATAATATTCAGTTATTCCTCCAAAGCTCTTAACTCTTGCATTGTTTTTGTGACTTTTTCTTCATTGTTTAAAGACCAAATGCTGTGATCCAAAGCTTCCCGATTGGCTTTAGAGTAAAAAGAATCAGCAGTAGGAGTAAAAGGCAACTTACGAAGATTAACCATTTGTGTTAAACACATGCGGATCACGGATGTTAAATCAAGGCCCATTGCCTTTGCTGCTTCTTGTGCTTGTTTTTTTAACGTTTCATCAATGCGAACTTGTAATAATGCTGACATCTTTGAACTTCTACACTAAATGAATCATGTCTTAACTATAATTGAAAATGTTTTGCGTTACAAACACATACAATACTATTCATAATGTTCATCTGAAGAAAGTGTTAAAACTTAAATAGTTAGCGTTAATGATTTGTTGAAAAACAAAGATAAATCTATAGAAAGTTGATTTAAGAATAAATAAAAATAATGAGCCTTAGTTTTCATGAAAGGCTCAAATAAAGATGAAACAGTGTTTGTAAGCTTATTTACTCTGCCAACCCGGTAAACGTAAATCAAGTTGACCTTTTTCCGTAGGATTTAATGATCCGAAGCCGAAAGCTTCAAGCAGGGTTTGTGCTTCATCACTTTCTCTTAAAAAGCGGGTGAAGACCAACGCGTCATCGCGTTTTGGCGAGTCGTCAATAATTAAAGTGTAGTAAAGAATATCAGGATAATATCCGCGCGGAACTACCCAGTATGAACCGTTTGCCATTCTGGTTTTGGAGCTTATTAAAGGGAGGGTTATAAAACCTGCTTCCACGTTTTGGTTTGCAACCATGGAATGGACTTGGTATTCGTGCTCAGGATAGAAAATTTTATTTTTCAGATATCCTGTCGGAAATCCTTTGTTAGAGACGATTTGCTTTGCGGCAAAACCCACAGGGGTAAGTCTTGGGTCAGGAATTGCCAGTGATTTTAGTTTTTTGGAGTAAATTGCAGAAATATTACCGTTAAATAAGCGCGGATTAGCTGACCAAAGAATAAGTTTGGCGCGGGTAAAGGGAATAAAGGATGCAGGGGAGGTCTTATTTAAACGAATGAGACTAATAGGCAGTCTTTCATCCGGACTTATTATGACATCGCACTTTAACTTATTATTGATAATTCCGGTATAGATATTGGATGCGGTAGTGTAGTGAGCATCAAATTCAACCGGAACTTTAGGCGTAAGTGCTTCAAGAGCGTTGTACATTTGCGCGGTGGCGCAAACTTGAAGTTTTTTATCTGAAGCTTGAGCGCAAAAAGATAAAGACACGATGGCAGCTAAAGCAATAAGTTTTTTAAACAGCATAAAATTTACAAAAATAATTAATCAAAGTGTTGGGCATAACGGGCAATGCGCGTAACAACTTCGCGCGCGGTTCCGGCATGACGAAGTGAATCGGCAAATCCCTGCTCGTTTAAAACCAATGATAAACGACCTAAAAGATTTAAATGGGTTTGTCCGTCATCAGGACTTGCGATTAAAAATATAAGATCGCATTTTTTACCGTCATAAGATCCTAAATCAAGAGGTTTTTCCAAAACGGCAATGGCAATAGCCGGTCGTTTCACGCATTCGCCGCGGGCGTGCGGAATGGCTATACCTTCAGCAATGCCGCAAGGAGTAACTTTTAGCCTTTTATTAAGCTCGGATCTGAATTCTGAAATAGATGAGATAACACCACTGCGGGCAAGACAGGACACAAGCGGACTTAAAACCTCTTCTAATGTTTCTCCTTTAAGCTTTAGCAGTACGTTATTTTCATCGATTGCATAACGGATAAGTCTTTGCGTGTCATGAATCATTCCGTCTGAAGTTCTTAGTTTTTCAAGGGTGGAAAGCATGGATTTGAACAAAATGCCGTTTAGCTTGTAGTAACGGCTATAGATCCAAAGCGAAATTAAAATAAGCAGACAGACGATGACAAGAGCCAGACGGAAGCTGAACTCCTGATGAACGAATGTGATTTCACGGGGAATGTAAGCTGCCGCGGATATAGAAAGACCGGACATGAAAAGGGCAATGCCGGTGCCTAATTTTGCAGAGAATGTTTGCAGTGAAAAGATTAGGGCTTCAGAGCGGATGCCGTTTTTAAATTCACCGTAATCAACGCAGTCGGCAAGCATTGAAGTTGTTATTCCAATCATAAGAGCCATACCGCAATTGGCAAGGCAGAAGCTTACGCACAGTACTATCGGGTTACCGGTCGTAAGTGACAGGAAAATCATGGAAATAAAACCGCATAACATCAAAATGCCTGATATATAAAATGCGGCTTTGCGGGAAATAATGCCGATTATTTTGGGCAACAAAATATACGTTAAAAATTGAATTACGGCACCGCCTGACATAATGAGAGTGAAATGCTTGGCGGTAATTACATGCTCTTGGAGGAAATAGAAAATAAGTGAGCTGTTGACGATTCCGATGGCAATTTGCTGCAAAACCATAATAGAAACGGTAGCTAGCAGCTGATCGTTTTTGGTTATAAGTTCAAAGGCTTTACTTACTGAGAATTTAGCGTATTTAAATTTTTGTCGGCGCGTTTTGAGGGTAAAACACATTAAAAACTGAGTTATTACGAAAAATAATGCGCAGGCGGCGGCAAGCGTGAAAAATCCTTCTGATAAGTCATGCTCTGCGTTAAATGTAAGCTTGCCGATTAAAAATAACCCGAAAATAAGAATGAACTGTCCGCCGACAACCGTCATGGCACGGGGAATTGCGGTCATGATTAGGCGATCTTTGCCGACAGTACCGAAATTAGGAATTAATGACCAAAACGGTATATCCATCAGCGAATAAGCGATGATGGTAAGAAAATAAAAGCTAAGACCGTATAAAGTAAGATCGGATCCTTGAAGATTCGGTTTATAAAACAGGCAAATAACCGACGCGGCGGTTAACAGACTGCCGATGATGATCCAAGGTTTGAATTTACTAAAACGCGCAGCGGTGTTATCTATCGCGTAGCCTAAAAAGGGATCGAGAAAAGCGTTGGCGATTTTGCCTATTAAGAAAATAAAACCGATAAATGCTGCGGATAATCCGTAAAAATCGGTAAAGTACAGCATCAGATAAGCGCCGATGAACCAATAAATGATGTCTTTGCTCATGGCGCCCAAACCGAAAGCGATCTTTTCGCTTAAAGTTACATGGGATTCTTTCATTACACCTTAAAAATGTTAAATTTATGAAAAAGCACATGATTTTACCGTAGATTCGGCGAAAACCTGCGCTTTTTCTGTTTTTTCATCACTCAACTGTGACGGACTTCGCTAAATTGCGAGGTTGATCAACATCCGTACCGTTAATTAGTGCTACGTGATAAGCAAGCAGCTGCAGCGGTATGGTGTAAATCACGCTTTGCAAATATTGTCCTGATACTTTGAGCTTGATGACGCGGGTGGTGGCATCTTCTTTGATTGCGGTTTTGTCTGAGGTGAAGATGTATAAAATACCGCCGCGGGCCTTTACCTCTTCAATGTTGGATTTAAGTTTGCCGATAAGCTCGTTGTCAGGAGCCACAACCACAACCGGCATTGAAGCGTCGATAAGAGCAATCGGTCCGTGCTTTAATTCACCTGCGGCATAGCCTTCGGCATGGATGTAGCTTATTTCTTTAAGCTTTAAGGCGCCTTCAAGAGCTATAGGATACATTTCACCGCGGCCCAGGAAGAGGCAGTGATGTTTTCCTGCAAATTCTTCGGCAAGTTTTTCAACGGTAGCAGCTGTTTTAAGCGCACTGCTGATTTCATCGGGAAGCTTTTTAATCTCTTTAATTATTTCAACGGCCTGCTCTTTACTTAAAGTCCCTTTTACCCGTCCGATGCGGATTGCAAGGAGAATAAGAGCGATAAGCTGAGTGGTAAAAGCCTTGGTGGAGGCAACACCGATTTCAGCACCGGCTCTGGTTAAAAATACGTAATCCGATTCTCTTACAAGTGATGAGCCCGGAACGTTGCAGATGGCAAGTGAGCCTTTATATCCTGAATTCTTGGCTTTTCTTAAAGCGGCAAGAGTATCGGCGGTTTCGCCTGACTGGGATAAAGTTACCAGAAGAGAATTTGGCAAAGTGATGCTGTTGCGGTAGCGATACTCTGAAGCGATTTCAACTTCCGTATGCACCTTGGCGAGATTTTCAAGGAAGAATCTGCCGACAAGTCCTGCGTGATATGAGGTACCGCAGGCGACTATCTGAATGTTGTCCACATCCTTAAAACTGTTTTCATCAGTGCCGAGGAAAGCTTCAAAGCTGACGTTATCTTCTTCGATACGGCGTTCGAAAGTATAGGCAACTGCTCGCGGCTGCTCAAAAATTTCTTTTTGCATGAAGTGGCGGTACGGGCCTTTTGATACCGAGTAGACGTCAAGCTCGCTTTCTTTGACGGTTTTTTCGATAGGCTTTAAGTCCTTGTCGTAAATCTTAAGCTCTTTGCGCTTTAAAACTGCGATTTCATCATCATCAAGATAGATAAAGCGCTGTGTCACGGGCAGCAGCGCCAACACGTCGGAGGCGACGAAGTTTTCTCCGAAGCCTAATCCGATAACGATAGGAGAGCCTTTACGAGCGGTGTATAAAGTATCAGGCTCGTGTTTGTTGATAAGCGCGATGCCGTAGGTGCCTTCGACGTCGTTTAAAGCAAGGCGCAATGCCTTTTTGGTGTCGGACTCGGTTTGGGCGTAATAAGAAATTAAATGAGCCAAGACCTCGGTATCGGTTTGAGAGTGAAATTCAAAACCTTCTTTTTCAAGTTTGGCTTTAATCTCTTTGAAGTTTTCAATAATGCCGTTATGCACCAGGGCAAAATCACCGCTTATATGCGGATGGGCGTTTTCAACCGAAGGACGGCCGTGGGTTGCCCATCTGGTGTGAGCGATGCCTAAAGAGCCAGAAAAAGACTCTTTGCTTACGGCTTCTTTTAATGACGAGACTTTGCCGGTGACGCGTACGCGCTTGAAGTCATTGTCATGAATGACGCACAGACCTGCCGAGTCATATCCGCGGTATTCAAGGCGGGATAAACCTTCAAGTAAAATGTCTACGATATCTCTTTGAGCAATGGCTGCAACAATTCCGCACATGGTTTTTATCCTTTTTCGTTATTTCTTGTTTTTGACAGGGCGCTGGTAATTTTTAAAGTAAATAGGTCTTACGCGCGTAATGACCAAAGCTTTTTCGGGAACTTCCTTGGTTACGGTGGTACCGGCGCCGATTGTGGCGCCTTTGCGCACGGTAACAGGGGCTACAAGCTGAGTGTCGGATCCGACGAACACCTCATCTTCAATCGTGGTTCGGTGCTTGTTGGCGCCGTCGTAATTGCAGGTGATGGTTCCGGCGCCGATATTAACATCAGTTCCGATGTCACTGTCACCTAAATAGCTTAAATGACCTGCTTTGGTTCCAAAGCCTATATGAGAATTTTTTACCTCAACGAAGTTGCCGACATGAACTTCATCCTCAAGTACGTTGCCAGGGCGCAGTCTTGCAAAAGGTCCTATGGTGGTATGGCGCATGAGCTTAGATTTTTCCATGACGGTGTAAGGGGAAATGATGCTGTCATCGCCTATTGAAACATCTTTTAGCACGCATCCGGCACCTATGATAACGTTATTGCCTAAAATTACGTTGCCTTCAATAATGACGTTTACATCAATAAAGACATCTTTACCGTGAGTTAAAGTGCCGCGCAGATCAAAGCGCTTGGGGTCGGCAAGAGTTACGCCTTCCTCAAGTAAGGTTTTTGCTGCTCTTTCCTGATAGAGCCTTTCGATAAAGCTAAGCTGAACTTTGTTGTTGACGCCGCATAATACCGAAAACTCCGGTGCCTTTACCGGATTTACTTCTTTTCCGTCAGCGCGAAGAAGGGCGACTAAATCGGTAAGGTAATACTCGCCTTGGGCATTTTCATTATTAAGCTTGGGCAAATATTCATTAAATACGCAGGCAGGTGCTGCCATCATGCCGGTATTTACTTCATTTATAAGTTTTTCTTGAGCATTCGCGTCTTTTTCTTCGACGATTTTTTCAATCAGGCCGTCGTTATTTCTTACGATGCGTCCGTAGCCGAAAGGATTATCGGCAATGGCGGTAAGAAGACACATTCCGTCTTTGGGGCAGGCCTTAAGCAAAGCTTTAAGATCGTCTGTTGGTGTAAGTGGAGTATCTCCGTAAAGGACGACGACGTTTGAATCTTTTTGTACGCAGGGCATGGCGGTATTGACTGCATGTCCCGTACCTAATTGTTCTTTTTGCTCGACGATATTTATTTTTGAGAAAATCTCTTGCGGTAAAGAGGTTAGAGACTGTCTTACGATTTCTCCGCCGTGTCCTACTACGACATGGATTTTAAGAGGGTCTAAAGTTAAAGAGGTGTCGATAACATGCCTAAGCATGCTTTTGCCTGCAACTTTATGTAAAACTTTAGGCAAGTCAGAATGCATGCGCTTGCCTTTGCCTGCTGAAAGAATAACGATTTCAAGGGACATGTTGCTACCTTCTTAATTTAGACGCTTGTGTCGTGAATAGATAATAAGGATTATTCCTAAAATAATAAACGGAATGCTTAAAATCTGCCCGACATTTAGGGCAATTCCGGTGGTGTAATCAGCCTGTTCGACTTTAAACGGCTCAATAATAAAGCGGGCTGAGAAAATTAATATGAATAAAAGTCCGAGGATAAAGCCGGGACCGCGTTTTTTAACGTAAAAGTAGGCAAGAGTCAAAATTATAAAAATTATAAAATAGGCAAAGGCTTCAAAAAGCTGCGCAGGATAACGCGGCATGGTGTCGCCGATGCGGGCAAACACAATGCCCAAAGGACTGTCGGTGTACTTGCCTAAAATTTCCGAGTTCATGAAATTGCCAAGACGGATGAAGGTGCTGACAAGAGCTACGGGAATGCACAGCATGTCGGCAATAACTAAAAAACGGTAATGGCAGCGCTTTGCAAAAATGTAAATGGCTAAAAGTACGCCTATAGTCCCGCCGTGGCTTGCAAGACCCCCATGCCAGATTTTTAAGATCTCAAGAGGATGCGATAAATAAAACTGCGGCTCGTAAATAAGACAGTGGCCTAAACGCGCACCGACGATCGTACCGATGAATAGAAAGGTTAAAAGCTTATCTAAATCTTCAGTTTTATAACCGGCTTTTCTGAACAGAAACTGCATAATGAAATAGCCGATAATAAAGCCTAAAGCAAAAAATAATCCGTAGTAACGGATTACGACGGGCCCTATGGAAAAAGCAATCGGATCGCCGTTCCAGACTAACATGGATTTATCCTAATTAACTGTTTTAAATGCTATACTTATAAAAGAGATCATAGCAAAAAAAGCATGTTTTTTATGATATTAGCAGCTGAAAGATTCTTTTTATATTCAGGCGCCTGCCTTTTTGTTTTAGGCATTATCACCTGCTTTATTCCACGTCATATGCGCCTTGGCATCGTCAGTATGTTGATCGGTGATGCGCTCTTTGCCGCAGGAATCGCCTTTTTGGTAAAAAGCACCGATATCCTTATAAGTCTCGGTCTTGAGACCGATTTGTTTATTAAGCATAACCTGATTTTCGCTATAGTTTTCTCGATTGTTTTGTATGCTTTGATGCTTGCCGTTTTCGTAAAGTTCTTTAAGCGTAAAAAGAAAGCCGTCGCCGAAAAAGAAACGGTCGCCGATGAGGGACAGGGAGCTTCTTCAAAGAAAGAGGCTGCGGCAGATGCTGCTCTTTTTGCTAATGTCGGTAAAGAAAATAAGGAATAGACATTAAGTGAAAGTTGTCATTTCTAATTTAGACAGTCTTCTTGTGTCTGTTGCTTCCCTACCGCAAAGCGATCATGAAATAGCTCGCGATTTTCAACCTAAAAAGAAAAAGACATTCTTAGCAAGCCGGGTGTTGCTGCGCCTTGCGTTAAAATCGTTTTATGCTTTAAATGATATTCCTTCTTTGTCTTTTGGATCTCACGGTAAGCCGTATTTTGATCCGTCGCTTTCCTTATTTTTTAATTTTTCGCACTCGGGAAATTATATCGGAGTTGCTTTTAGTAACATTGAGATGGGATTTGACATTGAGTGCGTCAAAGAACGAAAAAACTTTCATGGTTTGTGTAAAAAGGTATTAACCGATCCTGAGAAAAACTGTATTTTCAAACTCTCTGAAAAGGAGCAAAGAGAGTTTTTTACTTTATTGTGGACAGTTCGTGAGTCTTTATTAAAAGACTCAGGCCTTGGCCTTGTTGGTTTATCCAAACTGCATATCGATCCTGAACATAATTGCGGAATGGCATCTGATAATCCCACATTGCGTGTTCATTCTTATAACATTGCTTCACTTTTTCCTAAATCCTCAGAAAGAGCTTATTTTTCGTTAACTGATAGAAAATCTGACAAGGTAGAGTTTTTTACGGTTGAGGGCAATGCTTTAAAAGAGCTTAATAACCCACAGTCAGAGAGAGTAATTAAGATTAACTAAAAACACTCTTTTGAAATTTTTAATAACTTTTACACTAAAGGACAACTATTCTCTCTTGTCTAGCGTAAAACATCATTCATACGCTGCCGAAAAAGAATTTTGATCCAGACCTGTGTTTGTAAGCACAAATTTTTATTCTTTAGCGCGAAGTTTAAAAATGGCATTGCATCAAAGAAAGTAAGCATATGCTCTATTTATTTGTTTTACTGTTTTTTTGTAATTTTCATATCCATGTCCTTAAGCATATGAAAAATTAGCCTCAATCGTAGTCTTTATCGGGGCTTTAGCCAAAAATTCAATCACAGCTTCAAAGCTTTTAAATTCTTCTTTCCGCGTGTTTGAAGTTTGTGATTTTCGATATTGATTGGCAATAGTTCGGATCATCTTAAAATTCTGCTTAAGCGCACGGATGTTGAGTTTAAATAAATTTACGCAATATTCGTCCCACCACGGGTCACAATTGACGAATACCTTGTACATGGAGATGTAATACCTGTGTTTTTCATCAAGATAAAGGTAAATCAGGTATTTTATGATTGCCGCAATAAGACTTGCCTGAGCAACGGTATAGACAATGGTGAGATAGGAAGTATTGACGCCTCTTAAATTAACTCTGCTTTTAAGGCATTTAAACAGGAGCTCTATCGACCAACGCAGCTTTTGGATTAATACTGCATATTGTGCCGGAAAGCATTGCCGCGGAATATCGGTGATTAGATAAGATACGGTACCTTTGTTGTTGCTCCATACCCTCAGAACTCTTACTTGTAAGCCGTTATTTAAGATTACGTCCATATCAAGAATGTCATGCGGACGATAGGCCCTTAGCAGCGGCTCTTTTAAATCCTTGTCAATAAAATTAGTTAAGCTTTTTCCTTTAAGGAAGCAGGCGGTAATTTTCCCCGTCATATTACATTTACCGAGCAGCATAAAATAAGAGCCGGCTTTATGAATAAGTTCAAGTAAAGCATAGCTGACATAGCCGGCATCCATGATTTTAAGTACCGGATGTTGTTTGTCTGCGTTTACGACCTCTCTTTCATCGGCGGTGCCGGAAGTAAAAGTTACGGCTTTAAACATACCCGTGACTAAAGAAAATACCGTCTGCATACCGATTTGAGCGTTCTTAGGCTCCTTGCTTACGGCATTACCTTGCTCGTCATAGCTGTCAGGCAGTTCATCGCCTTTAGCGGCGGTACGGCAGCCGGGAAAAATATCTTCAAGCTTATCGTTTACATGCCAATATGAGCCGTCAACCGCTTCGATATCTTCAACGGCAAGACCGTGCTCTCTTAAAATATTTAATAAAAGTCTCCCGTGCTTGGGTTGGGCAAATTTAGCACTGAGAAAATCCGTATAGCGCTTAAGCAACATACCCATCAATTGTGTAACCTCCGGCTTTTTGATTTTATTGTGAAACGGTTTGCTCTCCATACTCTGCCCTGACAGAGCGGCATAACGGGCACCGATTGAAGCTATGGTGAATTTAGCGCCTGAGCCTGTCTGCACAATGATTGACGTTACAAAACTGACGGGATTAAAACGGCATTTTCTCCGGTTAAGACCGACTTTTCTTGCCATACGTCCGATGAAAGATGCCGAAACGGTAGAGGAAAAATACTCTTTTAAAGAACGTTCGTTAATTTGGGACTTGCAGTTACGGTCTTTTAGGATAGATAATAAACGCGGCATAGGAACTCCTGAATTTGATTTTTCACAACTTAATTTTAGAGATTTCTATGCCTTCTTTTTGATCCTTCCTTAACAAGTTTCACTTTTAAAACCAACAGGATATTTAACTGTTTAACGATGTTTTCTTGATCCTTAAGATCATTGCTATGATTGATTTTTGTAAATTTGTATCATTTGTGTTGCTATTGTATATATATTTGCAATTTTTATTGTAATATGTGGGTATATCTTCCATTCGTTTAACAAAGGAGCAAAAACATGGAAACAGCATCTATAAATTTTCGTGTTGATAAGGAATTAAAGAAAAATTTTGATGAACTTGCTCAACAATTGGGGATGAACGCATCTACAGCTTTAAATGTGTTTATGCGTCAATTTGTTTCCTATGGAGGATTTCCATTCCCTGTTACTACGATGTCGGACAAAGAAAGGAAGGAGCGGGCCTTTGCCGAAAAAATGGATCAAATGTTTCTTTCTATGAAAGAAGGACATGCCGAAATTCATGATTTAAAAGAGATTTAGTCTATGATGAAAATATGGAGTCCTAAAGCATGGAAAGACTATGAAAATTGGATTGATACTGATATAAAAACCGTAAAGAGGATTAATAAACTTTTAAAAGATATTGAACGCTGTGCTCCTGGTAGTCCAACTGTAGGAAAAGCAGAAAAACTTAAATATTCCAATCAAGGATTATTAAGTATCAGAATTGACAAAAAGAATCGCCTAATTTATCGAATCGAGCAAGAAGGTTTATATATTATTTCTTGTTGTGGGCATTATGATTAATGTGTTCTTTATAAAAAAGAGATTCGGTATTTGGTTTTTATAAAAAGGAGCCGGTGGTTAAGGCCTTTACACTGTCTCGGGAGACTCCAGATGCGGTTTCTAAAATAATTAAGCGTCAGACAGCAGTAAAATACCACGCTGACGCTTATGTTTTTTTAGACCGCCAATTTCTCTATGTTTCATGAAATTTTGCTTCAGCGGCTTTATTTACATTTATAGTAAATTTTTTTGATACCCCGCCCAAAAATCAGTAACCGATGCTTACAGCACTGTTTCCGGCAATTTCTCTTAATGAATCCAACAGATCGTCACTTGGGTCGTAACGATTGACGTTATTGGTAAACCGCAACAGAGTATTTCCGAGCATCAAGTTAAAAGAACAGCCTTGCCCTTCATTATCGGGATTTTCTCTTATTGAATAGCGCTGTGCAGTATTCATGCCGTTATTTTGTACGGCGATGACATTGTTTAGAAGTGCAGAGCTTAATTCATTAAAGTTTTTGGAAAGCTGCTCCTCGCTTAAGCGCAGAGTCAGGTTTTTAGCGTTTTTACGTCTGATGCTTTCAAGAGTTTTGAGTTCACGAACCCTAAGACGCGTAAGATTATCCTCGGTAAGTGACAACATTCCGCTTACGATTAAAACCAATGGTGACGGAATGGTTTTTGACGGATCGGTTTCCTGCATTACTTTTTGTTTTTGCAGTTTTGCTCTTTCATACAAGATTGCTCCGTATTGTTCTGCTACGGATCCGTAAAGTGAAAATTCAATCTGAGAGGTACCGTCATCCAAGATCAGAATATAGAATTTGCTGCCGTCGTTTTTAGACGTACGTTCGGTGCTTGAGATAACGACTCCGTAAAAGGTAACGGGATTGGGGCGCTGGGCTGTGCCTGGGCGCAGCGTGCTTATCGTGCTGCGGTAGTTGCGGGTTAGCTCATCAATATAAATATTTATAGGATGCCCTGACAGATAAAGCCCCAACACGTTCTTTTCAAGGTAGAGACGGTATTTTTCCGACCAAGGACGGCATGCAACAAAAGTTGGTGCTGTGGTTTCACTTATTGCGGCAAACAGATCAAGCTGCCCGGATGCTGCATCCGTGCTTTCCTGTACGGCATATTTCATAGCTGTCGGGATGGAAGCCATCATTTGTGCGCGGGATGGACCTAATTTATCAAGGGCCCCGCTTGCAACTAAAGCTTCAAAGGTTCTGCGGTTTAAATGATTAGGTCCGATGCGCTTTATAAAATCAAAGAAGTCTTTAAACGGCTCTTTGGCTCTTTCTTTAACGATGTCTTCTACAACATCTTCGCCGATGCCTTTGACTGCACCGATACCGTAAATAATTTCTTCTGCGTCATTTACCGTAAAGTTAAATAACCCTTCGGTTACATCAGGCGGATTAACTTTAATTTTGAGGCGATTGCATTCTGCGATATATGACACCAGTTTTTCGGTTCTCTGGCGGTCAGCCGTCATCATGGCGGCCAGGAATTCGGCGGGATAATGGGTTTTAAGCCATAAGGTCCACCATGCAACCAGGGCATAAGCAGCCGAGTGGGACTTGTTAAAACCGTATTCGGCAAACTTTTCCACCTGATCGAAGATTTTCATTGCGATATCGGTATCTTTGCCTTTTTTAGCGGCACCTTCTTTAAAGACGCTGCGCTGCCCTGCCATTTCGGCTGGGGTTTTCTTACCCATGGCACGGCGCAGAATGTCAGCGCCGCCCAGGGAGTAACCCGCAAGAACCTGGGCAATCTGCATTACCTGCTCTTGGTAAACGATAACTCCGTAAGTTGAGTCAAGAATCGGTTTTAGGTCAAGATCCTGAAAGTCAGGGGACGGATAGGCAACTTCTTCTTTACCGTGTTTACGCTGTACAAAGTGATCGACCATGCCGCTTTTGATAGGACCGGGTCGATAGAGAGCTACAAGAGCGATTAAGTCGTCAAAACGGTCAGGCTGCATTTGGCCTATAAGCTTACGCATACCGGCAGATTCAAGCTGGAAGACAGCCGTGGTTTCACATTGTTGCAGCACGGCAAAGGATTCAGGATCTTCATACGGTACGGCATGGATATTGACAGGCGGTTCATGATGCTTTGCCTTTCTGGCATTAATCATGGTAAGGGCATCGTCAATGATGGTAAGCGTGGTAAGACCTAAAAAGTCGAATTTTACTAAGCCTGCGTGTTCAACGTCCTTTTTGTCAAATTGGGTAATTGAGTTGCCGTCAGAATCAAGCATCAGAGGCGAGAATTCCGCGGTTCGGGTAGGGGAAATGACTACGCCCGCCGCATGCTTGCCGATATTGCGGATAACGCCTTCAAGGCGCAGCGCGATATGGATAAGCTCAACGCGCTGCCTGTCATCATCTTGTAATGCTTTTTGGTAAAGATTTACAAAATCCGGAGCTAAAGGATCGCATGGTTTGCCGTCTTTGCCGATGCCCATGGCCGCTTTAAAGGTAAGTCCGGGCTGCGTTGGCAGCTGTTTTGCGACAAAGTCAACGGCACCGTAGCCCATGCCCAGGGCACGGCCGGCATCTTTAATGGCGGCTTTTGGAGCCATGGTACCGAAAGTGGCGATTTGGGATACTGCGTTATTACCGTAGCGCTTTTTAACGTGTTCAAGCGTTTTTTCACGGTTTCTCTGGCAGAAGTCGACGTCAAAGTCCGGCATTGAAACACGCTCTGGGTTTAAGAATCGCTCAAAGAGTAAGTCAAAGCGCAAAGGATCAAAATCGGTGATTTTAAGCGAGTAGGCAACAAGCGAACCGCCGCCTGAGCCGCGGCCGGGGCCTACCGGTACGCCGTGCTCTTTGGACCATTGGATAAATTCCATAACGATGAGGAAGTATCCGGGGAAGTCCATGTTGATGATAACGTCAAGCTCGGTATTTAATCTGTCTACATAGGTCTGACGTTTTTCGTTTCTCTCTTTTTCGTCCGGGTAAAGGAATTCAAGTCGCTCTTCAAGCCCTTCTGCCGCTTTTTTTCTTAAATAGTCGGCGGGGGATAAATCACCTGTCGGGTAACGGGGTAGTCGCGGGTGGTCAAGTTCAATTTCGATATTGCAGCGCTCGGCAATGTTTCTCGTGTTCTGTAAAGCTTCAGGAATATCGGCAAATAGTGCTTCCATTTGCTCGGGAGTTTTTAAATACTGTTCTTTTGAGTATTTGCGCGCCATTTCTTTATTGCCGCGCTGACAGCCGGCCTGAATCGAGACGCGGACGTCATGAATTTGATAGTCGGAAAAGCCGTCTTTTCCGACGTTGTCTTCACCGAAAAGAAAAACCGTGTCGTTGGTCGCAACAGGGGCAATATTGTATTCAACGCATAAATTTAAGGCAAAGTTTTCAAATTCGCTTTCACCGATACGGTTGGTGCGGGTGATTTCAAAACAGAAGCGATCGTTAAAATTTTCCAAATAGAATTTAAGTCTGGATCTTATTGCCTTGGAGTCCTTTCTTTGCGCCATAGCGGCGATATCGCCGCGAAATCCGTCAAGAATAATGATGCCTTCGCTGTATTTTTTTAAGTCGGCAAGTGAGGTTTTAGCGTTAAAGGCTCCGGCATCTGAGCGCAGCCATGCTTCGGATAAAATGTCATAAAGGTTTTGCTGACCGACGCGATCCATGGCAAGGAGAGTCAATTTAAAGGATGTAGCCTTTTCTCCGGGCTTAACCTCTTCTTCAACTTCTATATCAGCTCCCATGATGGGCTTGATGCCGGCACTTTTACAGGCGGTATAAAATTTGATGAAACCGCAGATGTTGGAAATATCGGTGATTGCAAGAGCCGGGATCTTAAGCGCGGCGGCACGTTTTCCGATGGCGCCGACGCTTTCAAGACCGTCCATAATCGAGTAGTCGGAATGTACGTGAAGCGGAATATAAGTAATGTTGGGCATACTATCCTTTATTTATATGTTTTTTATTGTTTTATTAAGTAAAAAGAGTGATTTGTGTTATTTGATTCTTTAAAGCATAGTCATATTACAACACTATTTAACTTTTTGATGCGAAATTAATCCTGATAAACAAAAAGCAAAACCGATAATTGCTATACACGCGGAAATCATGAAAGAAAAAGAAATAGCGTCGCTTAATTCACTGATATAGAGCTTAGTGTCATGAGGAGCGTCGATGTAGCTGTTTAATATTGTGGTAAGAATTGCCATACAGCAGGCCATTCCTACGGTTCTAGTAATAGCCTGCAGTGCGGACGCTAAAGCAAGCTGTTCGCGCCTTACCGAGCTCATGACTATAGTCGTGTTAGGCGCTGAAAATAAGCCGAAACCTACTCCGGCGATAATTTGGCAAATTACCATGTAGAAAAGGGAACTTTCAGGATGCAGAAAATGCAGAAGAGTTAATGCCGTAAAAATGAGTGCCATTCCAACACTTTCTGAGATATGTGCATTCATATATTTGGCAATTTTGCCGGCGCATGATGACAAAACCATCATGATGGCTGGTTGAATTACCAGAAACACTCCGGTGTGGGATGCGGAAAATCCCAGAATAAACTGCATGTGAAGGGCAAGCAGCAGGCTGATACTGAAATTTGACATATAGTTAAAGGCAGAAGCGCCCAGCGCCAGCGTCAAAGTTCTGTTTCCCATAACGAGCTTGATCGGAAACACGGGATGTTTTGATTTGTTTTCAAAGAAAAGATAAATACTTAAAAAAGTGAAGCCGCAGATGACAAGAATTAAGGCGGTTATATGAGACGAGGCAATGGAAAAAGACAGCAAAATTAAAGCGATGCCCAAAAAACATAAGCTCATTTTCGGCAAGTTGAAATGATGAGTGTTAGGTTCATCTTTTGAAATTTTTTTAACTAATACTCCTGCAGCAAATAATCCTATGACCGTGACGAAGAAAATTGATCTCCAGCCCAAAGAGTCGGCAATTACCCCTGCAATAAGCGGAGATAAGGAAAGTCCGGCGTAAACGGCCCCGACCACGAGGCCTATGGCGGTTGCGCGTTTTTCTTTGTCTATTTTGTCAACAAGTAAAGCCATGGAGCTGCAAAAGACCAACGAAAGGCAAATTCCCTGCATGACTCGTGCACATAGAAGCACGCTGAAAGTCGGGCTTAAAGGTACGGCAAAAGTTGCGGCGGAGGCTAAAAGACAGCCTGAAAAATAAAGATTGCGGTAGCCGAAGAAGTTGGCAAGAGCGGTAGCGGGCAGCAAAAATGACGCTGTTGCAATCATATAGACGTTAATTACCCATGTGATGTTTTCAGGAGCGGTGGCATATTCTAAAGAAAGAGCAGGAACGGCTATATTAAGTGAATTGCCCATGAAGGGACAAAAGAATTGAATTAGACAGACGCTTAAGATTAGTAGTCTTTGCTGCATTTATCGGCTCCGAGTTTTTCCTCGGTAATTATGCCCCTCTTTTTTGTCGTCTGCATATTAAAAGGCAAGATTTTGCAGGTAAAAAAGAAACCTCCTAAAAGGAAGTTTCTTTAGTTCCGGAGTCAATATGTAAATGAAAAGCTATTTGATAAGGCCCATGTTTGTCAGTTTTTCTTTTAAAAGTTCCTTCTTTTCCTCAGGTAAAGGTAAAGACGGAGGCAACACTACGGTGCTGATGTCCTTTAAAGCGCAAAGCTTGGTTGCTTCCTTGACGACGTTGACAAAAGGATTATCAAGCGCATACAGATCGGGCATCTTCATTAAAGTGGCAAAAGTCTTGCAGGCATTTGCCATATCGCCTTCTTTAAAATATTTATAGGTGGCAACCGAGTAATAAGGGGCAAAATTACCGCTTGCCGAAATCATGCCGGCGCCTCCTGCCATGAGATTGGTCAGGAAATGATTGTCAAAACCGTTGAATACGGCAAAGTCGGGATTAACCGCACAGACGGTATTAATCATGGATGTGATGTGTCCGATGCTGTCAATGGTTTCTTTAATTCCGACGACATTTGGGTTATTAATTACTACTTCTTTAACGAATTCAGGATCAAGATCTTGTCCGGTAAGGCCCGGGAAGTTGTATAAAATAAGCGGAAGTGGTGCTACGCTTTTTGCTATTTGGGAAAAATAATTTAAAAGCTTTTCACGAGTTACTTTCCAGTAATAAGGGTTAATCGCGACGACGCCGTCGGCTCCGCATTCTTTGGCGTGAACGGCAAGATCGACAGCTTCGCGCATGTTGGTTGATCCGACGCCGATAAGTACTTTGACACGTTTGTTGACGTACGGTACGGCAAATTCAGCTACTTCCTTTCTTTCTTCGGCGGACATTTGGGAAAATTCTCCGCCTGTGCCTAAAAAGAATATGCCGTCTACGCCGTTCTCAATTAAAAAATCGATTTGTTTTTTATAGCTTTCTTTATCAATTTTAAAATCAGGGGTAAAGAAAGAAGAAATTGGCGGAAATATGCCTTCAAAAACGCGTGCCATAGTAACTCCTTATGTTAAATTTATTTCAATATGTGGAACTATAATTCTATATATTGAAACAGTCAATTAAAAAGTAAAAGAAGTTACGTCCCGATCACGCTTTAAATCGGGATTTAAAGCTAAATGATTAATATTTAGTCGGAAGCTTTAAGACTAATCGCTGCGGCTGCTTCTTTAAGGTACTCGACAAATTTTTCCATCGGCATTTTGTCGTATTGCGCTAAAACGCCGGACATGCTGATAGCCGCAAGCAATTCGCCCTTGCGGTTTAATATCGGAGCGGCGAGGCAGAAAATTCCTTTGGCGTCTTCTTCATCGTCTATGGCATAACCGCGGTCTTTAATTTCTTTTATTTGTTCAAATAAAATCTTGTCATCGGTGATGGTGTTAGGCGTAAATTTCGGTAAAGGCTGCTGCAGGGCTATAAGTTCCTTGGCTTTTTGTTCGGTAGAAAAAGATAAAAATATTTTTCCTAACGCCGAGCTGTTAAACGAGAGCCTTTTGCCGATCCAACTGTTGATGATTACTGGATAAGAGCTTTCAATCTTGAGTAAATATACGGGATTGGTTCCTTCAAGGATCCCAAGATGACAGGTTAGATCCGTATCGTCTCTGAGTTTTTTTAAAACCGGCAGGGCAAATTCTTTAATATCAAAGTGCGCAAATGCATAACTGCCGATTTCATAAAGCCTAAGTCCAAGGTCAAACTTATCATGATCTTGGCGCAGCAGTTTATGCGCAAGCATACTGTTTAAAAGTGTCGACGTCGAGCTTTTGGGTAAAGCCAAATTTTGATAGATGGTACTGAACGTCTGCGGACCGTTATGGGCGATAAAATCAATGATAAGCATGATTTTATCAAGGGCTGGGGTTGCAGTTTTAACCGTCGTAGTACTCATATATTTCAACCTAATTTAAGACACTTATGGAATATATCTTACTCACTTGGCGTAAGAGAATCAAAGGAGTGAATTGATTCTCTTAGAGGATTTTGGAGTCGGAGCCTAATTTTCACCTACCTTGCGGCTGGTCAAATCAGGAGCGAAAGTCGGCGATAATTTTAGGGCAAGCTCTTTTACCGCGCTTATAGTACGATTATGTTCTTTTTCTTTTAAGTAACAAAGTGCAACGTTAAATCCCGTATCGGGTAAGGTTTTTAAAATGTTGACGTCGTTTTTAAACGGGGACAGGTCAAGAACGAGTTTAGGCACGACGGATACGCCAAAGCCCAAAGCGGTCATGCTTACAATTGATTCATGTCCGGCGATTTCTGCGTAGGTAATTGGCTTAATTTTTTGTTTTTTAAAGAATCGGTCGACTTCAGTCTTAAGCTGACCTTTTTCAGGCATGATAAATGGGACTTTATTTAAATTCGGGTTTTCGTTATTAAGATCAAGTGAACGGTAGGCCGGAGATTTCGGGGCTATTAGTACTAGAGGAAAAGATACTAAATGTACGTAATTTACGTTATCGGGAATATTGTCGGGTAGTGCTGAAATAACAAAATCGGTATCCGGATCTTGTAAATGATCTAAAGCCTCAGCGGCATCGCCGGTTTCAAGCCGTAGCTCAAGTTTCGGATAAGACAGCCTAAGTTCGCTTAAAAGACGCGGAATAAAAATATAGCTTGCAGTGACTGAGCAATAAATTTTGATGCTGCCGTCTATAGCTGAACTTTCCTGTTTTAATTCCGCCTCAAGGGCTTTAAAGTCGGCAATAGCCTTGCTTGCATAATCGGCAAAGCGTTTCCCGGCCTTAGTTATTGTTATGCCCTTTTGATCTCTAACGCATAAAGTTGCACCTAAATCTTCTTCGAGTTTTGATACGGTGCGGCTAAGCGTTGAAGGACTTACCGAAGATAATGCGGCGGCTCGCGTAACGTTTTCCGTCTCGCACAGGCGCAGGAAAAAAGCTGCATCTTTTAAATCAATCATGATATTTTTTCGTAAAAAATTAGAAGTGCGTTGCATATTTTGCAATATACAACATTTTGTGTGTCATTTTCTAAAATATCTGCTATTATGTTCTCACGCTGTGATAACGGCCAAACAGAATTCCTTTTAAAGATATAGAAATCGTGGAAGATTGAAAATGGCAAATTACTTTAATACTTTAAATTTAAGACAGAAACTTGCCCAGCTTGGATGCTGTGAATTAATGGATAGAAGCGAATTTGCAGACGGCTGCAATTTCCTTAAAGGCAAAAAGTGCGTAATTATCGGTTGCGGAGCTCAGGGCTTGAATCAGGGCCTTAACATGCGCGATTCAGGTCTTGATGTCAGCTATGCTCTTCGTCCTGCCGCTATTGCAGAAAAACGTGCTTCTTTTAAGCGTGCTACCGAAAACGGCTTTAAGGTCGGTACTTATGAAGAATTAATTCCGACTGCCGATTTGGTCATCAATTTGACTCCTGACAAGCAGCATTCCAATGTTGTTGAGTCCGTTATGCCTTTGATGAAGCCTGGTGCAGCTTTAGGTTATTCCCACGGCTTTAATATCGTTGAAGTCGGTCAGCAGATCCGTAAAGACATTACTGTTGTCATGATGGCTCCTAAGGCCCCCGGTACTGAGGTTCGTGAAGAGTATCGCCGCGGTTTCGGCGTCCCGACTTTGATTGCCGTTCATCCTGAAAACGATCCTAACGGTGAAGGCTGGGCAATTGCTAAGGCATGGGCCAGTGCAACCGGCGGTGATCGTGCAGGCGTTTTGCGCTCTTCCTTCGTTGCTGAAGTTAAGTCGGACCTCATGGGCGAGCAAACCATTTTGTGCGGTGTTTTGCAGGCAGCCTCAATTCTCTGCTTTGATCGCATGGTCGAGCTCGGTATGGACAAAGCTTATGCATGCAAGTTGATCCAATACGGTTGGGAAACCGTTTGTGAGGCATTAAAGCAGGGCGGCATCACCAACATGATGGATCGTTTGTCAAATCCTGCCAAGATCCGCGCATGCGAGCTTGCCGATGAGCTTAAGTGCATCTTAAAAGATCTGTACTTAAAGCATATGGATGACATTGAAAGCGGTGAGTTCTCCCGTGTCTTGATGGAAGACTGGGCCAACGGTGACGTCAAGCTTTTGACCTGGCGTGAGAATTTTGCAAAATGCGGTTTTGAAAATGCTCCGCAGTGTGACACCAAGATCAGTGAGCAGGAATACTTTGACAAGTGCATTCTGTTGGTTGCCTTCGTTAAGGCCGGTATTGAGCTGTCCTTTGAAACCATGACTCATTCAGGTATTTACCCTGAGTCTGCTTACTATGAGTCATTGCATGAGTTGCCTTTGATTGCCAACTTGATTGCTCGTCGTCGTCTTTATGAGATGAATGTGGTTATTTCCGATACCGCCGAGTACGGTGATTACCTCTTTGCCAACGCTGCAATTCCTCTCTTAAAGGACTTTATGGCTAAGATTGATCTTGATGTTATGGGCAAAGGTCTTGATGGCGACAATGCTGTTGATAACATTGAGCTTATCCGTATTAACGATAAGATCAGAAATCATCCGATTGAGGTCGTTGGACGCAAGCTTCGTGCTTACATGTCAGACATGAAGGAAATTGCCGTAGGCAACAATTAATCTTTTAAAGATTAAATAAAGAAAAACCTCCTAAGCTTCTTCATGCAAGGGAGGTTTTTTATAATTAGTCAGTGTTTTATGAAAATTGGTTTTTTATATATTCTTCGAATTCTTTTTGGTTGAAGGTATAAACATCATTAAAGCAAAAATTTTTAAATGAAGACAACTTAAAGCATATAAGGTGTTCACTTTTTGTTGTTTTGGCAATGGATTTAGCTAAGTTAATGAAACTATTTGAGTATTCAACATTTGCCGGATCTGATAATCTTTTTTGTATTAATATAGGGTCTTTTGAGTTTATATTTGCCTTATCGTTGTATACTAATATATAGTCAATATATATGCGCGAAGCGGAAATATTTGCATTATCTTTTTGCAATATATCAAAAAGGATCAATAGGCTGTCATAGATCTTCTTTTTTAATTCTGCTTGTACTATCTTATTAATTTGTCCATTCTTAAATTCAATAAATAACCACTTTTTATTTTTGTTATTAAAAACAAGGCAATCATTTGAAGAGGGCGGTTCTTTTAAATAAAGATTTTTTATATATTGTTCCTTGACTTTATCAAAATTTATAACTTCAATACAAGAATTGGTCATATATTCATTTTTGTTTTTATCGTGAGATGCATTTTTTAAACTGGTTAAGTTGCTTTTAAAAATATCTAAATTTCTATTAATCATTTCGTTTCTAAATATCTTCTAGTTGTTGTAATGGAACAAAAAGTTTTTTATAAATTTGTTCTATGTCTGTTGAAACATCTACAATAGTTGCCATTTCTTCGGAAATACATTCTGAAAGATAATATTTACATGTGTCGGCAATTTCATATTTTCCTGCAAAAACTTGAATTGCCCTTAAAAAATAAGGACTATGTGTATTTAGTAACACATGCAAATTAAATTCTTTTTGTAAAAGGACAATTAATTCAGCCAGAAGCAATTGCCATTGCGGATGCAAATGTGTTTCCGGCTCGTCCAGTATTATTACACCATTATAGTTTATAGCATTGTTTAATAATAAGGTCTTTAAAATAACAAAGGTCTTAAGACCGGTTGAAAGATTTCGAATATCTAATAATTTACCGTTTTCTTGGAATTTAAAGATATTATTTTTATCCCGAACAATTCTTCCTTTACAGGTTTTTTCAATTAAAGTAAAAATATTTTCTAATTTATTGCTATTAATTAATTCATCTAATAAGTTGTTATTTTTTGATTCTAATTTCTTAAGTAAGTGTATTTTGTGTTTAAAACTATCAAAGTAAGGAACAGGTAAAGAATCAATAATTGAGAAGTCATCAATATAAATAGCTTCGTTTATGATATCAAAATTTATTGTTTTTTGTATGGATTTAACAATATTGTTATTGAATTCAAGTTTGATGCTATTATCTTTTAACTGTAATTTAATATAATTAGATTCGCTGTTAAATATATTACTAACTTGATTGTTAAACTCATAATTAATATTTTTTGTTAACACTAATTTAGTTAATTCGTCATCAGTAATATTTAATGTTTCAAGAATTATATTGATAATATCTTTAAATGTTGAGTCTGATATTTCCTTATCTGTATAAATATCAAGATCACATAAATTTATAATATCTTTTTGTAATGTATTATAATTATATGGATTATTTTTATTGTTTGAAATTAATGTTGAAGCAATATTTTCCAATGCTTCTTGTGTAAAGTTAGGCCTTTTCTGAATAATTACAAAAGACAATCTATTTATTATACTGTTTATTCTCTCGCTCTTTACTTTTTGTTCTAAAGAAAAGAAAGAGTTAAAAGTGGAAAACAGCGCTCTACTTACAGTGCTTTTACCTGTGTTGTTTTCACCTGCAATAACTGTAATTCCGTTTATTTCAATTTTAGCTTGCTTAAGTTTTCCGATATTTTTTAATGATAATTGCATATTATTATCTCAATTAATTTTAAGCGTATGTTCGCTTAATTATTTACATTATAGCAGTCCCTTTAACATATTAAGTCCTCTATCAAGCATCATATCGCTTTCTTCTTTATCAATTTTTTTAGGAGCCCCTAAAAATTCACGCGCAAGATCTTCCTGCGGCATTTCGGCGATAAACCGGCTGGGCTCATTTGCAGTTGCTTCACGTCCTCTTTTTCTTTCGCGGCAATAGGTAATGGTAAGCTCTACTTTTGCGCGAGTTACTCCTACATAAGCAAGGCGTCTTTCTTCTTCGATGCCGTTTGGCAGATCAAGGCTGTTGCGGTGCGGGAGGATCCCCTCCTCCAAGCCGATTAGAAAGACGTACGGAAATTCAAGTCCCTTGGCCGAATGTAATGTCATAAGCTGGACAGCGTCGTTTTCAGATCCGTCCTCATTTTTATCCATCATTTCGCGAAGACCGAGCTTGTCTACGGCTTGCGAGAATAATAAAGGAGGCTCTCCGCGGCGGCCTTTTACCAAATCTTCTATCCAGCTCATTAAAGTACGGACATTTTTTATTTTGACGTCAACGCTTTTATCGTTGGCTCCCGTTCCTCTTAGATAGCCTTCGTAACCGATAATATCAATAAGCTTTTGAGCAAGCTGCAAATCCTGATGAGTCTTAAGAAGATTTTTTAAGCTGTTATACAGCTCTAAAAAAGATGTAATAGATTTGTTTTGACTGGAGGAAAGCTTGGCGTAAAGCTGTTTTGAACGTAAAGCAGTATATAGATTTACCGAATACTCCGAGGCAACTGATGCTATGGTGCTTAAAGTTTCAGCACCGATGCCGCGGCGCGGAATATTGATAATTCTAAGTAGGGCAGCATTATCGCCTTCATTTGAAAGCAAGCGGCACCAGGCGAGGATATCCTTTACTTCCATCATGTCAAAAAAGCTGCTGCCTCCGGTTATAACGCAAGGGATACGGGCAGAGCGGAAAGCTTTTTCAATGCTGCGTGACTGAGTGTTGCTGCGATAAAGTACGGCATAATCTCGCCACGGTTTACGGTATAAATAGCGGTGCTTTAAGATTTCAGAAGCGACTCTTTCGCTTTCAGCGTTTTCATCCTGTACTTCAATGACGGCAATTTTTTTGCCTTCATCCAAGTTTGAAAATAATGATTTTTTAAATAAGTGCTCATTGTTTTCAATGATTTTGTTGGCGCAATGCAGAATTCTTCCTGAAGAACGGTAATTTTGCTCAAGCTTAATAACTTTCAGATCAGGAAAATCTTGCGCCAATATGTTGATATTTTCCGGACGGGCACCACGCCAGGAATAAATAGACTGATCGTCATCGCCTACTACAGTAAAACGGCGTCTTTTGCTTACCAACACTTTTAGCAGTTCATATTGAGTAGTATTTGTATCCTGATACTCATCGACAAGAACATAGCGAAAATAATTTTCCCATTTGGAGGCTGTTTCCCGGTCGCTTTTTAGAAGTCTTGTGGTTAAAAAAATCAAATCATCAAAGTCAGCGGCGTTACAGGCTTTAAGGTAAGCTTGATATTCTTCGTAAAGAGAAGACAGCGTTGTCTTCGGTACTATGTCTTGAGGGGTTTTTAATTCACCTTTCCATAAAGAAATTTGCTGCAGTGCATCAAAAATGCAGTCTCGCTCGGATTTACCGTCAAGCATTAAAGGGTAATTTTCTCGAATAAGATCGCGCACGATTTTAAATTGATCAGATTCGTCAAATAAGGTGAAATTGCGTTTAAGCCCGACTTTATTATGTTCTACGCGCAAAATGCCGAGGCCTAAAGAATGGAAAGTTGAAATCCAGATCTCTTTTGCAGATTCCTGACCTAATTCCTGAGCTACTCGTTCTCGCATTTCCGCCGCGGCCTTATTGGTAAAAGTGACAGCGCAGACGGTTTTTGCAGGAAGTTTATGTCCGGTTATCAGGTTAACAATTTTGGCGGTAATTACTCGGGTTTTTCCGGATCCGGCTCCGGCTAAAACCAGACATGGCCCGTCAATATAAGTGACGGCCTGCTGTTGGGCATCGTTAAGTCGCATATTAGTAAATGGAGAATTTCTGATCTCGTCCTAAAAGATCATAGGTAAAGAAACTAAGATCGTTTTTATCATTCATCGAAACTTCAATGTTTTGAAGGGCATAGGCTTCAGCCGTAAGAGTTTCGTTTTCATTGCACAGGCTTATAAACGGCGTTTTTAATTCAGCGCTTAATGAAGAAAGGTTCATTAAGCAATTTCTAAGTTCTGATGAAGTTAACCCGGTTAAATCTATTATCGGACAGAAATTCTTTTCTCCCTGAAGATATAAAGCTCCGACCGCTTCTTCAATAGCTTGCGGCAGATCGTCCGTGTTTTGGATTTCAAGAAGTTTAGCTCGATTCCATGGAGCAAAGACAGCTCCGTCATCATAATGCTCACGGCGTTTTAACAAGGAGCAAACCATATTCCATTGTTCTTTGGTACCGACGTAAATAATGCGCATGTCGGTTTGGACTTTGGCACTGATTATTTCAGCGACAAGCCGCTTTAAGATCACGCTGCGTCCTGACAAGGAGTAAAGGCATGGGGATAATTGCAGGGAATACAAAGCAACTGCGGATAATACCGGAGAGTACGTTTTAGGCTGCAGCGGAACGGTTTGCAAAGAAAAAGATAAAAGACGTTCAAGATTATTAAGTCTTGTAAGCAGCGTTTCTCTATCTTTGCACAAGGCCTCATTCGGATCTTTATAGGGAAAAGCAAGATTGATGCGCTTAAACGGGATATGCATATATTCAAGGCCTTGAGCCAATGAAGCTGCCGCCTCAGCGCCGGCCTTGTCGTCATCAAGAGCTATATAAAACATTCTTTCATAGACAGGATGTTCTTGAATGTAGTCAAGGAGCTTACGGATATTTGAGACTCCGCCTAAGCTTACGGCACTATAGCCCAATGTTTCGATACTTAAAGCGTCAAATTCGCCTTCGGTGATAAAGATCATGCCGGGTTTATCTAAAGCATTTTGATTAAAAATTCCGGCAGATCCTTGTTTCCTGATGCGATCTTTACTGCGTGAATCGGTATTTCGCGCCATATAGGCAGTTTCGCTGTAAGGAATAATTACTGCCTGCCAGACGATTTTATCTCCGGTTCGCGGATCGATTCCGGCGGTGAAATCATTATCAAAACCAAGACGGAATTTTTCTGCTACCGTTTCTGAAATTCCTCTTAATCTGAAATAGTCGGTTTGTAAACGGCGGCTTGCGCATTGCTTTAAATATTCTGTGTAATTGTGTCTTACTTCAGTTCTGAAATCCGAAAAGTGGCTGTCGCTTTGTCCAAAAGTGTTTTTGTTTCCTGATCCGATAGCGTTAAAGTTGTCTCTTACGCCAAAAACAGCGCCTTGAGTAGGGTGAAAGGAGCTGCGGGCTGAATTGTTAAGATCTTGAGAATCGTCATTTAGCGGATCAAAATTATGGAATAAAGGATCATTTTCGTCTCGTTTGTGGATAGAAAAATCATTAAAAGGAACAGTATTTGCCTTATCGTTTTCATCACGAAAATTACTGTCGGCAATACCGAAGCTTACGGGACCGGGAGTTTTTCCTGAGGTAAAATCAAGATTGTCATCTGCTTCGTCATTATCATGAAGTCTGAAGTCGTTTTGTTTTTCTTGTCCGCTAAAATCGTCGTTAGCTTCAATAAATTCGTTATCTCCGGTGCTTAAAAACAATTCACAGGCTTTATCAAATTGATCTTTAAAATCAGAAAGACCGAAGTCCAGACCGATAATTTCGAAAATATCGTAGGTTGCATTACAGCTAAAGCAATGAACGGTTTGATTCTTCGGGTTATAGCTCATGCTCGGATGGATATCTTGATGATTAGGATTCAAGCAGCGAAAAGGAGCATTAATATTAATGCCTTTGTTGCGCAGATACTCAGGAAGTTGTGTTTTAAGATATTCTTTGGTTTTGGCAAAATCGTTGTATAACATTTTTAAGCCTGTTTAACTATTTTATTTAAAAGCCAAGAAGCCATCAAAAGGCCTGCTGAAGCGGTTACTGCCATTGCGGCTCCGAATTTGGGCAAGTCAGAAGCTTCCTTATCTGAATAAATGGGAGCTTCAGATGAATACGTACAGAAGACATCCATTTTTTCTCCGTTTTTAGGAAAATTATAGTGGCGTCTTAATTCGGTTCTAAGCCTTGAAATTAATGCGTCTCCATGGGCATTTGCGATATCGTCGATTTTAAGTTTGCCAGGATCGACTCGTCCGCCTGCACCTCCTGAGACAATAAAAGTTTTATTCTTTTTATAAAGATAGTCAACTAAAAAAGCTTTAGCTTGCAGATCGTCAATGGCATCTGCAATAAATTGCGGACAATCTTTTAGGATTTCAGGAATATTTTCCTTTGTAAGCGTTGTTTCAACCGTATGGATTTTTATTTCGGGATTAATAGTAATAAGTCTGTCTTTTAATGCTCTGACTTTATATTGATTTAAAGTTAAATCCGTAGTGTGCAATTGTCGGTTGGTGTTGCCAAGCTCAATAGTATCAGGATCTATTAAAGTTAAAGTTCCAACTCCTGAGCGGCAAAGCGCTTCAGTAAGCCAAGAACCGACGCCGCCGCAGCCAATGACCATGACGTGGGCAGTTTGTAATTTTTTAAAACCTTCTTCCCCGTAAAGAGCGCGGATCCCGCGAAAACGTACAGATAATTCGTGCAAAATGAATATCCTTGTAGTGCTATTGACTTGTGAGCATTTTAACAAAAGATTTTTGAGAACTTAGCTTCACAAAGCGAAATATCCTGATATAATGTGCAAACTTGACAACCGAATGTATCGAACGGTCCCGTAGCTCAGTTGGATAGAGTATCGGTTTCCGAAGCCGAGGGTCATGAGTTCGAATCTCATCGGGATCGCCAGTCAAGCTTCTCTAATGCGAAAGTGGCGAAATTGGTAGACGCGCTAGCTTCAGGTGCTAGTACCGCAAGGCGTGAGGGTTCGAGTCCCTCCTTTCGCACCACCTTTATTTCCCTGACTTTGATTAAAAGTTTCGCTCCGGAGATTTCGGGGTGTGAAAAACTTTTGTCTTAATTTTAAGTAAGAGAACTCGGCTTCTTATTTTTAAGTGAAGCCGAGATAATTTGATTAGATGATATTAAGTTCTGATAAGAACACTAAAAGAATTAAAACCGGTACTACAAAGCGTACGGCGAATAAAAATAGTCTTAATCCTTTAAATCTTACCAATCCGTGACTTGTAAGTTCTACCCATAAAGGACGGATTTTAAGCTTCCATCCGACAAATAATGCAAAGAATGCAGCAGCAATCGGCAGCATGATCTTGGCGGTAAAGAAGTCAAAGAAATCGAAGATGACCATATCCGCAATCTTAAAGTCGCCAAGCGGACCCATGGATAGGGAACAGACGCAGCCTAATAAGATAGTGGATACTGATACCATAACCGCAGCTTTATGACGGGAAGGACCGAATGTTTCAGAAATAAAGGCGGTAATTACTTCATGTAGTGAAATCGTTGAGGTAATGGTTGCAAAAACCAAAAGCAGGTAAAAGAGAACGGGAACGAGCCATGCAAGAATAGGACTGCCGCTTAAGGCTGAATTAAAGATATTGGGTAAAGCGATAAACACAAGGCTCGGTCCTTGTCCCGGCTCCATGCCTTGGACGGAAAATACCGCCGGGAAAATAATAATGCCGGCCATAATGGCAACGAAAGTATCCATACAGCCTACGGTAATGGCGGTTTTAGGCAAATTGGCGTCTTTTCTAAAATATGAAGCGTATGTACATAAACAGCCCATGCCCAAGCTTAAAGAGAAAAAGCATTGACCTAATGCCGACAATACTACTTTTGAATTTATTGCGCTAAAGTCCGGATGGAATAAGAAATAAAGTCCTTGTTTTGCTCCCGGCATGGTTAAAGCGCTTATCGCCAGCACTATAACGATGATAAACAATGCCGGCATAAAAATTTTAGCTGATTTTTCAATACCTTTTTCAACTCCGCGCATGATAATCACGTGAGTGAGAAGCATAAAAATCACTAAAAATAAAATCGGTTTTAACGGATCGGAAACAAATTCCATGAAGTTTACGGAAAAGGGATTTGCTCCGCCCGGAGTCATGGTCCCTGCAAGTTCAATAAATGTTCCGGTAACGGCTTCATATAGATACGCAAGAGTCCATCCGGCTACTACGTTGTAATAAGACAAAATCAAGAAAGCAGCCAATACGGAAAAGCGTCCTAACCATTTCCAATTAGTATTAGGAGCCAATACCATAAAAGCGCTTCCGGTATTAGCGCGAGAGTGTCTTCCGATAACGCATTCGGCAAGCATCAAAGGCAAGCCTAAGCAAATTACGCATAGCAAATAGACAAGAATAAAAGCGCTGCCGCCGTTTTCACCGGCTTGGGTAGGAAATCTCCAGATATTGCCAAGACCAACTGCAGATCCTGCTGCTGCCAGAATGATGCCTAATTTGGAGCCGAAACTTCCTCTTGTTGAACTCATCGGTAAATCTCCGCACTAAAAATAAAAAAAGATGAAGCTTTATTAAGCTTCATCGTTATTTAAATCAAAATTTGTTGTTATTAATCTTTTGCTTTAAGACCAAAAGCCGGTCTTATTTGTTCGCACCACTTTTTGATTCGTTCATCTGTAAGATCTGACTGATTATCTTCATCTATTGCCAGGCCTACGAAGTGGTCATGATCAAGAAGCGGCAGCGGGCTTGTAAAATCATATCCGACAGTCGGCCAGAAACCGATGAATTTTGCGCCGCGGAATTGGAAAGTTTCATAAAGCATTCCCATGCCGTCAAGGAAGGTATCAGGATAGCCGATTTGATCGCCAGTTCCGAAAAGGGCAACGGTTTTTCCTTCAAAGTTCATGGTTTGCAGTTTCGGCATGAAATTGTCCCAGTCTTCCTGTAACTCGCCGATACTCCAGGTTGAAGTTCCGATAATCAATTTGTCGTATTTGTCCATCTGCTCACCGTCGCAGCAGATATTGTGCAAATCTACATTATCACGCCCTAACTCATTGGCTATTTTTTCTGCAATCATTCCGGTTATTCCGGTGTAAGTACCATAAAAAAGACCGATCTTATCCATAACTTTCTCGACTTTTGTGTAAATGATTTTGGCAATATCAAATTAACTTTTGCTCAAATAACATTTGCGCTTATCTGATTGTAATTAATTTTCGGTGAAAATGAAATTTGTTGCAAAGCATTATCAAAAATGTAAATTTTTATCTTAATGCGAATTTCTGTCAACATCTTTTTGTTAAGTCATGTATCCTATTGCAAAAAAGAGAGGTGGATATGTCAGATTTCATAGTAAATGAGTCTAAATTTATTGTAGACATGGATGCAAAAACGGATTCTTTTTTGTCTGTAGGTGAGATTTTGCCAGACGGCTTGCAAGTTAGCGATATGCTTGATAATGCAGCAGTATGGCAGATATATGCAAGTGAAGATAACAGTGCTTTGATTTTGGCTGTAATGCCCGATTTGGCAAAGCGCTGGGTAGCAGAAGGATATATTAAGGAAAGCGCTGTTTTTCATCACGTAAGCGGCGGCAGAGAAGTTGCTTTATTAATTTCTCCTTCTTCTTTAATTGTTTCTCCGGTCACTGCTGTACGCTTTGACCATTCACAAAATTATGCCCGTTCTTTTTTCTGTGCATTGTTTAATTCACGTCTTAAAAATCATGAGATTAATTTACGTGATTCGATATTTTTCGAACTTTATGACGTCTTGCTCCCTACATATACTTTGACGCGTAATGTAGCGGACAAAGCTATTTTTAACAATGCTTCAGGCTTGTCTTTAACTGAAGATTTATCTTCCCCGGAAGATTTAACAGATCCGGGAGTTTCTTATCCTTATTTACTTAAAATTTTAAGGGATACAGATTGTAATGTTTGTTCCTGCGATCCTTACTTGGTGCAGGGAGAAAGAGTTGACGATTTTTTAACCGTTGAAGGAGCCTCGGTTATTACTGGACCTTTAGTTATTCGTGAAAATTTTCAGGTATTTGCTACCGACAGCGATAAAGTCGTTTTACTTATGGAAAACGATTTTGCCTTAAGCATGGTTGAGGCGGGACTTATTGAGCAGATGGATTTAAAGTCAGTTCAATTAGGCTTTGGCGTGCTAAGAGCTTTAGTGTTAAACCGCCGTTTTGCAGTCGAGTGTTTAGATGACAGACATTATGGCCTTACCGTAAATTCATCTTTAAAGCTCGCTTCAACTATTTACAGAATGCGTGTAAAAAATGCTCAGGCATCTTTAAACAACGGTCTGTACCTTGAGGAAAAAGGCATAATTTTGGCTAATAATGCTGAATCTAAAGTAAACGACGCAGCTCTGATGCGTTCTATTATGCTTGAAGGCCCTTTTGCTTTGGCTCCTTTTTCGTATGAAGATATTGATGATGCCGTGACATTAGCATCCCGTCGTTAATCATTTAAAAAAATCCCCGCAGCATGAGCTTGCGGGGATTTGAAATTACTTCTCTTTACAAATTGTCGATTCTCTTAGCTTCCTCAGCTTCTCTTGATTTCTGATAAAGCCTTTCAAGTCTCTGACGTTCTCTTTCAGCGAGCTTTTTCTTGGTTTCAGGCGGAATATACTTCGTGAAGTATCTCATGATAAGGACGAAGAATACCGGAACGAAGAAAATAGCAAGCACGGTTGCTGATAACATACCGCCGATAACGCAGATACCGATTTCGTTTCGACCGGCAGCGCCTGCACCGGAGCTTACGGCAAGCGGCAATACACCTAAAATGAATGCCGCTGAGGTCATAAGGATCGGGCGCAAACGGATTTTGGCAGCTTCGATAACCGCTTCGGTAAGGCGCGAACCTTTATCGTAAAGCTCTTTGGCAAACTCTACGATCAAAATAGCGTTCTTTGCCGACAATCCCACTGTCGTCAGCAAACCTACCTGGAAGTAAACGTCATTGGTAAGTACCGTTTGAACAGGCACGTATTGAGTAATAAGAGCTGCAAGTACGGCACCGATAATACCAAGCGGCAGAACCATCATAACGGCAAACGGAATTGACCATGATTCATACAAGGCAGCCAAGCATAAGAATACTACCAAGATGGATACGGCATAAAGCATAGGAGCTTGCTGTCCTGACAATCTTTCCTGGTAGGAAACACCGGTCCAGGAAATACTGTAGCCTGGTGGCAGTACTTCAGCTGCTATGCGTTCCATTTCATCCATAGCTTCACCGGTTGAAACTCCGGGTGCAGGGGCACCTTGAATATTCATGGCGCCGACACCGTTATAACGTTCAAGTCGCGGTGAACCGTAAGTCCATTCAGTTGAGGCAAAAGCACTGAACGGAATCATCTGTCCTTCGTTGTTGCGTACGTACCACTTGTTAAGGTCAAGTTCGGTCATACGGGCAGAAGCTTCTGCCTGCAGATAAACTTTTTTAACACGTGAACGCTCCATAAAGTTATCGATATAAGCAGAACCCCAAGCAACTGACAGAGTATTGTTAATATCAGCAATGGACAAGCCCAGCGACATTGCCTTTTCGTAATCAAGGTTCAGCTTAAACTGAGGGGTATCATCCATACCGTTGGCACGAACTTGCATTAAAAGCGGGGATTGCTGTGCGGCATAGACATAGTCTTGTCTTACTTTGGTCAGGGCTTCGTGTCCGGCACCGCCGTTATCCATTAAGTACATATCAAAGCCGTTTGCTGTACCCAATTCAGGAATTGCCGGAATGTTGAATGCATATGCAAGACCTTCACGAATGCCCATAAGCGGCATGTAAGAACGGTTGGCGATTGCGTCCGCATGCTGATCGGGCTCTGTTCTTTCTGACCAATCTTTAAGCCTTACGAAAGCAAGACCTGCGTTTTGTCCGGAACCGGCGAAGGAGAATCCGGTTACGTACATTACGGAGGCTACATTTTTTTCTTCCTCAATAAGGAAGTAATCTGCCATTTTACGTAATGCTCCGCCGGTCTTCTCTACGGTAGAACCTGCCGGTAAATTAACCATAGCAAGGAGCACACCCTGATCTTCTGTCGGCAAGAACGCTGACGGAATTTTCAGGAAGCAATAAACCAAGGCAACGCAAATACCGATATAAATAACGATTTGACGTTTAATCTGATGTACTACTTTGCTTACATGTTTTTGGTAGCTTACGCTTAAAGCGTTATAAAAACGGTTAAAGCCGGAGAAGAAAAACTCAAGCGGTTTAAACAATATG
Source organism: uncultured Succinatimonas sp. (assembly GCF_905203285.1). Taxonomy (GTDB): domain Bacteria; phylum Pseudomonadota; class Gammaproteobacteria; order Enterobacterales; family Succinivibrionaceae; genus Succinatimonas. Next base: position 60,516 of record NZ_CAJKVK010000001.1, read on the forward strand.
GAAAAGCCACCGGAGATTTTTCTTAAAATGACATTTTTCGGCTTAAGGTTACGATGATCTTTTCCTTGCAGAATGGTAGCGCACAAAGCAGGAGTCAAAATCAAAGCAATCAGCACCGACAAAGTCATGGCTGAAACGATAGTGATGGAGAATTGGCGGTAAATAACACCGGTAGAACCGCCGAAGAATGCCATCGGAACAAAAACGGCTGATAGTACCAATGCAATACCGATCAAAGCTCCGGTGATCTGATCCATGGATCTTTCTGTCGCTTCTTTTGGCGGTAGATTCTCTTCATGGATGATTCGTTCCACGTTTTCGACAACCACGATGGCGTCATCCACCAACAAGCCGATCGCCAATACCAAGCCGAACATGGTCAAGGTATTAATTGAAAAGCCGAATACCGACATAATGGCAAATGTGCCGAGCAGTACGACCGGAACCGTAATCGTCGGAATCAAGGTTGCTCTTACATTTTGTAAGAACACGTACATAATGATAACGACGAGGATAATTGCTTCAATTAAGGTATGGAATACTTCGTTAATTGAAATATTAATAAAGTCGGTGGTGTCATACGGATAATTGACTTCGATCCATTCAGGGAAGTATACGCTTAACTCATTGATAAGCTCTTTAACGCGTTTTGCCGTATCAAGAGCGTTAGCGCCTGATGACAAACGAATAGCAAGACCTGATGAAGGCAAGTGGTTGTATGAGCCTTGAACGTTATAACTCTCAGAACCAAGTTCAATTCGAGCTACATCTTTAAGGTGTATTTTGCTTCCGTCCTGGTTTACGCGAATGAGGATGTTTTCAAATTGTTCAACATTTTGTAAACGCGATTGACCGGTGATGGAATATGCGTATTGCTGTCCGGCAACAGCAGGAGTACCGCCTAATGAGCCGTAAGTGATCTGAGCGTTTTGTGCTGTGATTGCCGAATTGACTTCAGCTACGGTAACGGCAAGGTTGTTAAGTTTTTCAGGATCAAGCCAAATACGCATTGCGTACTCAGAACCGAATACCATTAAGTCGCCTACACCCTGGACACGAGCCATCGGCTCTCGGATGTTGGCATAAATATAGTCTGATAAGTCGGTATTGGTGTGAACTCCGTCAATGGCGTTAAGACCAACTACCATCAAGAAAGCGTTGGTACTCTTGGTGACATCAACACCGTTTGACTGTACGACTTCAGGTAACTGAGACTGAGTCTGCTGCAGCTTGTTTTGCACCTGAACCTGGGCAATATCCGGGTTAGTTCCCGGTTCAAAGGTGATAGTGATGTCTGAATTACCGTATGAGTCGGAAGTTGCCGACATGTACATGTAGCCGTCAAGACCGGTCATGTTCTGCTCAATGATCTGAGTAACGGAGCGCTCTACGGTAGTTGCGTCAGCACCAGGATATGATGAGCGAATGGAAACTGACGGAGGTGCAATTGTCGGATACTGGGAAATAGGCAGCGTGAAAACTGCGAACAATCCCGCAAGCATGATGACAATCGCAATCACCCATGCAAAAATCGGGCGATTAATAAAGAAACGAGCCATTATTTATTATCTCCAATCAATCCTTATTATTCCGCCTTATCTTTTTCCTGACTGTTGTCAACTTCAGAGACATCAGTTCCGGTACGGATCTTCTGGATATTGCTGGTAATGACTTTGTCCCCTGGCATAAGGCCGTCGGTAATAACGAAAATGTCCTGATACTCGGTACCGACTTTAACCACGGTTCTTTTAGCTTTGTTTTCAGGGGTAATGGTGTAAACATAAGTTTCACCGGCAGCTTCTCTGATTACTGCATCTTTACGGACAACTGTGGCATCCGGGATATAACCTTCGTTAATATCGCCTCTTATGAACATTCCGGGAAGGATAACGTTATCCGGGTTAGGCAGAATTGTACGAAGGTTTACCATGCCGGTAGTTTCGTCAACCGTTATATCGGAGAACTCAAGTTGGCCAGGAAGGTTATATTTACTGCCGTCAGAGAAATAAATATCAAGCGGGGCTTTTCCGTCAACAAGCTTAAAAGAACCGCTTTCTACAGCGCGGCGCAGAGCCAAGTGCTGCTCAACGGACTGACCTAAATCAACGTACATCGGATCAAGCTGCTGAATGGTGGCAAGAGGGTTTGCCTGCTGAGCACTGACTAATGCACCTTCGGTGAAGTCAGATTTTCCGATACGTCCTGAAATAGGGGCATAGACTTTGGTATATGCAAGATTGATTTCAGCGGTTTTAAGCTGTGCTTTGGCGCTGTTTACGCTTGCTTTTGCCTGCAGGTATGCAGCTTCGGCGTCGTCATAATCCTGTTTACTGATAGCGTTTGATTTTATAAGTTTTTTGTAACGGTCAAAACGCAAAGAAGTGGAAGTTAAAGTTGCTTTAGCACTTTCAAGCTGTGCTTTGGCGCTGTCTACAGCTGCTTCGTACAAAGCAGGATCAATTTGGTAAAGCTGCTGTCCTTCTTCAACGATAGAGCCTTCGGTAAATAAACGTTTAAGAATGATGCCTGAAACCTGCGGTCTCACTTCGGCTTTTCGGACAGGGTCGGCGCGTCCTGTAAGTCTTGAAGTTACCGGAACGTCCATGGTTGTAACTACTGCAACGTCTACGGGGACTGCAGCGCTGGCTGCTTGAGTGGCAGCTTCTTTTTCACATCCGGAAAGAATAAAAACTGAAAGAGCAATTGCTCCCGGGATAAGATTTTTATGCTTGACCTTAGACAAGAACATATAATTTTTCCTGGTTTTAGCTTGTTATTGTAAAGAGAATTATGACCTTAAATTATAAAACTTTTATTTTAAACATACACTAATGTATGAATAAAATAATTGTCACGAAGATTAAGTAATATTTTCATTTTATTTCAATAAGATAACAAGAAAAATGAATAAATCGCCAAATACTTATAAAGACAAAAATGCAAATTATGAATGCAAGCTCTTTTTGATTAAAAAACAATAGCCGGAAATTTGTCTCTTATAAGGGATAGAGAGGAGTTTTATCGTAAAAAATTTTTATTCGATGCCTATTCACAGATGAATATTTTTATGTAAACTAAGTCAAAATAAACATACACTGATGTATGTTATTCTTCAAAAAGACTCAATCAAATATTTTATATTTAAAATCATAAGGTTAAACAATAATGCCGAAGCGTACACATGAAGAAGCCTTGCAGACTAAAAAACAAATAATGGATGCAGCCGTTACTTTGTTCTCTTCAAAAGGTTATGAAAAAACCAGTTTATCGGACGTTGCCCGAGCTGCTGGTGTTACGCGCGGTGCTATTTATTGGCATTTTGAGAATAAAGGGGAGCTTTTAATTGAGTTGCTGCAGGCAATTGCCAAGGATAAAAATTTGGTTGAGCCGCTGCTTGATTCAGCCAAAGAAAGTGAATTTGACCCTTTAGGCTGTATCCGTAAATGGCTTTATGCTCACGGTACTGAAGCTAATTTATTGTTTGTCTCGGAAATTGCAAAAATCGGATTGAGCGCTTTACTTGAGATTATAGGTGAAGAAGAGCTTCACTATAGAATGCATGAGCTGGTGCGAAATCGCGTTTATTATTTAAAAGAAGGTATTAAAAATGCAATTCGCCGCAGACAGCTGCCTGCAGATGTCGATGTAGAGCTGGCGGCTGAAGCAATTAATCTGATGCTTGTAGGATATGTTCTTGCAGTACGTAAAGATAAAGCTTTTTGGACTTTAAACCGTTATTATCGCTTGGTTGATGCTTGCCTTATTTCTCTTGTAAGCATTAAGCGTGATATGAATTCTTATTAATTATGATATTAATCAAAAGCAGAAATTACCTGCTTTTGATTAGAAATCTAAAATAATCTATTTAATCGACCCGTCTTCTTTTAAGCCGACGCAAGCGGCATCAATTCCGTATTTGGCGATTTCTTCTGCGTTGTCAGGAAGCGGACGAGGTCTGCCGTTATCATCAACTGCAACATAAGTAAAAGATGCCTCGGTAACTTTATTGCGTGATGCTCTTTCTGTTTCGTAAACTTTTTTTACCCAAATCTCAAGTTTGATTTTAAGAGAAGTATGTCCTACGTGTATGCAGCGGCCGTAACAGCAGACGACATCACCGACATTTACCGGTTTTAAAAAGCTCATGGCATCAACTGCGACGGTAACAACTCTTCCACCGGCAATTTCTCTTGCTAAAATTGCGCCTGAGATGTCCATTTGCGACATGATCCATCCGCCGAAAATATCTCCTGCAGGATTGGTATCTCCCGGCATGGCAAGAGTTCTTAATAATAAGTTGCCGACAGGAGGATGCTCTTGTTCTTGTGTTTGTGCCATCTTGCTTCCTTAATTTTGTTACAATTGTTGTCGTGATTTTACTACAAAAAAGAAGAAGCAAAATGCCTGAAATCCAAGCTATGTCTTTAGAAAAGCAACAAGACCACTTACAAAAAGTGTCACGCACTTTTGCATTGACCATTCCTCTTTTACCCCCTGACCTTAGGGATTATGTGGGAAATGCTTATTTGTTGTGCCGCATCGCCGATACCATCGAAGATGATCCTAAGGCTGATGCTGTAAAAAAAGCAGTATGGCTTAAAGATTTCGCTTTTTTGGCTTTTAACGGTTTTCAAAATGAAGCTTTATTAATCTCTTTAAGAGAAAAAGCTCTTTTATTGGTTAAAGACGGGGCAAAAGAGGCTGAATACGCTTTGCTTGAAGATATGGTAGAGGTTATCAACCGTACTTTGTCTTTTCCTAAAATGCAGCTTGATATCCTATCCCGCGGGGTCGGGGTTCTTTCCTCGGGAATGGCGGATAAAATTGCTGAAACCAAGATAAAAAATGAAGATGACGTTGATGATTACTGCTATATGGTGGCAGGCGTTGTCGGTGAGCTTTTGGCTTCGTTATTTTTTAATATTACCGTCAAAAGCGCATCCCCCGGTATGGATATCATGGCAAAAGCGGTAAGCTTCGGTGAGGGGCTGCAGCTTACCAATATTTTAAAAGATCGCTACGAAGATAATGTCCGCAGTGTTTCATTTTTGCCTAGAGTTGCAGAAGACAAGCGTAAGGACGAGATAGAGTTTTATGTCAAAAAGACCATGGGGCATCTTGATGACGCTTTGGATTTTGTTTTATCCGTTCCTGCAAAAGAAAGGGGGATAAGGCTCTTTTGTTATTTTAATGTAGCGATGGCGATCATGACTTTAAAGAAAATCGCCAAGAACCCTTTTGGAAAAAGCAGTGATTTAAAAATTTCGCGTTCTGATGTAAAACGACTTGCGGCTTTATGCCAATTTGCAGTAGGCTCTGATTTCTTGTTGAAGACACTGCATCGTCATTTAAGCTGCAGAATGCAGCGTAAACGCCAAGATATAAAAAAGCTTTATGCCAAAGTTACAAGATGGCATATGCTTTAGGAGTAAAAATATGATTAAAAAATTTCTGGTGTCAATTTTGGCAATTGTCGGTTTTTTTTCCTGTCAGGTGCAGGCGGCAGATGCTTTTAAAGAAGGTGTAAATTATAAAGTAATTGCGCAAACCGCAACGCCGCATAAAGAGATCCGTGAATTCTTTTCGTTTTGGTGCGGACATTGTTATTCGCTTCAGCCGATGTTCAATCAGATTGAAGAACGTTTTAAAAATGAAGCAGCCTTTGAACGCAATCCCATAAATCTTCTGGGTGGCAATATGGGGGTAGAGTCGCAAAAAGCTTTAGCTGTAGCTCAGCTGCTTAAAATTGATGATTTGTACGTGGAAACCTTATTTAAGCAAATGCACGTTGACGGCAATATTCCGTCATCACATGACGATTTTGTTAAGCTGTTTGAGTCTCTCGGCGTCCCGGCACAGACTTTTGAATCCGATTACAATTCTTTCCCGGTCTTAGGTAAAGTCTCAACTTGGGATAAACTTACTGATGACTATAAACTTGATGCCGTTCCTGAGGTCGTGGTAAACGGCAAATATCTTACAATTATGGAGTCAGTGGACACTCAGGGCGAGTTTATTGATTTAATCGCTTATCTTTTGACTCTTGATTAATTATCTTATCCCGCCGGTTAATCTTTTTCGGCGGGGATTTTCATTTTTCTCTTTTTATACATTTCATCAAGCTCGGCATCTTTTCTTTCCCAAAGCTCACGCAGCCATAGGGTAAAAGAATGCTTAAACTGCTTGTCTCCAAGATAGTCACCGATAATTTCATCCGTCACTTTTATAGGTTCGATACTGGCATAAACGGTCTTAAGCTTTCCTTTTAGCATATCGATAAAAGGACTTTCTTCATTATCAGGATAGCGTAGTGTTGTGTTAAAAAGGATCTCAATATCTTTGCCGATTTGCCCGAGGGCAATACCTAAAGATGCGGCTTTAGGCGGCATCAGGTGATGATAGGGAGATTTTATGGCAGCAGCCTTTTCTTTAGTATAGCGGGTTCCTTCAACGAAATTTACTAAGGTTGAGGGAGCGTGAATAAGTCTGCGGCATGCTTTGTTGGTGCTTTCGATATCCTTGGTTTTAAGTTTGGGATTTTTCAGCAGTTGCTGTTTGCTGTAACGGCGCAAAAAAGGCATGCCAAGTCCGAGGCAGGCAAGACCGATTAACGGAATATAAATAAGCGAGTGCTTTAAAAAGAACTTGGTAATAGGAATTTTGCCCCTGAAAATATGGCAAATCATTACAATGTCTGCCCAGCTTTGATGATTGCAGATGATGATGCAGGAATTTTTTATTTTATTTAACTCCTCTGAACTTATCTGCCAATCTATTTTGTTGGTTAGCGCTATGGTCAGTGAGTTGTTTTGGACCCAGATCCCGTATAAAAAAAGATTAAGTCTTTCGATAATTTTAATAACCGGCGCAAAGGGCAATAAAACGCGCAGCAGAGCAAGGATTAAAATCGGGGTGGCGATTATTACGGTATTAATAACGATTAATATAAAGTTGATGACGAATAATAAAGGGCCAGGAAGAAAAGAAAGCATATTTTGTACCCGATAGATTATGATCGTGCATATTGTGCCAAAAAATGACTGCTTTTGCAGTTTTATTTTGTTGGGTAATGGGTTAATAACTTTGTGCCTAAAAATAAACGTGCACTATTTTAATGCAATATTGATCTTTTGATGCCTTCTTTTGATGCAAAAATTTCATAAAAAAGATGTGTTTTTTACAGATTAAAGCGAATAACTATTTGAATTTAATAGATAAATAGTAATAGACTCATACAGATCGAAAATCAATCATCTTATGTGTTTTTTTTTAGATCGATCGGCTTTATTTTGCTGTGATAGAATCAAAAACAAGCAGTTGCCGCAGGCTAAAAGCTAAACGGCAAAATCAGAGTCACTGCATAAAAAGGATGCAAGGACCCTTTGATTTTTTATACCGGTAACCTCCGACTTAAAAAATCACGAATTCAAAAAGTTATTAAATAAAAGAAATTAAGTAAGGTAAATAAAATGGGCAATACCGCTACTACAAAGTATATTTGGTTTAACGGAGAAATGGTTCCTTGGGAGAACGCTAATGTTCATGTAATGACTCATGCTTTACACTACGGTTCTTCCGTATTTGAAGGTATTCGTGCATACGAGACTCCGAACGGCACCTGCATTTTCCGTTTAAAAGAGCACATCGATCGCCTGTTTAATTCTTCAAAGATTTATCGTTTTGATATTCCTTTTACTAAAGAAGAAGTAATGGACGCCTGCTGCAAGATCATGACTGAAAACAATCTTCCGTCAGGTTATATCCGTCCGCTCGTATTTATTGGCAACGTCGGCTTAGGCGTAAGAGTTCCTGACGGTGCTAAAGCTCAGGTTATGGTAGGAGCTATCCCTTGGGGTGCTTATCTTGGTGAGGAAGGCTTAAAGAAAGGCGTTAAAGTCGGTGTTTCTTCATGGCGCCGTTTAGCTCCTGATACTATTCCTACAGAAGCAAAGGCTGCCGGCAACTATCTGTCTTCAATTCTTATTGCCAATGAGTGTGCTCAAAACGGTTACGATGAAGCAGTTGCTTTGGATGTCAACGGTTATGTTTCAGAAGGCTCCGGCGAAAATATCTTTATCATTAAAGACGGCGTTCTCTATACCGCTCCGTATACCTGCGGTCTGCTTCCTGGTATTACCCGCTTGTCTATCATTACTTTAGCTAAGGAAGTCTTAGGCCTTGAGGTAAGAGAGCAGCGCATTCCTCGTGAAATGGTTTATCTTGCCGATGAAATGTTCTTCTCCGGTACCGCAGCTGAAATCACCCCGATTGCCAGCGTTGACGGTATCCCTGTCGGCTGCGGTTATCGCGGACCTTTGACTGAAAAGATTCAGAAGCTGTTCTTTGACGTCGTTCAGGGTCGTGTTGAAGATAAATGGGGTTGGTTGACTCCGGTTAAGAAGTAATTTTTATTTGCTTTAAAAGATCTCAACAAAAGCCCGCTTATCTCATTTCGTGCGGGCTTTTTTGTCAAAAATAATAAAAAGGAAAATATCATGCCTAAATACCGTTCAAGCGTTACTTATGAAGGAAAAATAATGGCCGGTGCCCGTGCTTTGTGGAGAGCTACCGGTGTTAAAGCTGAAGATTTCGGCAAGCCGATTATTGCAGTTGCCAATTCCTTCACTCAATTTGTGCCGGGACATGTGCACTTACATGATATCGGACAGCTTGTAGTTGAAGAAATCGAAAAAGCAGGCGGTATCGCTAAAGAATTTAATACTATTGCCGTTGACGACGGTATCGCCATGGGCCATACCGGTATGCTTTATTCTTTGCCTTCACGCGATATCATTGCCGACAGTGTTGAATATATGGTGAACGCTCATAAAGCCGATGCTTTAGTCTGCATTTCAAATTGCGATAAAGTAACTCCCGGTATGCTTATGGCCGCCATGCGTCTTAATATTCCGGTGATTTTCGTGTCCGGAGGCCCGATGGAGGCAGGCCGCAGCAAGGTTATTGACCATAAGCTTGATTTGATTGACGCAATGATCATTTCTGCAGAGCCTGATGTGACAGATGAAACCGTAAAGGAAGTTGAGGAAGTAAGCTGCCCGACTTGCGGTTCCTGCTCAGGTATGTTTACCGCCAATTCCATGAACTGCCTGACCGAGGCTTTAGGTTTGGCATTGCCTGGTAACGGCAGCTTGGTCGCTACCCATAAATTGCGCCGCGAGCTCTTTGTCAAAGCTGCACAGCGTATTGTTGAGATGGCAAAGGCTTATTATGAGCATGATGACGAGTCGGTTTTACCGCGCAATATCGCTAATCGTCAAGCTTTTGAAAATGCTATGACCATGGACATCGCTATGGGCGGCTCCACTAATACCGTATTGCATTTGCTTGCCGTAGCTCAAGAAGGCGGAATCGATTTTACTATGAACGATATCGATCGTTTGTCCCGTCATGTCCGTCATTTATGCAAAGTAGCTCCGTCTACCACTAAATATCATATGGAAGATGTTCATAGAGCCGGCGGCGTAATGGGCATTTTAGGTGAGCTTTTAAGAAAAGATTTGATTAACCCTGAATGCAAGACCGTTCTCGGTATGACCATGGCAGAGGAAATCAAGCATTATGACGTCACAACTACCGACGATCCTAAGGTCCTTGATTTTTATAAAGCCGCACCTGCAGGAGTAAAGAGCCTTAAGGCATTTTCTCAGGATTGTCGTTATGACAGCCTTGATTTAGACAGAAAAGAAGGCTGCATCCGCGATTATGATCATGCATATTCAACAGACGGCGGTCTTGCTGTTCTGTATGGAAATCTGGCGGAAAACGGCTGTATCGTTAAGACTGCCGGTGTTGATTCTTCAATTTTGAAATTTGTAGGTCCTGCCAGAATCTTTGAATCTCAGGAAGACGCCGTTGACGGTATTTTGCACGGAAAAGTTAAAGCCGGCGATGTCGTGATTGTCCGTTATGAAGGACCTCACGGCGGTCCCGGTATGCAGGAAATGTTGTATCCGACTTCCTATATTAAGTCAGTAGGCCTTGGCAAGAAGTGTGCTTTAATCACTGACGGCAGATTCTCCGGCGGATCTTCGGGATTGTCTATAGGTCACGTCTCCCCTGAAGCTGCAAACGGCGGCAATATCGGTTTGCTTGAAGAAAACGATTTAATTGAAATCGATATTCCGAATCGTTCGATAAGAATGTGCGTTGATGACGAGACTTTAAAAGCTCGCCGTGAAGAGATGGAAAAACGCGGTCCTAAGGCTTGGAAGCCGGTAAAACGTGATCGCGAAGTATCGTTTGCGTTAAAGGCATATGCAGCTATGGCATCAAGCGCAGATAAAGGCGGTGTTCGCGATCGTTCTAAGATCGAGGCCTTATAGTATGGCTAAAAAATTATTAACCGATCAGGAATATTTACATAAGATTCTGTTATCACGCATTTACGAGGTGGCGCGAGTCACCCCGTTGCATAAGCTTGATAAATTATCAGAGCGTTTGGGCGTGAATATTTTGTTAAAGCGAGAGGATTATCAGAAAATTCATTCTTTTAAAATCCGCGGTGCTTATAACAAAATGTTAAATCTCACTCCCGAACAGTTAAAGCACGGTGTGGTGGCAGCTTCTGCAGGAAATCACGCTCAGGGTGTTGCGGTCTCAGCCGGAAAACTTCAAACTCGTGCCGTGATTGTCATGCCTACATCTACACCTGATTTAAAAGTGGATGCGGTAAGGCGCTTGGGCGGAGAGGTAGTGCTGTTCGGTGAGTCTTTTAATGAGGCTTACGAACATGCCAAAGAGCTGGCTCAAAATGAAGGATTGACTCTGATCCCTCCGTATGACGATCCTGATGTTATCGCAGGACAAGGAACTATAGCTCATGAGCTGTTAGGCCAGTGTTCTGACATTAATACGATTTTCGTCCAGATAGGGGGCGGCGGCTTAGCTGCTGGCATTGCCGTATATATTAAGGCGCTTATCCCTTCCATTCGGGTGGTCGGGGTAGAAGCTGAAGGCAGTGCCTGCATGAAAGCGGCAATTGAACGCGGTAAACCGTGCGATATCGGTTTTGTTTCGCATTTTGCCGACGGCGTGGCCGTAAGCAAAGCAGGAGATGAGACTTTCCGTCTTTGCAAACAGTACGTAGATGAAATCATTACTTGTTCAAATGATGAAATCTGTGCTGCGATGAAAGATATTTTCGATGATACCCGTGCCATTGCCGAACCGTCAGGTGCTTTGGCTCTTGCCGGTCTTAAAAAGTATGTTCGTGAGAATGAATGTGAAAATAAAGGCAATTACATTGCAGTTCTTTCGGGAGCAAACGTTAAGTTCCATACTTTGCGTATGGTTGCCGAGCGCTGCGATGTGGGCGAGATGGCTGAAGGAATTTTATCAGTTGAGATCCCTGAGGAAAAAGGTTCGTTCCTTAATTTCTGCAAAGCCTTAGGCGATCGTCACGTAACGGAGTTCAGTTACCGCTATTCCCATAAAAATCGTGCTCGTGTCTTTGCATCCGTAGAGCTTACTAACGGTAAGCAAGAGTTGGACAGTATTTCTGCATCATTAAAAAAGCAGGGATATCTGGTGACCAATCTTACCGATGACGCTATAGCCAAAGATCACGTACGTTATATGGTCGGCGGACATCCTACCTTAGAGCTTGACGAAAAGCTGTTTTTATTTGAGTTCCCAAATTCAAAGGAAGCCTTGATAAGGTTCTTGAATGCTCTTGGCAATATGTTCAGCATTACGCTTTTCCATTTCCGTATTTCCGGTTTGGAATTTTGCAGCGTTTTGTGCGGATTCAACGTTGCCCAGGATCAAAGCAAGAATCTGGATGATTTTATTAAGAAAGTAAATTATCCTGCTGTTGAAGTAACGGGAAATACTGCTTATCAACAGTTTTTACGCTGATATAAAAAGAGGGCTGAGGCCCTCTTTTTATAGCTGAGATTGTTAGCAGCAGCGCATAAAATATTGACTTGCCTTTTCAAATAATCTTAATTTGCTGTAAATCAATGCAAGGCGATAGCAAATATCTGCATCTTCTTTTATTTGCATCGCTGCCAAAAGATGTTCACAGGCTTTTTCGTTAAGATTTTCATTACTCTCAAGCTGAGCTAAGGCTTTTAGCATAGAGCATTTAGCCTCATCGTCAGCGGCATGCATCTCAAGCCTTTTACCTACAGCTTCTCTGACTTTTGGCAGAGCTGACTGTAAATTGCTTATAGCTTTATACAGTTCAGGCTCATCTTGATTGTGACTTAAAAGATCACAGGCAAGCTTGTTAACGGCATTAGTGTCTTTAAACTCATCAATCTTCAATAAAAGCTGCGTATTTATAGGCAGAATATATCTGACTTTTTTAGGCAGTAATTTTCTTAATGCTAAAGCTTCATTGGTTTTAGTTAATAACGCAAGTTTTTGCGTGAAAGCTGCGGTATAGATATTATTAGCTTCATGATCGTCAATGATTTTGTCAGAGATGAGACGGGGAGCCATTTCCGCAAGCCCTTCAAAGTCATTTTCATTTTTTAAGCTTTGATAGCTTATTTTAGAAATGAAAGACGAGTCTTTAAGCTTTAACGGCTGCAGCGTCTCAAGTGCGGCTTCGACATTTCCAAGTTTGAAATTCATCTTGGCTCTGACGATTGCAACTGCAACTTTTGCATGCGGATCGCTTTTCTCAATCTCATCCAGAATAGCAGTGGTTTTTGCATAATCTCCCAGTTCAAAAGCAGCATCTGCTGCAATGAACTTAGTAAAGGTAGGGATTTGAGCTTTTTTAGGAGCTTTATTGAATAAAGCTAAAGTACGTTTGAAATCTCCTTCTTCGTAGGCGATAAACGCATTGTTTTGCCATGTTATTTGTTTCTTGTCGGCACGGCGCTTTAACATCAGCGAGGCTCCGTGCGGCAGGTGCATCACGGACAAAACAAAATTGACGGCAAAATAGAAAATGATAAAAGCAATTACGGTCAATACGGTACCGGTAACTACCGACATCTCTATAATATAGTCGTTTGTCGCAATATGTATGTATCCTTGCGAATCTGCTAAGTACGGACCGATAAAGATTGCAGCGCAGGTTACAAGGAGCGCAATGCAGATTTTAATCATTGCTGTTCTCCTCTGTTTACGACATCAATAGGCTCTAAAATTCGCTCTTTGGCAAATTTATTAAATAAAGCACTGCTGCTAAGTACGGTCGGAGTATCCAGATCTACACTCTTTTGTAAGAGCTCATTAATATCGTTGATAACAGTCTTGGTGACTTGATGATCATTATCAAAGTAGGCTTTGACTAAAGATAACGCGTCGTTAAGGTTAAAAGCGTAGTCTTGTGCATCAGAGTAATTAAGATCAGCTTTTGCAAGTAGAATTCTGGTCTTAATATTTTCTCTAAGATAGGCCTCCTGGGTAGGCGATAAGAAAGCATCGGTTTCTTTTGGATCTTTACGCCTTACTTCAATAAAGCGGGAAGAAAACTCTTTTGCTGAATTCAGGATATTATCTTTCCAATTTAAGATACTGTCCGTAGGAGTGGTTTCTTTCTGGAAGGCATCTTTACGCATGTCTGCATCGGAAAAGCCTTTTAAGACCAGATTATCAATGTTTTTATAAACCTCATTAAGAGCGATATTGATGCCGTAACGATCAATGGGCTTTAAGTTTGAAAGCGTCGTAATATCAGCATTTATCGCTTCTCTTATTGCAATGACATCAGTATCTTCAATATCGGCGATAAGCAGGTTGGCATTATTTAAGAACCATAAGGCAGCTTTTACGTCTTTGTCAAAAACCGCCTTCTGCATGGCGTTATTGACGAGGAAGAAGCATTCGGCAAGGCGCCAATCATCAGGATTCTGTGTTTCATAACGCTTGAGTCTTGCTGATAATGAAGCAATATTTGAGGCGTTGGTCTTATTGGCACTTTCGATTCCGGTCAATTTGCCGTCCAATCCCTTATACGAATTTAACGCATCCTCAAGCTCGCCGTTGCGCATTAAAAGCAGATTGATTTGCTCAGAAGCCTGACTTAAGGATTGAGCCGAGTCTTGAAGCTGGTTTTTAACGTTTAAAATCTCCTGCTGATTTGCTTCAAGCATATCATCTTTTGCCTGCAGCACATCGGTAGTTTTTACTGAGTAAATGGCAAAAGCGGCAAGACCGATAAAGATCACGACGCTAAGTGATGTCAGAATAAAATTACTTCCTTTTAAAGATTTAATTTTCTTGTTTAAATCACTTAGTTGCTTTGCCTGATCATAATAAGGATCACTGTAGGTGTTTACAGGATCGGCGCCTTTTTGGCTTTTTTGCTCCTGATTCTCATCTTTTTGCGGCATTTCTGCTTCTTTTGCTTTTTGATCTTCAGTGCTTGCCTTGGCAACTGCTTCTTCTTGAGCACGCAAGCTTTGTGCCTTATCCTCAATATCCTGCATTTCCTGTTCTAAATTTTTTATGTCATCTGCTGCAGCTTTAAGAGATGCCTCTTTGGCCGGCTCTTCTTTTTTATTGATGACATCATTGTTTTTGTTTTGGCCTTTATCTGTTGTCTTCGCCATAAGAAACCTTAATCTTTGCAAAAATTTATCTGAATCCTAATTTTACCATTTTACGGGATTTGATAAAAAATCCTTGTATCTATTATTGTTAGATCTTGTGATCTGTATTTACCGTCACATTTTTAGTGGGTAAAATATTTTCTTAGCCGAGGAAAAAATGTATGACAGACGTCTTTGATAAAGAATTACCGCTAAGGTTAAAGCGATATCTTGATCTGAATCGAGAACGTCTTGTTCGCGCCCAATCGGTAATGACGGTAAAAGCTCGGAAATTTTTGTCTTTAATCCCTTTATTTTTAAATTATAACGATCCTCATCTTCCCGGATTTAAGCATAATGACGTGCCGTGCGGCATTGACGGATTTGCTCTTGATGATTTTCATAAAGACTGGTTAAAATCTCGGCTTTCCCCTGAAGAATTATTGGAAAAACCTAAGAAAAATGAAATTTTGGCGCTATATGCCATGGGCAGTACTTCTTCAATAGGTCAGGGCGTTAATTCCGATTTGGATATTTGGGTATGCGTAGGTCATGATATAAGTCCGCAAAGAATTTCCTTACTTAATGAAAAATGCCGTTTTTTGTCTGCTTTTGCGCATGGATGCGGTGTTGACCTGAACCTCTTTGTTACTCTTGATAATCGTTTTACTCAAGGTTCATCCGATTCTCTTGACTCTGACAACTGCGGCAGTGCGCAGAATCTGTTTTTATTAGATGAGTTTTACCGTACGGCGTTTCGTATTTGCGGGCGCAATATTATTTGGTTTTTAATCGCGACGAAAGAAGAAACCGATGACTATGCTTTTTATGTTAACAAGGCATTAAATCATCCGTGCATAAAAAAAGAAGAATGGTTTGATTTCGGAACAATAGTCAACAGTTCGCCCGGTGAGTATTTCGGATCGGGATTATGGCTTTTGTATAAAGGTATTGATTCTCCTTTTAAGGCAGCAATAAAGATTTTGCTGATGGAAGCATACAGTAATGATTACCCGCAGACCGATCTTTTATCTTCTAAATTAAAAGATTATGTTTTAAGTCATGACGGATACGGAATAGAGCTTGATGCTTATTATCTTATGTATGAAAAGGTCAGTGATTATCTTAATAGTATCGGGGATGTCAAACGGCTGAAGCTTTTAAGGGTATGTTTCTTTCTAAAGATTTATTCGGGACTTGACGGACTGTCTGACGGTACGGCTTTATCCTACAGGCGCAAATTGCTTGATAAACTCTTGTCCGATTGGCAGATGGATAAGGATTTTATCAAACAAATAATAAACCGCGATGCCTGGAAGTTTTCTTTTGTCAGTCGTTTTTATCAAAGTCTTTATTATTCATTGTTGGAAAGCTACCGTGCGCTGCTGCGCTTTTCCGTAAGACACGGAATTGAGTATGCCATTACTTCCGATGATGCCGGTATTTTGTCGCGTAAGCTTTATGCCGCGTTTGATCGTTACCCGGGTAAGATTTTATTGTTCAATTCCGATTTGACTTTATCTATTAAAGAGCGTTATTTAACTTTTATAAGACCGACCAAGAATTCCTTGTGCAAGAAGGGATGGCACCTTTATTCTTCAGCTCCCGACGATATCGGAATTTTAGCTTCATCTCCTATCATCGTGGGATCAAGTTTGGTAGAAGTCGTTGCATGGGCTTGTTTTAACGGAATATTAACCCGTTTGACTACAATTTATACCGCAGGTCAGGTCGGTATCGTAAGCAGCAGCAGAGTTAAGCAGCTTGCATCTGATATTACGGCACTAAAGAGCAGCTTGTTATCTCCTATTTCTGATTTGGATTTGCAGCGTCCCCGCTCTTTTAAAGAGTGCCTCGTCGTATTAAATTTTGAGGACGATCCTACTTTAATGAGGGATATAGAATCAGCTGATTTAGATTACGGCTCATCCTTGTGCTGCGGACGTGAAAGATTATGTCTTGTAGGATCTATTGATCTTTTGATGTTAAATTCCTGGGGGGAGGCCTGCGCTATTTCTTTTCCGTCAGGTGAGGACGGAGTTATTCAGCTTATTTCCTCTTTGGTAAGAGTATCCCGCAATGCTGAATTTGCAGATGCAGGAAAGCTTTTAAGCAGCATAAAAATCAGTTCTTATGCAAGTTCAAGAGGAGATCTTATCCGTTATGATCTGCAGTCTCTTTTACGTCAAGTGTTCTTGAAAATGGGAACAGGCGAGGAGCTTTCCTTTAAAATTGGTCGTAATACCTTTTTAGCACGAGATGATAAGGATCGCGGAATTATTATTAACCGCTTAAGTTATTTGGGTTCAGAATCCGAAAATATTTCGGTTTTATCCCCTTACAGCATGCGCCCTGAGTTTGCGCTTCAGGTTCCGGGAATTGTTGAGTGCTATGCTACTTTGGGGGTCATGCAGTACTTTTTTGCTCCTTTGGTTGAGGGATGGGAAATTTTTATCGTAAATGAACGCAATGAAGTTGAAATTTACAATCATTATGTAGGGTCGCGGGCAACATTAGTAAATGCCATAAATCGTTTTTATACCCGTCAAAGTGAGGGCAGTTCCACTTCATCGGTGCATTTTAATCTACCGCAGTATTTTGTTTTAAGTCCTGATCTTAAAGCTATTCATCCTTTTACAATTAAAGGACAGCCGGATCCTGATTAGTGATCATTTTTAGTACAAATTCTCTTTACAATATGCTTTCGTGATACTCTTAGTGCATCTTATTGGATCAAGAGGATCAACATCATGAAATTCAGCGCCGTGCTTAGCCTATTTATTTTATGTGCTGTATCAGGATGCGGACTGAAATACGATTTGTATCTGCCGGAACCGGAGACGGTACAGACTGTTGATGCTAAAGGAAACAGTGCCGAGCAAGGGCAGCTTACTTTGTTTGACAGTTCTGCTGCAGCAGAAGATAACACCGGTTCTCAAACATCTGAAGAAATAACAGCGGAAGAATAAAATGGATTTTTTCAATTATAAAAATAATGAACTTTATGCCGAAGATTTGGCCGTTACGGATTTAGCCGATCAATACGGATCGCCGTTGTATATCTACTCAAAAGCTACTTTAGTAAGACACATGAATGCTTTTAAAGAAGCATTGGCAAAAAAGAGACATTTAATCTGCTACGCGGTAAAAGCCAACAGTTCTTTGTCGATTTTAGCCTTAATGGCGTCTTTAGGTGCCGGATTTGATGTGGTCTCGGAAGGTGAATTAAGACGCGTGATTAAAGCCGGGGGAGATCCTAAAAAAGTAGTATTTTCAGGTGTAGGAAAGACAACTCATGAAATCGCTTTTGCTCTTGAGCAGGGAATTGATTGCTTTAATATCGAGTCTGTTCCTGAAATTAACGCAATTTCGTCCGTTGCAAAAAGTCTTGGCAAAAAAGCCAGAGTATCCGTACGCGTAAACCCTAACGTAGATGCAAAAACTCATCCGTCGATTTCTACCGGTCTTAAATCAAATAAATTCGGTATCGCCTACGATGAGGCTTTAGCCGTTTACCGCCAGATGGCAGCAGATCCGAATCTTGAAATTTGTGGAATCGATTGCCATATCGGATCGCAAATGACTTCGGGAGCTCCTATTCTGGAAGCAACAGAGCGCCTTCTTGACTTATACAAAGAGCTTACCGAATGCGGTATTAAGATTGATCATATTGATATCGGCGGAGGTCTCGGCGTCACTTACGGAGATGAAACCCCGCCGTCTCCTTATGAGTACATGTCGGCGGTGATTAACCGGTTAAAGGATCTGGATATCTCAATTTATGTAGAGCCGGGACGCGCTATGGTGGCAAATGCCGGAATTTTAGTCACTAAAGCTCTTTATCTAAAAAAAGGATCTGTCAAAAATTTCTGCATCGTTGATGCCGGAATGAATGATTTGATACGTCCTGCTTTATATAACTCATGGATGAATATTGTTGAAGTTAAAAAGCATCAAGATGCAGAAGTTGATTTGTATGATGTTGTCGGTCCCGTATGCGAAAGTGATGATTTTTTAGGCAAGGAAAGAAAACTTGCCGTTGCTGCAGGTGAGTATTTAGCCGTGCGCGGTGCCGGAGCTTACGGTTCTTCTATGTCATCAAACTATAATTCGCGTCCTTTATGCTCTGAGATCTTGGTTGATAAGGATAAAGCTTATGTTATCCGCAAACGCCAGGATTTTTCCCAGATGTGGGAAAATGAGAGCATTGAGGGGGTTTAAATTTTTGCAGATCCGTAAGCTTTGTCTTAAGGATCTGCTAATCTGTTTTTTTGTTATACGGCAATGTTGATTTTGCAAGGTTTTTAGTTGGTTAATTTAAATAGATAATTGAGTTCTAGCGGCAGATATAAAAGGTATTTTATTAAGAAAATAAGCAGTACTATCACGATGTGTTGCAGGAAAAATTTCCTGTTGGAGTTATGTTAAACTTACTTTTGACTATTTAACATATTTGTGAAATTTAATATGCCGGATCTTACTAAACTGCCTTTAAGCATTACTTCATTTAGCGATTTTGCTGCAAATTCCCTGATTTATGTGGATAAAACGGATTTAGTGGCTAAGCTTGCCTGTTTTAGAAATCCATTTTTTTTATCCCGTCCGCGCAGATTCGGCAAGTCAACCTTGGTTAGCACTTTTCATGAGTTGTTCTCAAACGGTCTTGATAAATTTCAAGGCCTTAAAATTGTCGCTGACAACTTATGGAATGATAAAACTTATAACGTAATTCATATTGATTTTTCCCAAATTAAAGAGAATACCGAAAACCGTCCGTTTGAAGCTAAGTTTTATCTGCTTTTACAGTCGGCATTTAAAGCTGCTGATTTAACGACAGAAGAAAATAAAGATGTCATTGCAGCCTTTTCCGCTACGATAGGAAAAGCAGACAATGGTACTTTGGTATTGCTTATCGATGAGTATGATGCTCCTTTAACTGCGGTAATGGGGGATAAAAAAGAGTTTGAAGCAAGGAGAGCGCTGTTTTCCGAATTTTTCTCCACGATAAAAGCCTATGCGGGCAAATTCAGGTTTATTTTCATCACGGGCGTGACGCGTTATTCCAATACTTCAATATTCTCTGCCTTTAATAATATTGAAGACATCAGCTTTAATCCTACTTATGGTGCTATTGTCGGTTACACTCAAGAAGAGCTTGAGCATTATTTTAAAGATTATCTTGAAAATGCGGTAATGGAGCTTAACGAGGATTTAGGCGAAGAAAAATATACGTACGGCTCTTTAATCGAAGCGCTTAAATTAAATTATGACGGTTATTCATTTGACCGCAGATGCAGGCACCATGTCTATAATCCGTGGTCGATATTAAACTTCTTAAAAAATCCCCAGGAAGGTTTTCAAGCTTATTGGCTTGAGACGGGAGGGGCCAAGCCGTCGCTTTTGGTAAATTATCTAAA
>NZ_CAJKVK010000002.1 GCF_905203285.1 uncultured Succinatimonas sp.
GCTCTATGCCTTTTGTCGAAGAACTAACGCCAATGGGATTAGTTGTTTTAAGCATTGTCGGTGCAGCAGTTGCGGCAAAGAAGGGCGCACATTTAGGCTTAACCGTAATTACGGATTTGCTTTCACCAAAATATCAAAAACTGTGCGTACTGTTTGCTCACGCATTAGGTTTTATTTTCGGCATCATCATTTTGTATTACGGATTAGATACCGTTCGTGTCGAGTATTTACTTGAGTTCGTTACATCCGGAATGCAATGGCCTGAATGGATTTTCGGCATAACTATTCCTCTTGGCGGCTTTATTTTAGCTGTTAGATATCTTCAACTCTTTATCACTGAACTTAAAAAATAATCTGAAGGTGACCGTATGTTAGCATTAATTCTATTCGGCATTTTCTTTATACTGCTGTTTTTAAATGTACCGATTGCAACTTCACTTGCAATGTCAAGTATATGCGCATTGCTTTATGAGGTTTTACCTTTAGCCATTATTCCGAATAACCTTTATTCTGCTACCAGTAAGTTTGTATTGTTGGCTATTCCATTCTTTATTCTTGCTGGAAATATTATGGAAAAAGCCGGAATATCTCGTCAGCTTATTGATTTTTGCAAGACTTTAGTCGGACATCGCAAAAGCGGAATGGCTGCAGTGTGCGTTATCGTGTCATGCTTTTTTGCTGCAATTTCCGGTTCAGGTCCGGCTACTGTTGCCGCATTGGGTTTAATCTTAATTCCGGCAATGGTTAATTCCGGATATGACAAAGCAACATCAACTTCATTGATGGCTACAACGGGCGCAATCGGATTAATTATTCCTCCGTCAATTGCATTCGTTATTTTCGGCTCCATTACCGGTCAATCCGTAGGTGCTCTATTTGCTTCAGGTATTATCCCGGGTCTTTTACTTGGATTAGTTTTGCTGATCGCAATGCAATATATAAGCCGTGATCGCAAATTGGTTTTAATGCCTAAGGCTAGCGGTGCCGAAAGATGGAGTGCTTTCAAAAAGGCATTCGGCGGCTTAATGATGCCTGTGATCATTTTAGGCGGTATATACGGAGGTATTTTTACTCCGACGGAAGCAGCAGCTGTCGCAGCAGCCTATGGAATGATTTTGGGACTTGTCACCAAAAATCTAAAGTTGACTGATATTATGCCGGTCCTTAAAGATTCCGTATCCCAGACTGCCGTTGTTATGTTCATCGTTGCAACAGCAAGTTTGTTTGCATGGGCTTTGACTGTTACCGGAGTAGCTGGAGAAGCAAGCAGATTATTGATTAATCTTTGCGGTGATAATAAATATGTTTTCTTATTGATTATCAATATTATTTTGTTAATTGCTGGTTGTTTTATCGACGCCAACTCAGCTCAGTACATTATCATTCCGATTTTATTCCCTGTCTCACAAATGTTGGGAATCGATCCGATTCATCTTGGATGCGTAATCGTAATGAATTTATCAATAGGTTTGGTTACACCTCCTGTCGGTATCAATCTTTATGTTGCATGCGGAATTTCAGGAACTTCGCTTAAAGCAATATCGCGTGCTGTAGTTCCTTTTGTTATTGCATCAATTTTTACATTACTTCTCATTACTTATATTCCTCCGATTGCAACTTGGTTGCCTTCAATCTTGGTTGATTAATAAAAGCAATTCGGGGTAAGCAATTATCCCGAATAGTAAAGATTTAGGAGAGTGTTATGAAATTAAACGCAAAGGAGCTTTATAAACAAGCTCAAGAGTTAAGAAGAATAGCTTTAACTATGATATATGAAGCACAGTCAGGGCATCCGGGTGGGGCTTTCTCCATAGCTGATATAGTTACTGCATTATATTTTAATGAAATGAATATAAATCCAAAAGATCCGAAATGGCCTGATAGAGACAGATTTGTTTTATCAAAGGGACATGCTTGTCCGATACAGTATGCCGCGTTAGGTAAACTCGGATACTTTGAAGAAAAGCATTTACACACACTGCGTAAAGAAGGCTCGATTCTACAGGGGCATCCGGATATGAAAAAATGTCCTGGCATAGACATTTCAACCGGATCTTTAGGTCAGGGACTTGCCTGCGGCGTAGGTATGGCTCTTGCCGGGATGAGAGATCATAAAGATTATAGAGTTTTTGTCGCCTTGGGTGATGGAGAACTCGATGAAGGAGAAATTTGGGAAGCTGTAATGTCCGCAAATGCTCTTAGGTTGAAAAATTTGATTGTAATTGTGGATCACAACGGTTTACAGCTTGACGGCACTTTGGATCAAATAGTTCCTTGCCTTGATATAACTAAGAAATTCGAAGCTTTCGGCTTTGAAACCTATGAAATTAACGGTCATGACTTTAATGAAATTTTAAGTGTTTTCGAAAAGATCAGAAATTCGGATAAAAATTGCCCTAAGTGTATTCATGCTCACACTATAAAAGGAAAAGGAGTCTCCTTTATGGAGAATCAATTGGGTTGGCATGGTAAAGCACCGAATGCTGAAGAATACGCAATAGCAATGCGCGAATTATCATAAGGAGTTTAGATCATGACAGAGTTAAAAAAGATACCAACAAGAAATGCCTTTGGTGAAGAAATTTGCGTTTTAGGACATGAAAATCCCAATATTTACGTGGTTGATGTCGACATTGCAAAATCATGTAAAACAGATAAATTCGCCAAGGAATTACCTTTACAGCATGTTAATGTTGGTATTGCAGAACAGAATGCCGCAGGAATTGCCGCAGGTTTGGCAACTACAGGTAAAATTCCTTTTGTATCAACCTATGCAGTGTTTGGTAGTTTAAGAATGGCTGAACAAATCAGGCAGGAAATTTGTTATACCCACTTAAACGCTAAAATTGCCTGTTCCCACGGTGGTCTTACACCTGCAAATGATGGAGCAAGTCATCAAAGTATTGAAGATATGGGAGTTTTAAGGACAATCCCTGGAATGACTGTTATCATGCCAGCTGATTACTATGCGGCTAAAGCGTTAACAAGAAAAGCAGCGGAATTTAATGGTCCTGTATATTTACGTTTTACTCGTGATGCTATTCCTGTAATTTATGATGAGAATCAAGAGTTTGAAATAGGAAAAGCGATTACCTGTAAAAAAGGAAAGGACATTGCCTTAATTGCAAATGGTGATACCGTATGTTTAGCGTTACAAGCAGCAGATCTTCTAGAGAAGGAAGGAATAAATGCTGAAGTTATTGATATGCATACTATAAAACCATTAGATGTTGATACGATAAAAGATATTGTAAATAGAATAGGTAACATTATAACCATCGAAGATCATAATATTATTAATGGGTTAGGAAGTGCGGTCTGTGAAGTTGTAGCAGAGATGGGAAAAGGTAAAGTTAAACGTATCGGAGTTCAGGATTGTTTCGGACAATCTGCTCCGTATGAGAGACTTTTGGCTTTAAATGGTATTACTGTCGATAATATTGTTGATACTGCCAGTAAATTACTGCAGATTAAAAACTAATACGTTTTATACATTCTTTTAGTTTGAACTTCAATCAGTCCCGACCTCCAAAACTTGCGGGACTGATTTTTTTATCTGTATTCGAAAGTTAGGTTAAATCTCCATCTTTCTCTTCAGATACTGAATACTTGCCGTAATCGTCGCTGCGTCGGTAGCGGATGACGATGAAGTTACGTATTTAAGACCGTTAAAGTCACCGCCTAATATTTCTCCGTAAGCGGTAAGCGGCAAAACCTGTCCTAAGATGTTAAGTCCTGAGGATTTCAGTTCTCTACATACGGCAAGAGTATATTCGGCACCGGTGGAGTAAACGGCTTTAACGTTAGGATCGCCTGCAAGCACGCGTCTTGCTATCTGTCCGTATGCGGAACTGGTTAAATCAAGCGCTTCAAGACTTGATCTTCCTGTCTTTTCCAGCTCTTTTTCATAAGTCAGTATTTGCTGGGATGTAGCTCCCAAGTGATCGGATACGACAAATATGATTTTGTATTCATCGCATTTGGCAAGATACTCATTTACCACCCGATCGATCTCAGCTGCTCGGCGCTGATCGTCTTCAATTAAAGCGGCACTGTCTACGGATATAAATAACACCTGTTCTTCAAGACGCAGTTTTTCGACTTGGGCAGCAATAAGCGGGCTGATGCCTCCCACCAAACCGAAAATCTTTTGATTGGCTGCTTTATGTGATTCCGCTTCACGCATTACTTTTCGTGCAAGCGTTGCGGTAAACGGGCCCGGATCTACTGCGAGGAATTTAATGCCTGAAGCCAAAACTGCATCTGCAATGGTATTGATATCTTCTTGAGAAGTGCAGTCAAGAACGATTGCACGGGCTCCGCGGTTGGCAAGTTCGCGGATCCTTTCACTTAGGTGTTCCGTGCCTTTGATGAATTCTTTTAGGTATAAAACCTCTGTGTGATAGCGGAATTTCTCTGAGAAAAGCTCCGCAACTCGGCCGCCTTGAGCAGGGCGCATATCATCAAGTCCTGCTAGTGATTTTTGCAGCGGCAAGCCGTCGACTAATATGTAGCCGCCGACATTAATACGTTTTAAATCAGGAAATGCCGGAACGACGATGGCCACGCGATCCGGCTCACCAAGAGCGTCAAGCAGTGCCTGGGTTTCGGTACAGGTGTTGCCGCGCATAGAAGGATCGATGCGTTTTGCATAAAGTTTTACTTCAGGATTTTTTAAAAGTTTGCCTGCATAGAATACCAACTGATAGCTTTGCTCCGGCGTAAGCGTACGGCTGTTGGTTGAATATACAAGACAGTCAAAATTAGCCGTTTCAGGATTTTTTAATCCTTTATTGCTTATAAGCGAGCAAACGGTGCAGCGATTTTTTTCAAGCATTGCGGCAACGGAACTGCCGCCGGTGATTTCATCTGAAATTACAACGCATTCAGCCATGGTTATTATCCTAAAGTTGAAATTCGGGCACGCAACATAAGTACGCTTGACGGAGCTACGGAGATTTCATCAACGCCAATACGTACCAATTCATGGGTAAATCCCTCATCGGCAGCAAGCTCACCGCAAACACCGACCCAAATGCCGGCATCATGCGCGTTTTTCACAGTGGTTTCAATAAGGCGGATAACTGCATGATGATAAGGGTTTAAGAATTTGCTGATTTCGGCATTTTGGCGATCTACTGCCAATGTAAATTGCGTTAAATCGTTGGTACCGATACTAAAGAAATCCACGTAATGAGCCAGCTCGTCACTGATTATGGCTGAGGCTGGGGTCTCAATCATAATTCCGAGACTTACGTCATGAGAATAGGGAATTGATGCTTCGTCAAGTTCCTTTTTTACCTCATCGCATAAAGCAATGCATTGCTTTACTTCTTCAACGGAGGTAATCATCGGGAACATGATGGCGAGATTTCCGTATATTGAAGCGCGATAGAGAGCTTTTAACTGAGTCTTGAAGATTTCCGGGCGGGTAAGACAGATGCGTACGGCACGCATTCCCATCGCGGGATTGTCTTCGGGTTTTAGCATAAAGTAATCAGCCGTTTTATCCGCACCGATATCAAGAGTGCGTATGACTACTTGTTTGCCGCCCATACCTTCAAGTACTTGTTTGTAAATATTAAATTGAGTTTCTTCGCTTGGGAAATCTGGTGATGACAGATAAATATATTCGCTGCGGAAAAGTCCGATGCCTTCTGCATCCGAGGCTTTGGCAAGCTCGATATCGTCTGCAGATCCGATGTTGGCGTAAAGGTGAATTTTTCTGCCGGATAAAGTAGAAGTTTCCTTGCCGCGGAACTGTTCAAGACGGGCGCGTAGCGCATCTTCCGTACGCTTTCTTTCAGTAAATTCGGCGATTGTCGCTTCATCAGGCTCAATATAAACGATACCGGCTCCGCCGTCGACAATGGCGAATTTGCCTTCAAGGGAAGGATTAAGATCGGGGCCTATGCAGATAACCGAAGCAAGACCCATGGTTCTTGCAAAGATTACCGTATGCGATCTTGATGAACCTTCTGAAGTGATGATGCCGGATACCGAGTCTTTATCAAGCTGAACGGTTTCACTCGGGGACAGATCGTCGGTTGCTAAAATTACGGGCTGTCCTTGTGACGGAGTGATTTTTTGCGGAATGAGCTGGCCTGAGTTTAAAAGCAAAAGCTCGGTTACTCGGCGTGAAATATCGATTACGTCTGCCGCGCGTCCCTGCATGTAATCGTTGTCCATGCTTTTGAACATGTCGGCAAATTTTTTGGAAACGAAATCTACGGCATATTCGGAGTTAACGTGTTCGTTTTCGATTAATTCATTAATTTGGGAAACGTAATCAGGATCGTCAAGCATCATCTGGTGAATCTGAAATACTACCGCATTTTGTTCACCGACTTTTTCTAGGGATGCTTCATAGAGATTGCAAAGCTGTGCTATGGCATCGGTTCGAGCTTTTTCAAAGCGCTCAAGCTCTGCTTTTACGTCAGAAACTTCATGCCGCTCAGAAGGAAGAGCATGACGTTTTAAAAAAGAGATGCGGCCGAAAGCTATGCCGCGGCTTGCAGGCGTACCGCGGATCTGCATTTGTGCTTTTTGACTTGTTGGCATTTCCATATAGTTTATTTATCGCGTCATTATTTCCGGTTAACTTTCAAATATTAACCGAAGCTTTTTATCTAAAAAAGGCTCACGGCTTACATTTTTTGATTTTTTGATGAGAATTTAATGCGTTATCGCCACTTGACAAGCTTAAAGCGGCATATTTTGGGGCGGCAAAAAGCAAGCGAAAGTGCTAAAATACGCCCATCTTGAATTAAATAGCAGTTAAGAGATATTAAGATAAATGGTCAAGACTCGCTTTGCCCCGTCACCTACGGGATTTTTGCACGTCGGCGGTGCCAGAACCGCATTGTTTTCATGGTTGTACGCAAGACACTGTAACGGTGAATTTGTCTTGCGTATTGAGGATACAGACAGAGAACGTTCCACTCAGCCTGCAATTGACGCTATTTTAGAGTCAATGCAGTGGCTTAACCTTAATTGGGACGAAGGTCCTTATTATCAGACCAAGCGTTTTGACCGTTATAAAGAAGTCATTAATGAGCTTTTGGAAAAAGGGCTTGCTTATAAGTGCTATTGCTCTAAGGAGCGTCTTGAGAAGATGCGTCAGGAGCAGATGAAAAAAGGATTAAAGCCCCGTTATGACGGTCATTGCCGTGACGATCACAGCGAACATGCTCCTGATGAGCCTTACGTTATCCGTTTTCGCAATCCCGACACCGGAACCGTCGCTTTTGACGATCTGGTAAAAGGTCATATCGAATTCCAGAACAGTGAGCTTGATGATTTCATTATTCAGCGCTCTGACGGAACTCCTACTTACAATTTCTGCGTGGTTGTCGATGATTACGATATGGGTATTACCCACGTAATTCGCGGTGACGATCACGTCAATAACACTCCGCGTCAGATAAACCTGTATAAGGCACTTGGCGCCAAGATCCCGGTATTTTGTCATGTCGCCATGATTTTAGGCGATGACGGCACTAAGCTGTCAAAGCGCCACGGCGCAGTAAGCGTCATGCAGTATCGTGAAGACGGATACCTGCCTGAAGCTTTGGTGAATTACCTGGTACGTCTTGGCTGGAGCCACGGTGATCAGGAAATTTTCTCCCGTGATGAGATGATTGAGTGGTTTGATCCTGCTCAGATCTCAAAGAGCGCATCAAGTTTTAACACCAAAAAACTCGATTGGCTTAATGCTCACTACATGAAGACTTTGCCGGTCGAAGAAGTGGCAAAAGAGCTTGTTTGGCATTTAAACCGTATCGGTGTTACGGATTTGTCTCAAGGTCCTGCTCCTGAACTTGTAGTTAAAAACTATGCCGAACGTACCCACACTTTAAAAGAGATGGCACAAAAGGCACGCTGCTACTATGAGGATTTCACTGAATACGATCCTGCCGGAGTAAAGAAGTGGATTAAAGAAGGCTCTGTTGACGTGTTAAAAGCATCGCTTGAGTCCTTACGCTCTCTTTCCTCATGGGATCCTCAGGCCATTGATGAAGTACTTGAAGCTTTGGCTAAAAAACTTGAGATCGGCATGGGTAAAGTCGGACAGCCTTTACGTCTTGCCATGACCGGTACCGCTATGTCTCCCGGCATCGGTGACACTATGGTGTTAGTCGGACGCGATCGCGCTTTAAACCGTATTGAAAAAGCGATTGCTCATTTTTCCAAGTAGATGATTTGATTAAGCGGACAAAGCTATTTTGCCCGCTTTTTTTATGCGTAAATAATTTATGGCAGATCAGAATTTTATAAATGAGGTGCGAAAGCGCCGTACCTTTGCGATTATTTCCCACCCTGACGCCGGTAAAACCACGATTACCGAAAAGGTTTTGCTTTTTGGCAGTGTCATTCAGCGAGCAGGTGAAGTAAAAGGCCGCGGCAGCACCGGTTCTTTTGCCAAATCCGACTGGATGGATATGGAAAAGGAACGCGGAATTTCAGTTACCACCTCAGTAATGCAGTTCCCATATAACGGCTGTATCGTCAATTTACTTGACACCCCGGGTCACGAAGACTTTTCTGAAGACACTTATCGCGTGCTTACTGCCGTTGATTCCTGCCTGATGGTGATTGACGCGGCCAAGGGCGTTGAGGAGCGTACTCGCAAACTTATGGAAGTAACCCGCTTGCGTTCAACTCCGATTTTGACTTTTATGAATAAGCTTGACCGCGAAACCCGCGATCCTTTAGAGCTTATGGATGAAGTTGAAAACGAGCTTAATATTTTATGCGCTCCGATCACTTGGCCTATAGGCAGCGGCAAATCTTTTAAGGGTATTTATCATATCCTTCGAGATGAAGTTCTTTTATATCACTCAGGTGAAGGCTTTCATATTCAAGAGCGCCGCGTAATAAAAGGACTTGATAATCCCGAGCTTGACGCGGCTGTCGGTGAGGATTTTGCTGCAAAGCTGCGCGAGGATATGGAGCTTATTCAAGGCGGATCAAATCCTTTTGATGAAGAGGCTTTTTTAAACGGCGATCTTACCCCGGTGTTTTTCGGTACCGCTTTAGGTAATTTCGGCGTTGACTGCATGCTTGACGGTCTTACTTCATGGGCCCCGTCGCCTTTGGATCGCGAGGCTGATTCAAGAAAAGTTGCAGCAACCGAAGAGAAGCTTACCGGTTTTATCTTCAAGATCCAGGCTAATATGGATCCTAAACACCGCGATCGTATCGCGTTCATGCGTCTTGTTTCAGGACGTTACCACAAGGGAATGAAATTGCGTCACGTGCGCATTGAGAGGGATGTCCAGATCTCCGATGCCGTGACATTCATGGCCGGTGAGCGCGAAATGGCGCTTTCAGCCGTAGCCGGCGATATTATCGGTATTCATAATCACGGAACCATTCGTATCGGTGATACCTTTACTGAAGGTGAAATTCTGCATTTTAGCGGTATTCCTAATTTCGCGCCTGAACTTTTCCGCCGCATTCGCTTAAAAGATCCTTTAAAGCAAAAGCAGCTGTTAAAAGGTCTGGTGCAGCTTTCAGAGGAAGGCGCGGTACAGGTATTTCGTCCTGTAGTCAGCAATGACTTAATCGTAGGTGCCGTCGGCGTATTGCAGTTTGACGTGGTGGTATCACGGCTTAAGCATGAATATAACGTTGATGCCGTTTATGAGAACGTCAATGTATCAACTGCCCGCTGGGTAAGCTCTGATGATCCTAAAGCTCTTGAAGAGCTTGAAAAGAAGGTTCCGCAGAATCTTGCTTATGACGGCGGCGATAATCTTACGTATTTGGCAAGTTCCGGCGTTAACTTATCGTTGACTATGGAGCGCCATCCTAAAGTGCATTTTGCTGCAACGCGCGAGCATTAAAATGTGCTTTTTTGATACTCATATGCATTTGACCAAAGCGCGTCTTGAAGACGCGCTTTGTCATATACTTAAAGAAAATAAAATCTGTGCCTTATCTGTTGCCGTGGATTTTAATGACAGTGTTTTAAATACGCGGCTTCATGGGGAAAATATTTATGCGGGCGTGGGTCTTCATCCGTGCTTTTCTATAGGAAAACTTAGTGATAAAGAAAAGGATGATTGGAATAATCTTTTAAATAACAATAAAATAGTTTGCATCGGCGAATGCGGATTGGATGACAAAGCGGCGATTGCACTTGATGATCAGCTTTATAATCTGCGCTTTTTTTGTGATTTGGCCGCAGCTTATTCTTTGCCCCTTTCAGTGCATATAAGAAAATATCATAACGAACTTTTAAAACTTTTAAATGAATATAATGGAAAACTAAGCGGAATAATTCATGGTTTTACCTTTTCAAAAGATTTGGCCAAGCGCTATTTGGATGCGGGGTTTAAGCTTGGCGTAGGACGATATGGGTTAAAGCGAGGCAGGGCGTTTAACGAAGCCTTAGCTTATGCGGGTATCTCAAATCTTGTGCTGGAAAGCGATTTTGATGGGCGCTTTGACTACGATGTAAAACTTTTTGAAAGTTTGATAAAGGATCTTAGTATACTTTTTTCTTTAGATAAAAAAGAATGTAAAAACAAAGTGTTAGTTAATTCATTTTCCGTATTGAACCTTAATGGCGAAAATATCGCGCGTGCGTTTTAAATTCTTTAGTCCTTTTGTAAAATAGCGTTATTATTGTAAAAGCCGCAGTTTGTAAAAGGACGAAAAGATGCAGGTGTTTTTATATTTATCAGTAAAGAATAATGACTTAAACGAGTTAAACGCGATAAACAGACTGTGCGAACATTTAGCTTTAAATGATAAGTCGCTTGTGTTAAAAGCGTCCGGGGTTGAGTTTAATCATTCATATGCCTTATATACTTATGAATGCGGTAATTATGCTGAATTAAAGGAACGGCTAAAAGAAGCCGTTTGTCAAAAACTGTTTGATTTTGATGCTCTTATGGTGCAGTCCGTTCCGTCTTTAAAGACTCCCGGAGTTTTGGTGATGGATATGGATATGACATCCGTGCAGATTGAAGGCATTGATGAAATCGCCCGTTGCCTTAACGTCTATGATGAAGTTGCGGCAATTACGGGTGAAGCGATGCACGGCAGACTTGATTTTGCTTCATCATTAAAAAAGAGAGTGTCGCTGTTAAAAGGAGGCGATGCCTTAGTTCTTGAAAAAGTAAAATCTATCATGCGTGAAACCGACGGTTACGGCATACTGGTAAACGGTCTTAAAGAAAACGGTTGGAAAGTGGGCATTGCTTCGGGCGGTTTTGTGCAGCTTATTAATGTTCTTAAGGATAAATACGATCTTGATTTGGTGAGAGCCAACAGCCTTGAGATTAAAGACGGGAAATTTACCGGCATGGTTGAAGGCGAGATTGTTGATGCGGTAAAGAAAAAAGCTGCGCTTTCAGATTTGATGAAATCATCAGGCGTCGCTAATGAACAAAGCATAGCAATTGGCGATGGAGCAAACGATCTTTTAATGATAAATGCCGCGTCTTTGGGCATTGCCTATCATGCTAAACCCAAGGTACAGGCTGAAGCTTTAACCTGTCTTAATTATTCTGATCTTTCCACTGTTTTGTTAATGCTCAAATGCGGTGACCTGTAGATATGGCAAAGGTTAAAACGGTATATGTATGCGCTTCCTGCGGAGCGCGATATCCGCGTTGGCAGGGACAGTGCCGTGAATGCGGCGAGTGGAATACCATAAGCGAAATAAGAGTAAATGACGAGCCTTCGGCAGGACGCAGCGCGGCAGCCCGTGCCATGTCGGGCTTTGCCGGAGCAAGCGGCAGCGGTGTAAGTAATCTTAATAACGTAAAGCTTGAAAAGGCGCAGCGCTTATATACGGGATATAACGAGTTTGACAGGGTTTTAGGCGGCGGCATCGTTCCTGGATCGGTCGTGCTTTTAGGCGGCAATCCCGGAGCTGGCAAATCGACATTGCTGCTGCAAACGGTCTGCAAGCTTGCAAGTCATGCCGCGGTTTTGTATATCACCGGTGAAGAATCGTTACAGCAGGTGGCGTTAAGAGCGCAGCGCCTGATGCTTCCTACTGAGAAAGTAAGAATTGCGGCGGAAACATCCATTGATGAGATTTGTAAAATCGCGGCGCAGGAAAAGCCCGCGGTATTGATTGTCGACTCCATTCAGGTAATGCATGTGCAGGGAGTCGAATCGGCTCCTGGCTCCGTAAGTCAGGTACGCGAAGGTGCGGCGGCTTTGACTCAGTTTGCAAAGAAAACCGGAATCGCGGTATTTTTAATCGGACACGTGACTAAAGACGGAACTCTTGCAGGTCCTAAGATTTTAGAGCATTGCGTGGACTGTTCGGTTATTTTGGAATCAGGCAACGATCCGCGATTTAGAACGTTGCGCTGCCATAAAAACCGTTTTGGCGCGGTAAATGAGATTGGCGTTTTTGCCATGACCGATCATGGCCTTTGCGAGGTTAAAAATCCGTCGGCGATTTTTTTAAATCGTCAGGAAACGGTAGCTCCCGGATCTCTTGCCATGGTGGTATGGGAGGGAACCAGACCTCTTTTAGTCGAGCTGCAGGCGTTGGTTGATTTATCTCAGCTTGGTAATCCGCGGCGTTTGTCTTTAGGAACCGATCCTAATCGTCTTGCCATGCTTTTATCGGTACTCCACCGTCACGGAGGATGCCAGCTTGCCGATCAGGATGTGTTTGTTAATGTCGTAGGCGGCGTCAAGGTTGAGGAAACAGCGTCTGACGTGCCTTTAATTCTTGCGCTGTTGTCTTCTTATCACTCAAGACCTATAGACAGAACAACCATCGCTTTTGGTGAAGTGGGGCTTACCGGAGAAATAAGACCGGTGCCGTCCGGGCAGGAACGTATTGCCGAAGCTTTTAAGCAAGGATTTAAAAGAGCTATCGTACCTTTTGACAATGCTCCTAAAAAAGCGCCTTCCGGACTGGAAATCATTGCCGTAAAGCGCATTAGTGATTTAATTGATTTAGTTTAACAATAAAAGCCAGAAGTCTCCACCTTCTGATAAGGTGGAGCTGAATGGCATCCGGGGCTTGACTGCCATGCACTCCGGTGTACAATATTGAATATGCGTATTGATAAGTCTATTAGAAAGAAGCTTGATAATAACAATCATTCAGTGTTCAGCCTCAGTTATCATTTAGTGCTGATTATAAAATATCGGCGCAAGGTGATAGATGATGAAATTTCCGAATTTCTAAAAGAAGTGTTCATAAGGATTGCTCCGGACTATAAAGCTGAGCTTAAAGAGTGGAACCACGACAGCGATCATGTACATGTTCTGTTTAAGGCACAGCCTGATACCGTGCTTTCAAAATTTATTAATGCTTATAAAAGTGCATCCTCCCGGGTGGTAAAGAGGGCATATCCTGAGCTCAGGAAGCACCTGTGGAAGGAGTATTTCTGGTCACGAAGCTATTGCCTGATAAGTGCAGGCGGAGCTTCTCTTGAAGTTATCAAAGAGTATATAGAAAAACAGGGGATGGATTAATCTCTTATGGCAATGGTCAAGGTCAATAAAGTGTTAAGATGCAGGATAAAGCCGGAGCCGGCTCAGCGCATCATTTTTTGGAAGACCTTCGGCTGCTGCCGCAAAACCTGGAATCTCCTTTTGGATGAAAGGATAAAATCCAATCGGGAATTAGGCGGGGTCAAGTTTAAGAACACCACTCCCGCTCATTTAAAGAAGAGCTATAAATATCTTAATGAGGTTGACTCCTTGGCACTTGCCAATACTCAGCTTGAGTTAAATCAGGCCTGCAAGCGGCAGTTTGCCAAAGGAAAAAATCCTAATTTTAAAAGAAAGGGAAGGGACAAAAGAAGCTACACCACAAACGCAACGAACAATAATATCCGCCTTATTCACAAAAGCGACACTTTAAACCTGCTGCGTCTGCCTAAGGCCGGTGACGTCAAAATCATTCTTCACCGCAATATACCGGGCGGTGAGCTCAAGCACGTTACCATCAAAGAGACGGCAAGCGGCAAGTTTTACGCATCTCTTGTGTATGAGGTGCAGAAAGAAGAAGTTAAGCTTAAAGAGCATTTTGCGGCAGATAAGGTTGAGGCTTTTGACTACAGCATGCCAAGCTTAATCGTTTCATCAAGCGGCAGCTTTGATGTCACGGAAAAAGATATCAAATGGTACCGTAAGCTTGAGAAAAAGCTCTCTTGCGCACAGCGCAAGCTTTCGCGTATGAAATACGGCTCCCATAACTATTGGAAGCAGAGCCATAAAGTCGGCGCTATCCATGAGAAAGCGGCCAATCGCAGAAAAGATTTTCTGCATAAGCTTTCGCATAATGTTGCCGATAACTTTGACGCAGCTGCAGTAGAGGACATAAATCTTCAAGCGATGGCCAAAGCGCTCAATTTCGGCAAGAGCGTTTATGACAACGGTTTTGGCATGCTTAGAAACTTCTTGGCTTATAAGCTTCAGGCTAAGGGGAAGATTTTAGTTAAAATCCATCCGCTTTATCCAAGCTCGCAATTATGCTCACATTGTAAAACTAAAAATCCTGAGGTCAAAAACCTTGCTGTGCGTGAATGGGATTGTCCGGTATGCGGGCATCACCATCACAGGGACAAGAACGCTTGCGAAAACCTCAAGGATCATGCAATAGAATTGCTAGGCCGCTGGACCAGTGGCGACAGCTCGCTGATACTGACTCCACAAGGAGTTTTGAACGAGAAGGAAGCCCCTACCTCTTAGGTGGGGGAGTAGGTCACTGGCTTTTCATGATGGAGTGGACGAGACGAAGTCCGATAATAAGACGGTCTTCGTTTCTAAAACGCTGCTCTAGGCATTTTCCTACCTGTTCAAGATCGCGTTTTAAGCTCTGCATTTTCTTTTCGTTTAGATCTTCTGCGTATAAATCGCTAAAGCGCATTAAAAATTCCGTGGTTTTTTCAATACGCGGTAAAACACGGTGCGCGATGGATAACGACCGACCTGAGGCGTTTT
Source organism: uncultured Succinatimonas sp. (assembly GCF_905203285.1). GTDB lineage: Bacteria > Pseudomonadota > Gammaproteobacteria > Enterobacterales > Succinivibrionaceae > Succinatimonas. The sequence goes on from NZ_CAJKVK010000002.1 coordinate 14,935, forward strand.
CTATAAGCTCAATTATTTTAGGGTAGAGATCAAAGTGACCGTGGGACAGGTAATCTATAAGGTGCTCACAAAAACTGGTCACTTCCTCATAAGAAGGATAGCATTCGGTGATATCGGTACTTCCTTTGGGCGTCAGGTTTAAAAGCTTCATGTACATCAAAACAAGATCCTGACGTGCTTTAATCATGTCATTGATCCAGGAATAACGATCTTCAACGTCTTGCAGCTGAGTATTAAAACCTCTTAAAGTCTCTTGTCCCATACGTAGCTCCTCAAGTCTTTGTAAGACTTGTTTAAAGCTTAAAAGAAATCGGTAAATATTGATGTTAATTTCGTCAAAAATTAAGCTTTGTGCGCGTAAAAAAAGAAACGATCGGAAAATCCGATCGCTTCAGAAAATTTAGTTATAAAACCAGACTTAGTTTTTAGCGATAAGCCGTGAGTTATAAAGATCTTTTTTAAATTGCGCGACGTTATTTTTAAAGCGCTGAATTTGTCTTGTGGTCGCAGAAGAAACTCCGGAGCTTGGCAGCTTAACGCGCATGGCGTTAACCGGACGGCCGTTTCTTCTTAACTCGTAATGCAGGTGGGGACCTGTAGACATTCCGGTATTACCCGAACGGGCGATAACCTGTCCCATCTTGACTCTTTGTCCCGGCTTGACGTTAAGCTTTGATAAATGCATGTAAACGGTGGAATAGCCGTTGGCATGATTTAATACGATAAAGTAGCCTGCAGAACGTGAGTAGCGTGCGGTTTCGACAACGCCGCTTGACGGAGCGATAACCTTAGTTCCCACCCTTACCGCAAAGTCGGTTCCGTTATGCGGACGGACGCGTCCTGTGACCGGATGGCGGCGGTTGGGATTAAACTGCGATGAAATACGGACGTTGCCTTCAAGCGGGATGCGTTTAAACGTGGCTTTTTTCGCGACGGCAGGACCGTTTTCATCATAGTAGCGGTTATCGGTGAGGTTGCGGTAAGACGCAACCTTTCCAAGGCGTGACAGCTTGAATTCAACGGCATTTATCGAGCCTTTGCCTTTACTGTTGGAGAAAAGGACGCGCATGGAATCACCTGCTTGTATATGGCGTGAAAATTGAATGCGGCCTTTAAACAAACCGATGATTTTATATATCTCCGAATAGCTAAGTCCGCTGCCGTATGCCGCTTCGGTAAAAGTTTGACCCTTTTTTATGTTGACGACGACAAGCCTGCCGCGTGATGCAAAAAGCTTCTCATGCGTGCTTTTAGGTGAGGTGTCTTTTTTCGCCGAGGCTTTTACTGCTTCTTTTTCTAAAGCATCGGCTTTTTTCTTGGCTTGAGCTAATAGAGAGCCTTGCGAGTTGTCCTGAATCTCTTTTGCAGGAGACGCATTTAATTTTTTAAGCGCTTGTTTGGCTTCAGCAAGTAATTTGCCGGTGCTTACGGCAGTATGTGCATTTAAAGCTTCTTTTGTTAAAACAAAGTCAGTGTTTGATCCGTCAGGACGGGTAAAACGCAGCTGGGATTTTTTGTTTTCCTGTTTGACGAAAGATAACAGATTATTGTCATCGTCAATCAAGAATGAAAGATTGTCGCCAATCTGCAGATTATCAAAGGACTTGGGTAAACCGTCCGTTTTGCGTATAGCTACCAGGGTTCTTGCCGGAATATTCAAATCCGAGAAGATTGATGATATGGTGTCGCCCTTGGTCACGGTTTCGGTGTACCAATGATTAGGGGTTAAATCCGTACCTTCTGCTTTAGCGAGCTTTCTTACTTGGTTTTCAATTGAGTTATCTTCATCTATAACTTCGTCGGCAAGCTCGTCATCCATTGAGTCAAGAGTTATCGGATCGGAATCGATTTCCACAATCTGTTTGCCTACGGCATAGGTCTTAACCTTAGCGTTGGCGATATTCGGGAAAAGGGCTTCAGTAAGTGAGCTTTCAGGACGGATAATATTATCGGTAGCATCAGGATCGATAAGAATAAGTTCGTCTGATGAGTCTGAATCGTTGATGGCAACTAATCCTGCGTCATTTGAAGCGTCCGCAGGAATCGAAACTGATATGGCGGCTAAAGCGACGACGGCAATTGAGATGCAGATGGCAATAGTATGCTTTTTCGGTAATAAAGCACTTGCGGAGCCTTTTTCAAGAGGCTCACCTGAAATGAAATCTTCAAAATGCATGCAACAATAGGTTTTATGTGAAATAAATTGCCGGAAACTGCCTCTTAGAAAAAAGAGACGCTATGAAAAATAAAAAAATTTCTCATATTTTATGTGAAATTGACCATTTTTGAAGCAAAAAGTTCAATTTTTTTAATGAAAATTTTACTGAAGATATTTTAAGGCTGCAAATAAGGTTTAAGAGGCAAAAACAGCTGGGCTTATTTAAATTCTGTCGGTTAATTTTCAATATGCAAAGGCAGTGAAAAGAAGCAGCATTGCCACAAAAAAAGCAAGGCTTAAAAAAGGGAACTTAAGCGATTGTTTTTTGAGTGTTTGCGTCAAAGAAATGCACTTTTGACATATCAAGATAAAAGTCGCAGTTTTGGCTTAATTCACCTTCATAAGTCGAAGGACATCTAATCACCATGCGATCGCTTCCGGTTTTGGTGTAAAGACAGATATCAGCCCCGAGCAATTCACGGAACTCGACTGTTGCGCGGACCTTCTGCATTTCTTCGTGAGCTCTAATATGGATATGTTCAGGACGGATACCGATATAAATTTCCTTGCCGGCATAATTTTCAAGCTGCTTTGGCTGATGATCTTTATCAATAGCGATGACGTTACCGTCAAATTCAAAATCAAGGCGATCGCCGTTTCTTTCGAGCTTGCCTTTAAAGAAGTTCATTTGCGGTGAGCCGATGAATCCGGCTACGAACATGCAGTTAGGATGATTGTAAAGATTGGTCGGGGTGTCGACCTGTAAAATTTCACCGCTTTTCATTACGACAATGCGATCGGCCATGGTCATGGCCTCGGTCTGATCGTGGGTAACGTAGATGAAAGTCGTACCGAGCTGTTTATGTAAAGAAGAAATTTCGGTACGCATCTGGGTTCTTAATTTAGCGTCAAGATTTGATAACGGCTCGTCAAGTAAAAAGACATCAGGATCGCGAACCATGGCGCGTCCCAATGCCACACGCTGACGCTGACCGCCGGATAAGGCACGAGGCTTGCGCTCTAAAAGATGCTCTAAATCAAGCATTCTTGCCGCGTTTCTGACTTTACGATCGATAGTTCCGGTGTCGACTTTCTGCAGTTTTAAGGAAAAAGCCATGTTCTCATATACGGACATATGCGGGTAAAGAGCATAGCTTTGAAAAACCATCGCGATATTGCGTTCTTTAGGATTTAAATCATTGACGAGACGATCGCCTATATACATTTCACCTCGTGAAATGCTTTCAAGACCTGCGATCATGCGCAAAGTAGTGGATTTGCCGCATCCTGAAGGTCCGACTAAAACGATAAATTCCTTATCTTTGATTTCAAGATTTAAATCATCAATTACGCACACGCCGTCGTCATAGGTTTTGTTGATGTGCTGAAGCGATATTTTGGCCATGAAAGAAATCCTTTATTAAAGCTTTTTAGTTTTAAAAGAACGGTAGATGTAGATTGAAGCCATGGCAAGAACCATGACGGTCATTACTACTGACGCGGTTGAGGCATAACCTACGCGCAATGAGCTGACGCCGTTTTGATAAATATATTGGGAGATTGTGGCAGTTGAGTTTGCAGGTCCGCCCTTGGTTAAGACGTTGACTTTATCGAACAGACGGAATGAGTCAATCATGCGCAATATGGCAACAAGCGCAATGCCGTTTGAAATATTGGGCAAGGTAATGTAGATAAAGCGCTGGAAGGCATTGGCTCCGTCAACGGCTGCGGCTTCATATTGTCCTTTAGGCACGCCTTGGAGTGAGGCATACATGAGAAGGAAGGCAAAAGGCGAATACTGCCAGATATCAATAAGCAGGATGCACCAGAATGCGGTATCGATTTCGCCTAAGAAGTTATAACCGGCAAAGCCCAAGATGTTAAGAATCGAGTTGAAAAGACCGTCATTATTGGCAAGCATGATTTGCCATACCAAAGCCACGGTTACGGGAGGCAGCAGGGTCGGCAGCAGACTTACGGTTCTGAAAAATTTCTGTCTTTTGACGATGCTGTCAATCAAAACCGCTATCATAAGACCTAAAAATACTTCAGTGATTACGGCTACGACCGTAAAAATGAAGGTGTTATACAGAGCCTGCAGAAAGTAGCGATCTGAAAACAGTTTTATGTAGTTATCAATGCCGATGTTTTTCGGATCGGATAAAGATAGATAGTAATAATCGGTAAAACTGTAGTAAATAATGAAAATTAACGGAAATAAGCTTAATACGGTTAAGACTAAAGCCGTAGGACTTATCATTAAGTATTCAAAAAGACCTGTTGATTTTTTCATGATGATATAGGCCCCGCTTACGCGGGGCTTTACTGTTAACGGGCGATGACTTCTTCGATAGCGACTTTAGCGTCGTTTAAAGCATCGTCAATTGATTTTTGTCCGGTTAAAGCGTTGGAAAGCTCGATTCCGTAGACATTTTCAATTTCACCCCAAAGCGGAGTGCGGGGACGAACTTTAGACTTTTCGGTGCCTTTGAGCAGTACCTGATAGAACGGGTATTTGGCATTCAAATCGGCATTGTTGAAGACCGAGGTACGGGTAGGAACGGCACCTTTATCGGCGGCGCTTATCTGTACTTCTGCTGAGGTTAAGTATTGCAGTAATTTGATGGCAAGATCTTTATGGGTGGTGTTGGCGGTAACGCCCATCATCCAGTTGCCGATCACGCCGGCGCTGTACTCAGGGGATGAGGCGTCTTTCTTTCCCGGAATAACTGCATAGTTGGCAAGTGAATCGGAGCCTGAAATAAACCATGACGGCCAGCCGAGACTCATGGCTGCTTTGCCTTTGGATACGGAGGCGACAAGATCGTTTTTATCGTAGTTGGCACCGGTCTTGTAAAGTTCGATGTATAAGGCAAGGGCGTCTTTTGCTATTTGGGAGTTTACGGTTACGTTCTTCATGTCTTTATCAAAAACGTCGCCGCCTAATGCCCACAAAATCGGCAGATAGTCACCGACAATCGGGTTGCCCTGCTGACCGCGAACTAAATAGCCTAAAAGTCCTTGCTCTTTAACTTTTTGAGATATGGTTAAAACGTCCTGCCAGTTATCGGGAACTTTTGCACCGACCTTATTGAGAACACCTTCGTTGTAGAAAAGCAAGGTTACGTTACCGGCAAAAGGCAGGGCGTAGGTATCGCCTGAGGCATATGGTTCTTTACACACGGCAAGTGAGGTGGTTACGAAATCCGGATCGTCTTTATAGCCGTTTTGGGTCAGGTTTAAAAGCAAACCGCCTGCTGCAAACTCAGGGATCCACGGATCGTCAAGCATTACAAGGTCAAAGGCACCTTCTTCATTGCGGGAATCAAGAGATACTTTCTGTTTTAAAGAAGCGTTTTCAAGGCCCAGAATTTTAATGGTGCAGTTATTTTCTTTTTCAAATTTGTCTTTAACGGCGTTGATTACGTCAACGTGTGAACCGCCGCGGGCGGCGATAGTCAAGGTAACCTCATCGTCGGCAAGAGCGGTTGAGGCGCTGCAGCTTAATATTACTGCTCCGGCTAATGCGGAGATTGCTGATTTTAAAAAGCGAGAATGTCTCATGGTTATTTCCTTTTAATTACTCTTTCACAGCACCGCTTGACAGTCCTGAGATTAAGAAGTTTTGAGCGAAAATTACGAAAAATAAAACCGGGATTAAGGAGATGACGCCGCCTGATGCGACCATGCCCCATTGGGTGAGTTCCTGTTCGGAGTTCATGGTGGAAAGGAGCAGCGGAATGGTAAAGTTCTGCGGATCCTGCACGAAGATAACGCCGTAAAGGTATTCGTTCCATGAAGTCATGAAGGAAAGGATACCGACCGCAGTAAGCCCCGGAAGAACCTGGGGTAGAACGATTTTGGTAAACATCTGCCATTCGCTTGCGCCGTCGACCATAGCGCTTTCTTCAACTTCTACGGGAAGTTTTTGGAAAAATGACAGGAGAAACCAGATGATAAAAGGCACGTTAATTAAAATATGGGCAAGTACGATAGGAGTCATCGTATTGATGATGCCAAGTGAGGTCATCATGATGTAAAGCGGCAGCGCCAGGGAAATCGGCGGCAGAATTCTTATGAGCAGTACCCAGAACAGCATCGGGCCTTTCATTCCGAATTTGAATCTGGCACGGGATAATATGTAAGAACACATTACGCCGAATACTAAAGATACGCACAGTGATGTACAGGTTACGAATAAAGAATTTAAGATGGCGTTCAAAAATCCCTTTTCCGTAAAAAGTCCGATGAAATTCTCAAGTGAAAAAGATCGCGGATAAAAAGAAAATCCGGAGTTCAAATCATCCTGACTGCGGATTGAAAGGGTGAACATCCAGTAAATGGGAAAAAGCGTCCATACCATTAAAAAGGCAAGACATATTCCTTTTACGGTTTTTTGTCGTTTGTTGCTAATCATACTTACACCTTTAAAAATGATGGCGTAAGATTAGCAAACACTTTTTAAATTCAAATTTGCTTTATATAAGGCGTTTGTTAAGTTATTTTTTTAATACGGCAAAAGGAAGTAAATTTTCTTTACATTCAAAGCCTACGGCACAAATTTCTTCATTTAAAGAAAAGTTTCGGTTAAGCATTCCGGTAATAAAAATTTGGCCTGCAATAGACTCCTTTTTTAAATAATCTTCGGCTTTTGCAATTATCTCGGGACGGGCGCTGTTGTAAGTGCGCTTACTGTCGGCGCAGATAATAAAAAATGAAGGCTTGCAGATATCGATAAGACATGACGGCATACCGTCAATCTGACCGTGATGGGTTAATTTAACTACATCAGCCTGGCGCAGTTCATCGGTAAAGCGAGCAATACATGATTGATCTGCCGTAAGCATGAAGGAATGATTGTTAACTGTGACAAATTGCGCTAAAGAAAATAAATTTTCGCTTTTATCAAATTGAAGCAGAATTTTTTGACTATCAGGATTTTGATAGTCTAAAAAAGCATTTTCAAGCATGATCTTGCGTTTTAATAGATTATCTTTGGTAATACCTATTGTCTTAATTTGTACCTGACCGTTAAAAAAAGATAAACGGTTTTCTTTGGCAATTTCATGACAAGGAACTTTGTTCTTTGTAAGCGTCTTAAGCAGTTTTTTGTAGAGGGCAATTCCGCGCATAAAGGTGGAAATGTTCTCTTGTGGATTTTCGTTAATGTAATTTACGCCTTGAGAAGAAAAATCGCTGACTATGCTCGTATAAAATGTTTTAACGGGAAAATCGACTGCGGCTTTATAAAGCCCTCCTATGTGATCGTAATGCAGATGCGTTAAGATCATCGCTTCTATTGTCATTACCTTTATCTTTTTTAAAAACTCATGCAGCCTGATTGTTCCTTTTTCTTCATAAGTTTCTTTGTCGTCAGGTCCGCCGTCGATAATAATTGCTTTTTCTGCGTTTTTGATAACAATGGACTCGCCGTAACCGACATTGACAAAATAAAGCTGCATATTTAGTTCCTGATTTGCTAAAGTCTTGTTCTATCTTTGTAGCAAATCTGTGTAAAATCTCTGTAAAGAAAAATTAACGTGTAAGGTTTTGTTTCATGACATTATTCGGTGAAAAGTTTTATCCGACTTTAAATAAGTTGTCTCCGTGGCGTCAAAGTCTTTTTGCTTTGGTTTTAGCCCATCGTCAGTTCCCTAATTTTGAATTATGGGTAGATACCGTAAAGCATAAAGGTAAAGCGGAATTTAATTTCGCGCTGAAAAAACTTTGGGAATATCACTTAGATAAATTCAATCACATCGATTTAGAAAAAGTTTTGGATGTTTTTGATCCTTTCGTTCCCGATCCTGATAAAGACGGAGACAGTCTCGGTACTTTATTTGCTTTAGATGCCGCAGCTTCTTTAACCGCAGCTTTTGATGCGATTATTCTGCATCAGGGCGACGAGGCGGAAATAGCTTCAAGGTCAAGCCTTGCTTCTGTTGTGCGTATGGTGGAAAACAATACCGAAGAAGATCTTGATGAAGATGCGATGCGTGAGCAGGAGTTGGTTGACAACGAGATCAATTTCCAAATTGATTTGATGGAAATGCTGCGAGGCGCAAAGCGCGATCCTGACTTAGCCAAGATGCTTATTAAGATCGCAATTAAAGATCATGTAAGCAATATCGGTATTGAGCAAAACGATCTACACGGCTGTAGATATGAGGATTATGCCGCTCATAATAGCCACGCAGGAAAAAACTAGACGTACTATTTTTACCGGAAGTTTAATTAAAAGCGTAGTTCCGGCAAAAGATCCTAAAAAAGTAGCGGCAATAAGTACGGGCACCCATGACCAATGAATAGCGGTTACCGATCCTACGGTAATCGCTCCTACGATATTCCAAATCGTGGCGACAAATACCATGGTGTGTAAAATGGCGCTTTTAAGATCCAATCGGAAAATCGAAACAAAGGTGAGAGTGGCAAAAAGTCCTGCCCCTGATGATAAAGATCCTGAAAACAATCCGACTGCGATAATCGCCAATGTTCCGGCGAAAACTCGCAGTTTAGAACGCTCGGGATTGGCGTTTGATCCGAATTGTTTTTTAAAGAAAGTGTAAATACCTGCAGCGATTGTAATAAGACCGACGGCGATTTCGGCAATTTGCGAAGGAACGCTGATAACTATAAGCGTTCCGGCCACGACGGCGGGACAGCCGATAAGAAGCATAAGAAGCGCAATTTGCCGGTCAAGATTAAATTTGCCGTGTTCGCTTTTTTTCTTGCTTAAAGCTCCTACTCCAAGAAAGATTACGGCTACTTTATGCGTGCCTAAAGCTTCGGCAAAAGGAAGACCCATTAATATAAGTAAGGGAAATTGCACGAATCCTGCGCCGCCGCCTGAAACTGAGGCAAAGAGGTTGGCTATAAACGAGACGCTAAATAATATAATTTCATCTAAAATTTCTTGGATCATTTTTGACTTTAAAAGAAGAACACGGTTAAGTTTTTGAATTCATTTTTAATGTGGGATGTAGGGTATGACGTTGGAAGGATAGTGTCAAGACAATTAAGAGAAAGGTTTACATCATCACTTTTGTTTGTATTTTTTGACACAAAGGCACAAATTTAAATGCAAAAAGAATCAAAAATAATGTAAAGTTATATTGCTGTAATTTTTTTACGGCAAGGAGACTTTTATGACTACTGCAATATTAAGATCTTTTAGAGTAAGAAATTTTAAGCAATTTAAAGAATTATTTTTAGATTTCTCCAATGTCAGAGATTATTCATATAGCGAAGATTGTTTATCTGAAGATCATAACTTTATTAAGTCTCTTGTGGTATATGGGCCTAATGCTTCAGGAAAAAGCAACCTAGGTTATGCAATTTTTGATGTAATGCATCATCTTGCAGATGTGTCTACTGATTCTTTAGCTTATCAGTATTACCTGAGAGCCGATGGTATTAATAATTGTGCTGACTTTGAATATGTTTTTAATATACATGGGCAAGATGTTGAATATATTTATAGCAAAAAAGACTACAAAACTTTGATTAAAGAAAAGTTGATAATTAATAAGAAATGCATTTTTGAATGGGATTTAACAAATAATATTACAAATTTCGACGGCATAAAAGATTTTGGTTTTGAATCTTTAAATACCCAAATTCAGGTTGGAAGTATTTCTTTTTTAAGATATATGGTAAATAATTCACCGAGACTTAAAGATAATTTAGTATTCGAGTTAATGGATTTTATTTTAGGAATGTTATGGTTTAGAAGAAATTCTTTTATAGGAGGTTTATCGAATACTAATATTGATGAGTATATTATTAAACATGATTTAATAGAAGATTTTGAAAAATTTTTAAATAAAAATGAAGTTAATGAAAAACTATCAGTAATGAAACTCCCTGATGGATCGGAAAAAATTTATTTTAAACATAAACAATTATTACCTATGTTTATGACTGCATCTAGTGGAACATTGGCATTGTCAAGATTCTTTTATTGGATGCAATTTATGAATAAATCGACTTTTGTTTTTATCGATGAATTTGATGCTTTTTATCATTTTTCTGTTGCTGATAATATTTTAACGTATTTAATAAAATTACCTATACAAAGCATAGTTACAACCCATAATACCAATTTGTTAAAGACAAAAAAGGTACGACCTGATTGCTGTTTTTTATTAGATGAGTCAGCTCAGCTGAAATCATTTGCAGATAGAACACAACGCGAAATAAGACAGGGAAATAATTTAGAAAAATTGTATATATCTGGGGCATTCAACTGTTAAAAATTTAATGTTGTTTTTAGGTTGAAAAATTATTAGCAGGCACAAAACTTGCGGAAGATTTGGAAAATTGACGACAAAGAACGGGTGAGAGAAAATATCAATTCTGTAGACCAAGCTAACCAAGGTACCGACCAAGCTAACCAAGGTATTGATCAACCTAACTTCGGATCGATCAAAATTTTGGCTGTATGCAAAAAAGAAAAAGGCTGCAGATTTTTTTTACAGCCTTAAATTGTTAGTTCACGGTTGAATTAGTCGTTAATCACGCTTTAAAGCACGCCATGCAATATCATTACGATAAAACATGCCGTTAAAGTGGACTTTTTCAATAAGTTTATAGGCACGGTCGCGTGCATCTTTGATATCTTCACCTAAAGCGGTAACGCATAAAACACGTCCGCCTGAAGTTACGACTTTACCGTCAACAGACTTGGTGCCGGCCTCAAAAATTTTGGTGCCTTCAGGAGTTTTTTCATCAAGCCCTGAAATTTCATCACCTTTGCGCGGAGATGCGGGATAACCTTCTGCTGCAAGAACAACTCCTACTGCAGGACGAGGATCGTATTTAACCTCAAGTCCTTTAAGTCCGTTTTCTTTGGATCCTTTAAGGCAAAGATCAACTAAATCCGACTGCATGCGCAGCATGATAGGTTGGGTTTCAGGGTCACCGAAGCGGCAGTTGAACTCGACTACGCGCGGAGCGCCGTTTTTATCAATCATAAGACCTGCATAAAGGAAGCCGAAGTACGGGATTCCGTCTTTACGCATACCTTCTAAAGTAGGGTTAATGATCTCATTCATAACGCGGTCATAAACCTCTTTAGTTACAACCGGAGCCGGGGAATAGGCTCCCATACCGCCGGTGTTAGGACCTGTATCGCCGTCGCCGACACGCTTGTGATCCTGGCTGGTTGCCATGGGTAAAGCGTTGATGGAGTCTGACATAACGATGAAGGATGCTTCTTCGCCTTCCATGAACTCTTCAATTACGACACGAGCTCCGGCATTGCCGAAAGCGTGATCGTCAAGCATGGAATGAACGGCGTTGATAGCTTCGTCTTCAGTCATGGCGACGACTACGCCTTTACCGGCGGCAAGACCGTCTGCCTTAATAACAATAGGAGCGCCTTGCTCTTTAATATAAGCACAGGCTTTGTCGGCGTTATCGAAAATTTCGTAGGCGGCGGTCGGAATGTGATGGCGCTTTAAGAAATCTTTGGTAAAAGATTTGGAGCCTTCAAGCTGAGCTGCAGCTTTGCTCGGTCCGAAAATGGTAAGACCTTCAGCCTTAAAAGCGTCAACGACACCGTCAACAAGCGGAGCTTCAGGACCGACAATAGTCAGATCGACATTATTGTCTTTGGCAAATTTTACCAAGCCGTCAATATCACTTACGGAGATATTAACGTTTTCCATTTTTTCTTCACGAGCGGTGCCGGGGTTGCCCGGAGCGACAAAAACTTTGTCGGCAAGAGGTGAAAGGGAAGCGCGCCAAGCAAGAGCGTGTTCGCGTCCGCCGTTACCGATTACTAAAACTTTCATCTAAGACTCCTTTAATTAGTGGCGGAAATGACGCATGCCGGTAAATACCATGGCAATACCGTGTTCGTCAGCGGCTTTAATCACTTCTTCATCACGAATTGAACCGCCCGGCTGGATAATGCACTTAATGCCTGCAGCTGCTGCGGCATCAACACCGTCACGGAACGGGAAGAAAGCATCAGATGCTAAAGCAGCGCCTTCAAGAGAGAGCTTGGCGTCTTCAGCGCGCAGGCAAGCGATACGGGCTGAGAATACGCGGCTTGTCTGACCGCAGCCGATGCCTAAAGTACGTTTATTGTTGGTGTAAACGATAGCATTTGATTTGGTGTACTTGCAGACTTTCCAAGCAAAGAACAATTCTTCAAGTTCATCTTCGGTCGGAGCACGTTTGGTTACGACCTTAAGTTCCTCACGCTTGACGGTTTCAGTGTCGGCTTCCTGAACTAAAAGGCCGCCGTTTACGCGCTTGAAGTCCATACGCTTAGGGGAAATGCTCAAATCACCGATTTCAAGCAAACGGATGTTTTTCTTGCGGGCAACTTCTTCTTTAGCTTCTTCAGTAACGTGCGGAGCTACGATAACTTCGCAGAACTGGCGATCGATGATGGCTTTGGCTGCATCTTTATCAAGAGTACGGTTAAAAGCTATGATGCCGCCGAAAGCAGATTCAGGATCGCAGGCAAAAGCATTGTCATAAGCTTCAACCAAAGTCTGTCCTAAAGCTACGCCGCACGGATTGGCATGCTTGACGATGACGCAGCAGGGCTTGTCGAATTCGCGGACGCATTCAATAGCGGCGTCAGTATCGGCGATATTGTTATAGGAAAGCTCTTTACCTTGGAGCTGCTTTGCAGTGGCGATGCAGGCGCATTTAACGTCAGCTTCTTTATAGAAGGCGGCTTTCTGGTGAGGGTTTTCACCGTAGCGCATGTTCTGCAGTTTAATGAACTGCTGATTTAAAGTACGCGGGAAATGGCGTTCGGCACCGTCATCAATACCATAGTCAGGAGCCTTAAGACCGAAATAGTTGGCGATAGCACCGTCATAAGCTGCGGTATGTTCAAAAGCGGCTACGGCTAAATCGAAACGGGTTTCATAAGTAAGCGAACCTTCGTTTGCATCCATTTCTTTTATAACGCGATCATAATCGGAAGCTCTTACGACAATGGCTACGTCGCGATGATTCTTTGCGGCGGCGCGAACCATGGTAGGCCCGCCGATATCAATGTTTTCAATAGCTTTTTCAAGAGAACAGTTAGGATCGGAAACGGTTTTGACGAACGGGTACAAATTGACGCAGACAAGATCGATTGCTTTGATGCCGTGCTCCTGCATAACGCCTTCATCGGTACCGCGACGGCCTAAGATTCCTCCGTGAACCAAAGGATGCAGGGTCTTGAGTCTGCCGCTCATCATTTCAGGGAAACCGGTATAGTCGGAGACTTCAATGACCTTAACGCCATTTTCTTCAAGTAATTTGGCGGTGCCGCCGGTTGAAAGAATTTCGACATTGCGCTTTGCCAGCTCTTTGGCAAATTCAACGACGCCGGTTTTATCGGAAACGCTGATTAAGGCTCTTTTGATAGGACGATAAAGATCCATCTTAGAAGACTCCATAAATAAAAATAAGACAGATTAAGCAAAGAACAGAGAGATTCTTTGTAAGAAAAACGCGTTGCTATTTTACATCAAACGAAGAAAAATCCGCGGATTTTTCTCGCTTGCTCTTTGAGAAAAACGCAAAAGGCGGTTGTTGAGATCAATTTTCAGCGTAAAAAGGTCATTAATCTTTTGATCATGAGCTCACGTGCCGCATTTTTTTCAGCTTTTTAGCAGTTTTTTGTTGATCATTTAACTAAGTTGTGGTGAAATTTATAAGTTTTTTTAAATACCCTTGCGCTGCAGTCGTTGCTGTAGAGCAGGAATGAATTTTCGATACTGTGATTTTTACGGCTTTATAAAATGACTGTTTCTGTAAAATTCGCAGTTAAAAATCAAAATTAATAAATTATTAGGGAAAAATTATGAATAAGTCTGAACTCATTGAGCAGATTGCAAAGCGTTCCGGTTTGTCTTTAGCAGGTTCTCGCCGTGCTTTAGACGCAGTTTTGGCAAGTGTCAGCGAAGCTTTATCCGAAGGTGACCGCGTTCAGTTGGTTGGCTTTGGCACTTTTAAGATCACCGAGCGCAATTCACGCGAAGGCCGCAACCCTAAGACCGGCGAAGTTATCCAGATCCCGGCTTCCAAGACCCCTTCCTTCACTGCCGGTGCCGAGTTGAAGAAAGCCGTTAACGGTCGTTAATTTTTACTCTAAAACTTTAAAAGAGACATTGACCCTGCTTGATTTTGCAGGGTTTTTTGTCTTTAGTTGATGGTCAATACTTCATTTAATCTTACTTTAAGTAAAGTATCTTCATTGCTTATTTGATAGTCTGTCGGCAATGCGTAATCATTAAAATCGGCAAATTTTTGATATTCAACCAAAAATCCTGCGATGACCGCACTTTGATATTTTCCTGAAGCATCTTTTAACGCCATGCCCTGCGGAATACCGAGCATGATGTCTTTTAGGTTGTTTACGGGAAGGGACAGCCCGTAGATTTCCTTAATTAAGGCTTCGCCGTCATGGCTTGTGTAGACTTTGCCGTTAACTATCAACATTGCTTTATCTTTGTCGGCAGTTAATTTACCGATTTGGCTGCCAAGTGATGAAATCAATTCAAGGCTGTAGGATTCATTTTTTAAATTGTAAATATAGTTGGCACTCATGCGCCCTTGGGGATTTTGAATGCCGATACGACCTTTTAAGTTTAAATTTTTAACCGTTTTTAATTTATCCTGCATGAGTGTCCAATAACTGTCGGGGATATAGCTTATTTCTTTTTGTTCAATCGGACTTTGGCAGGCGGCAAGAAGTAATGCAAAAGCGCTTGCGGTTAAAGGCAGTATTAACTTTTTAATTCTTTTCATAATTTATTCCCTGATTTTTTCGTAAATTTTAATAAGTTTTTCGTGAGCTTTAAAACTATCTAAAGTTAAGACATTCTTCGGCAGTCCGTAAAAATGATCGTTGCCTTCAATATGACTTAAAACTTTTTGGACGGTTTCTTCACCGTAAAGTAAGGTAAAACAACGGTGTAAATCTTTAAATAACAGAGGATCGTCAATGCATTCAAGCATTTTTTCAAGACAACGGTAAAAGTTAAGATCGGCTTCATCAAAGATTGCCGCGTTGAAATTAAGCGTCCACTTGGCGTAAAAGAGAGCGTTGTCATAATCTTTTAAGGCTAGATAAAGAAGGCATTTTAATTGCCCAAAACGCAGATTCTTTAATGCGGGAATGTCATCAGCGATGATGCCTAAAGATTCAAATACGGGAGCGTCGTCGGAAAAATCGGCGTCTTCTATTTTGCAAAGAAGCGCGGCAATTTCATCTTCACAAGGAGCTTTGGCGTTGAGTTCTAAAATTTCATTAATAAGTGAAAAGCCCGCAGCGCAGTTATTGTACGCAAGATCGTCTATAGGGTACACCTCGGACATACCGGGAATGATTATGCGGCAGACAGGCAGGTTCGCGGCGGTATAAAAACGCTCATAAATTTTAAAGCCTTCTTTTTTAATAAGTTCTTTTAAGAACTCATATTGTAAAGAAGTAGTTCCGGCAAAATTTACTGGCGAAAAAGCAAAATCGGACTTTGCTTTAAACATTTCAAGCGGCAGTATGCCCGTTGAATCGATAAAATGGCTTTCAAGATTGGTCGGGTCGGCATAAATCTCAGGTTCTAAGGAAGGCTCGGCAAAGTCATCGCAATCATTAAGATTGCGCCCTTGCAGGAGTTCACTTAACGTTCTGTCAAGCGCGACTTCAAAAAGAGGATGAGATCCGAAAGCGGCAAAGCAGGTGCCGTTTTTTTCATTAAACAAAACCACGCATACTACGGGAAATTTTCCGCCAAGAGATGCGTCGTAGCAAACGGCTTTAAAAGATCCTGCATTTAACAGGTCAAGCGTGTGTAAAAGTTTGGGGAATTTTGCAATGTAGTCTTTAGGAACCTCAGGCAGGGCATAGGCATTTTTTATAATAGTGCTTTTAGTATAGCGCTCGATGATTTCCGATAAAGCCTGCACTGCGGCTTCTTCTTTAGTATTACCGGCGCTCATGCCGTTTGAGGCGTAAAGATTATCGATAAGGTTAACGGGGAAAAATACGGTTTTTTTAGAAAAGGCTTCAGTAAAAGGCAGGGAGCAGATACCGCGTCCGTTTACGGCGCCTTGCTTGTCAATTAAAACCTCAAGACTTAATTCATTATCGGTTAGATAAAATTTTTTTAAAGAAGCATTTAAGATCTCTTTAAAAAGATCTTTTTTAGGCAGATTTAGGTCGGTCCATTTTTCATCTTCGTAGTGGACGAAAGGTTCTTTCCCGATTTTAGGACCCAAATAGTAGTCGCTAAAGAATATGTGCGTATAAAGACGCTCAAAGAGTTCTCCGTAAGCTGAGGCTAAAGCGGCAAGCTTGCTTGTGCCTTTTCCGTTTGAGTACACAAAAGGACTTACGGATGATTCTATATTGATTGAATAGATATCCGGCAGCGGATGTAAAAACGGGTGCTCGATAATTTTAAGATCAAGTTCTTGGGCGCGAGATCTGAAAAGTGCGATGCTCTCTTCAAGCGGAGCATCTTTTCCTGCAATATAAGTTGGCATGAGAAACAGTCTTACAATATGAAGTCTAAAAACGTATAAAAGGATAACATAGATTAAGAGAGTCTTTGATTAAGAGAAAAAACACATTTTCCGCTTTTTAGAAAAAGCTTTTACTCTGCTACAATGCAGGCGTCTTAAATATTTTCTCGGGTGTTTTATGAGTGAAGGCACAGATCCTGGAAAACTAAATCTTTTGCAAAGATGGGCTTTATGGTTTAAGCGTAACTATAAAGTATGCTTTGTCGTGTTGGTCATTTTTGCCGCGTACGTGATTTATGCGGAAAAATTTAGGCCAAACGATGAGCTTTTAACGCTTGATGATTTAAAAAACGCGCTGCCGGTTCCTGTGGATGAGGATACGGTAATAGCTCAAATTGATGATTTGCCCGATGAACTTGTCATGCATGTGGTAAAAGATGACGATCTCTATGCACGCGCAACGCCGGAGCAATTAAACAAAAGTCTCGATAATATCGCAAAAAATGCACAAAGATTGTGCGCAAACCCCATATTGGGAAATATTCTTTCATCGGGACGCCGAGTTACCGTATTATTACGTAACGAATCTCACACTTATGAACGTAAAATCGCAATTGCCAAGTGTGAATTAAATAACGCAAACAAGACTGAATAGGTGTTCACAATGCAAAAGTTGGGCATGATCGGCTGGCGCGGCATGGTCGGTTCCGTATTGATGGATCGTATGCTGCAGGAACATGACTTTGATAAAGTCGAGCCTTTGTTCTTTTCTACTTCACAGGCAGGACAGGATGCACCTGCCGTTAACGGTAAAAATACCGGCAAACTTGCCGACGCATACGATTTAGACGCTCTTAAATCAACAGATATCATTATTTCCTGCCAAGGCGGCGACTATACGTCAAAGATGTACGGAAAACTGCGTGAGTCCGGATGGAACGGCTATTGGATTGATGCCGCATCGACTTTACGTATGGATGACAAAGCCGTCATTATTTTGGATCCGGTAAATAAGAATGTAATTGATGACGCTTTAAATGCCGGCATGAAAACTTTCGTCGGCGGCAACTGCACCGTAAGTTTGATGTTAATGGCATTGGCTGGTTTATTTAAAGCCGATTTGATTGAATGGATTTCTTCTTCAACTTATCAGGCCGCATCAGGCGCCGGCGCCAAGAACATGCGCGAACTTCTGTTGCAGATGGGATGCCTGCATGACTGCGTAAAAGCCGAGCTTTCCGATCCGCATTCTTCAATTTTGGATATTGAAAAGAAAGTACGTGCCTGCATGAATGCCGAAGATTTCCCTACCGAAAACTTTACCGCTCCTCTTGCCGGCAGCGTTCTTCCCTGGATTGATAAGGAAATGCCTTTAGGCCAGAGCCGTGAGGAGTGGAAGGGTATGGCCGAGACCAACAAGATCTTAGGTTATGCGCCTGCAACCGTACCGGTTGACGGCAACTGTGTACGTATCAGTTCCATGCGCTGCCATAGCCAGTCATTGACCATCAAGCTTAAAAAGGATGTTCCGGTCGAGGAAATCGAAAGCCTTATTGCCGCACAGAATGAGTGGGTACGCGTTATTCCGAACAGAAAGGACGTAACCTTGCAGGAGCTTACTCCGGCTAAAGTTTCAGGATCTTTAAATGTTCCTATCGGACGTATCCGCAAGATGATGATGGGCGGGGAATATCTTTCTGCTTTTACCGTAGGCGATCAGCTGTTATGGGGTGCCGCCGAGCCGCTGCGCCGCATGCTGCGACTTTTAGTTGACTAAAAAACTGAAAAATGAGTCTAGTTAACCCCGCTTTTTTGCGGGGTTAATCATATGGAGTAAAGTCAGCGCCTTGCGTGCCGTTCACGGTTTAAAGCCGAAGCTTTATCTCCTTTCTTTAAAATCACCATAACCGCACCGGTTCCGCCTTTAAAATCAGGCGCGCTGTGATAAGCGATGACGTCATTCATCTGTTTTAACCAATGGGCGACATAGCTTTTCATTTGAGCTTTTTTGACCTGACGACTGCCTTTGCCGTGAATGATGAGAACGCAGCGGAATTCTTCCTGTTTGGCGTGCCTGATAAATGCCCTTACGATTTCATAGGCTTCTTCAATGGTTTTGCCGTGCAGATCGATAAAATCGGCTTCACGGTATTCGCCGTTTTTAAGCTTACGCAGAAGATAGGGCTGCGCCCCGGGAGTCTTCCAGGATAAAACCTCGTTAGGATCGACAATCGGGACGAAAGCGGATGAAACATGATCGTCAAATTCCTGCTTATTATCCCGCTCCGCCGCTTCTCGTTTGATATTAGACAGTTCTTTATCCATTAAAGCCGTTGTTTTTACTATCGTATCCTGTTTAAGTTTGTCGACTTTGCCTACGGCGGCGGCAAAGTCGATTTCCTGTCCGTTATCTTCAGGTAAATCGAGCAGATCGGCAAAAACTTCTTTGTCTTCTGACATGTTGTGCCTCTTAAAGCTTATCGACAAGAGCACAGACGATTTTTACGCTGTTGTTTACGGCAACGTCCATAAAGTCTACGGATGCTTTAGGTGAATTATCGTCAGCCATATCAGATACCGAGCGGATCACGAGAAAAGGAACTTTAAAATCAGTGCAGACGTGGGCTATTGCCGCTCCTTCCATTTCGGTGACGAGAGCCTCAGGGAAGGTCTCAATCATCTTGCGGGTTTTTGCTTTGTCCGAGATAAACTGATCGCCTGATAAAACCACTCCTTCATAGACATTAAAGCCTTCAATGGAGGAAGAGATTTCACGAGCCTTTTGCAACAGGTTCTCATCGGCTTTAAAGTATTGCTCGAACATCGGGACCTGACCTTTTTTATAGCCGAAAACAGTTATGTCATAGTCATGATAGGCCGCAGCGGTGGAAAATACGATATCGGCAATTTTTAATTTGGTGGAAACGGCACCTGCGATGCCGGTATTGATTACCGCGTCAACCTTGAATTTTTCAATAAGCAGTGTGGCTGTGACTGCGGCACAGACTTTGCCGATACCCGATCTTGATAAAACTATCTCTTTATTGTTGAGCTTACCGATAAAAAATTCATGGACGCCGATTGTTTCAATTCTTTTATCAGTCATAAGGGAAGAAAGTTTGGCAACTTCCTCATCCATGGCTCCGATAATTCCTAATTTCATGAGTGTCTTGTCTCCAACATATTAATTTTTCGTCAATTGTAACAGCGCAGTAGCCTTTTTAGTAAAGGCAGGCTGCGGATTTGCATGAAAATTTAAGAAACAGGCTCAGAATCAACACCTTTTTTCTAAAGAAAAATGTGCGTTAAGTTTCACCTTTAAGATCAAATTTGTCGGTTTTTTTGAGAGTTCTCTCAAAAGAAAGCATTTGCCGTGGTAATGCACTTTATATAGGTTCAAAATTAAAAGCAGAAAATTTTAATTAGATCCTAAGCAACTTTAAAAGAGGTGTTAAGTGGATAACGTACGTGACGTGGCTAAACAAACATTAGCCCTTGTATTGGCCGGTGGCCGCGGCAGCCGTTTACGCATGCTCACAGACACAAGAGCAAAACCGGCAGTTTTCTTCGGCGGTAAGTTCCGCATCATTGACTTTGCTTTGTCAAATTGCGTTAACTCAGGTATTACCAGAATCGGTGTCGTAACTCAGTATAAATCCCACAGCTTGCTGCGTCATATTCAGTCAGGCTGGAGCTTTTTGCGCAACCAGTTCAATGAGTTTATTGATTTGCTCCCGGCTCAGAAGCGAGTTGACGAAGAACATTGGTATCAGGGTACCGCGGATGCCGTATATCAGAATATTGATATTATCCGTAATCATTTCCCTAAGTACATTGTCATTTTAGCCGGTGACCATATTTACAAGATGGACTATGCCGCAATGGTAATGGACCACATTCAGCACGGCGCTCCTCTTACCGTAGCCTGCATTCCTGCTCCTAGAGAGCAAGCTACCGCATTCGGCGTAATGAAGGTTGATGAAACCGGTCTTATCACCGACTTTATCGAAAAGCCTAAGGATCCTCCTCCTATGCCGGGCGATCCGACCAGAAGCTTGTGCTCAATGGGTATTTATGTCTTTGATGCCGAGTATCTGTATAAAGTATTGCAGCAGGATGCTGAAAATCCTGATTCCCACCGTGACTTCGGTATGGACATTATCCCTGCATTAGTCCGTGAGAAGAAGGCTTATGCCCATGACTTTACCAAGTCATGCATCCGCAACCGCGGCAACAAGGACATCTGCTACTGGCGTGACGTCGGAACTTTGGATGCTTACTGGGAAGCTAACATGGATATCGCTTCCGTACAGCCTCAGTTGGACGTTTACGACACCAGCTGGCCGATTTGGACTTACCAGGTACAGATGCCGCCTGCAAAATACGTTCAGGACATCAACGGCACTTCTTCAATCGTAAGAAATTCCTTATGCTCTGCTGGATGCATTATTTCCGGATCGTCAATTTGCCATTCAGTGTTGTTCTCGGCTGCCCGCGTACACTCCAACTGTTTCTTGACTGATGCTGTCGTATTGCCGTTCTGCGTCGTTCATCGCGGATGCCGTTTGACTAAGGTAATTTTGGATCGCGGCGTAGAGCTTCCTCGTAATCTCATCATCGGTGAGAACCCTGAGGTTGACGCCCGTCGCTTCTATCGTACCGAAGGCGGTGTAACTTTGGTCACGAGAAATATGATTAACAAACTGCGCGAGACCGAGCCTGAGTTGTTCAAAGATTTTGACAGTTACCGCTCCAATCGCTCAATCGAATATGTTTAGGCCTCACGTACCTTAACATTTGTAACCGCAGGCAGTGTCCTGCGGTTTGTTTTTTTATGGCGCAAAATACAGCTAAAAATTTTGTGAAATATTCTTTACCTTAGAAGACGGCGTGCAGACTGTTGTCTTACTTTTGGCCTTCTTGTGATTTACTCCTCGACTTAAAGAAGGCGGGGCGTCTTCTCGCTCAAGACACCCGTCGGCGCCAGTATCAACTAGCAATCCCTGCAAATCCTGCGGTTTAGGCTGTACAATAAGTCTGTTTTTTATTGCACACCAAAGTCAGGTGGTCTGCCCTGTGCCATTCATCCCCACCCTAAAGAGGATAGGGACTTCTGACATATTTTGTTAAAAATACGGTTTTGGGATTTTTGCCTATATTTGCTAAAATAGTTTAGTTTAACGATTTCTATTTTTACGAGGGCCCAAATGAGCAAGAGCGCTGAATCATCCATGCGCAAATTAAGCAGTGACGATCCGATTTTTGATGATATTCGTCCGTGTCGAGATGATGAAATAAAAACCGAGCTTGCTAAAATTTGTTCTGATAAATCAGTTCTTGACGGAATTTTGCGTTTCCGCTACCCGATATTATCCAAATGGTGCGGTCTTGTTTTGCGTCCTTTCGTGCGCCGCTATATTAAAAATTACTGCGACAAAATCAATAATATCGCTGATTTTCAGGATAAAGTCGCAGCCTATATGCGCCATATGATTGACGCAACCACTGACGGAGTTACATTTAAGGGCTTTGATAAGCTTGACCCAAAACGCGGTTACTTATTTATATCAAATCACCGTGATATCTCTTTAGATCCTGCTTTTATCGATTTGGCTTTGCATGATGCAGGATTTGATACCGTTCGCATTGCCATCGGTGATAATCTTTTAAAAACCCAGGCGGCATCATCATTGATGCGTCTTAATAAAAGCTTTATCGTCAAGCGCTCGATTTCGGCTCCGCGCGAAAAATTAAAGGCAATGACGCATTTGTCATCTTATATCGGTTTGTCTTTAAGCGAGGGACATTCGATTTGGATAGCCGAGCGTGAGGGACGGGCAAAAGACGGCGACGATCGCGTCGAAGAAGCCGTACTTAAGATGATTTCTTTATACGGTCGCAGCTTAAAGCAGGATTTTAGCACGTACATGAGTTCGCTTAATATCGTGCCCGTGTCAATTACTTATGAGTACGATCCTGCTGATTTGTCAAAAGCCCGCGAACTTAAAGAGCGCGAGGAAAATAACGGTCAGTACCAAAAAGGCGAGCTTGAGGATATTGAAAGTATTATAGGCGGCATTAAAGGTTATAAAGGCAGAGTCAGTATCGTTGCAGGCGATCCTATAACCTCAGGTTTCTCTTCGCCGCAGGAGCTTGCCAAAATTATTGACAGCTTTATCTGGAGAAATTACGAACTTTATCCGAGCATCATGATTGCCTCAGGTGAGGATGAATCCGTAAAAACTGAGGATAAGGATAAATTCATGGCAAGAATCAATGCCTATCCTGAGGAGTTAAGGCAAAGAGTTCTTGCGATGTACGCAAAGCCTTATGAAAATCGTAATTCTTTAAACAGTTAATATTCTGAGTTGAAACGGATAAGAATAAATATGTTTCATCCTATTTATAACGCTGACGGCACTTTGTCCCGTTTTCGCATCGCTTGTCTTGGTGTTTTTGTCGTTTGTCTTATTGCTTATGCCGTAACCGTATTAATGACCCCAAGCGATAATGTTAAGGCTCAAGAAGAGAGTGCGGATACTGAAATTGATGCTGCCACGCTTAAATTAAGAACCAAAGCCTTAAGTGATTTAGCTGACGGTTTTGCGTTTTTAAAGGCATGTGATTCAATTAATAACGGTTTTAGCGGCTGCACTTGGACTGTTTCTGACGAGGTGGGTAAATCCTATGCCCATGAAGTCAAGTTTGCAAAAGAATCATTTGTCCTGGCTTTGGTTTTAAAAGATAAAACGAGCAGCGATATTTGTGCTAGATTAATTCTTGACAGTCAAGGCAAGTTTAAGGCCGAGGATTCTAGCGGCCGTGATATTACGGCAAAATGCTTTCCCGAGGACTTTTTAGTTTCACCTAAAGAGAATTTGAAGAAATAATAGTTAATAAAAGAGATTGCTTATGAAAATTTCACGCGGCACCGTTGCTACGGTTGCATTTACGGTTACTGATGAAAAAGGTCAGGTAGTAGGCAGAACCGATCCGAAAAATCCTGTGGTTGCTTTAATCGGTCACGGCTTTTTGATTAAGGGGCTTGAAAAGGCGATTGACGGTCATGAAAAAGGTGATTCTTTTACCGTGACATTGCATCCTGCCGATTCATACGGAGAGTATGACGAAAGTCTGGTTCAGGAAATCGATCGTTCGCTTTTCGGCGATTTTGATATTGAAGAGGGCGCCGTATTTGAGGCGGATTCTTCAAACGGTCCTATGGCTGTTGTTATTAAGAAGATCACCGATAAGACCGTTGTCGTTGACGGTAATCATCCGCTTGCCGGCAAGGTGCTTAATTTCCTTGTTACTATTGAAGATGTGCGTGAAGCTACTGCCGAGGAAAAAGAGCACGGTCATGCCCATGTAAACGGACATTGCCCGTCTGAAGAAGGAAGCGAGCATCATTGCTGCTGCGGACATCATCACGATCATGAAGAAGGCGGTGAGCATCACTGCTGCGGGCATCACCACGATCATGAAGAAGACGGTGAACACCATTGCTGCGGACACCATCACGATCATGAAGAGGACGGTGAACATCACTGCTGCTGCGGACATCACCACGATCATGAAGAAGACGGAGAGCATCATTGCTGCGGACGTCATCATCATGAGGAAGACGGTGAACATCATTGCTGCAAGCATCAATAATTAAATTTACTCATTGATAATTAAGCCTTGCAGGTTTTGCCTGCAGGGCTTTAAGTTTTTTTATCTTCTTTTTGACTTAAAAAATCATGAAATTTATTTTAAGACTGTTTCCTGAAATCTCGATTAAAAGCCGTCCCGTGCGCAACCGCCTTATTAAGCTTTTGTCACAGAATATATTAAACGTTGCAAAGCACCGCGCGATGGAATGCCATGTCTATTCCCAGTGGGACAAGCTTATCGTGCGCTTTGGGGAAAAAGAAGATACGTCCATGAGAGAAGCCGCGATTCGCGAATTATCAAGGATCCCTGGTATTCATTCTTTTTTGGAAGTCGATGAATTTGATTTTAAAAATTTTGATGATATTTTTGAGCATGCCAAAGTTATCTACGGTGAGAAGCTTGCGGGCAAGACCTTTGCCGTAAGAGTAAAAAGACGCGGCAATCATGAGTTTACCTCGCAGCAGGCCGAAAGAATCATAGGCGGGATGTTTAAGCAGCATTTTCCCAATAACGGGGTTGATTTAACCCATCCTGAAGTTACGGTTAATATTGAAATAGATTCAGAAAAGGCATTTGTCATCACCGGAAAGCATACAGGAATCGGCGGATATCCCGTCGGATCGCAGGGTGATGTTCTTTCCTTGATTTCAGGCGGTTTTGACAGCGGTGTTTCCACTTATCGCGCTATTCGCCGCGGCTGCCGCGTCAATTATTTATTCTTTAATATGGGTGGAACCGCCCATGAAATCGGCGTTAAGCAGGAAAGCTATTTTATTTGGGATCGCTTCGCCTCATCACATCGCGTCAAGTTCATCACCATTCCGTTTGAGGATATAGTAGGTCAGATTTTGGAACGTACGCACCACGGCGTGCGCGGCGTGATTTTAAAGCGCATGATGATGCGCGTCGGATCGTCCGTCGCCGAGAAAATCGGAGCTTCAGCTTTGGTGACGGGTGAGAGCGTAGGTCAGGTATCAAGTCAGACTTTAATCAATCTTTCGCATATTGACAGAGCCTCAAATTCACTGATTTTGCGTCCTCTCGTTATGGAAGACAAGCAGGATATTATCGATGAAGCGACTTTAATCGGTACTGCAGGTTTTGCCGAGAATATGCCTGAATACTGTGGCGTGATTTCCGATCATCCCAACGTTTGTCCGAATCTTTCCTTTGTGGAAGAAGAAGAGGCAAAAATGGATGCGGATTTGGTGGAAAAAGCGGTTGCGGCTTCACGCTTTATTGATATCAAAGAAATTCCCGAGGACACAAAGCGCTTAAAGACTGATGTTGAGATTGAGTCGCAATTAAAGCGCGGTGAAATCGTGCTTGACGTCAGATCCCCTGATGATGCGGCAAAGGTTCCTTTAAAGCTTGAAGATAATGAGGTCGTGTTAATGCCTTTTTATAAGACGGCAAAAGATTTTTCATCTCTTGATCAATTAAAAACCTATGTTCTTTACTGCGATCAGGGAGTAATGAGTCTGATGCAGGCAAGGCAGTTAAAGGAAATGGGCTTTCATAACGTGAAAGTGTGGAGACCTTAAATTAAAAAATTAAGCGGCACTTTAAGGCCGCTTAATATTTTAGAAAACGAGAACAAAAATTATTTTTTAAGCAGCATGCCGGAGCTTACTTCATCGGCAACGGTTTTGCCTTTGAGCTCTTCAAGAATTGAAAGCGCAAATTCCATGCAAAAAGCAGGTCCCTGCCCGGTGATGAGTTTGCTTTCTTTATCAACGACTACGCCTTTATCTATATAATTTTCGATATTGTCGGCACATCCCGGGTATCCGGTAGCTTTGGCGTTTCCGACAAGACCATGGGTTGCGAGCACGAAACCGGGAGCTGCACAGATGGCGGCAATATATCCGCCTTTTGCCTTTTGTTCCTGCAATTTTGCGATTAATTCCTTGCTGTCGCGGCAGTTTTCCGCTCCCTCAAGTCCGCCCGGTATAGCGATTACGTCGTAATTATCAGTGCAGTCATTTAAGTTTTTATCGCAAACGACCGTGGTGCCGTGGGCTAAAGTGACTTTTAAGCCGCCGTCATCATTTAAAGCGGCTTTAATTACATTGATTCCGCCGCGATTTAAGATATCGGTAATGGCGGTTACTTCCATATCTTCAGATCCGTTGGCATAAACAACGAGTGCGCAAGTCATATCTTCTCCTTTTAATTGCCGCTAAGTTCTTCAGCCGGTCTTATTTTTGAGGCTTTTATCGCAGGATATAAAGACGCGATAAAGCTCATGCATAAAGCACAGCATGCCACCATTATGACATCACTTATAAGCAATTGTGAAGGAATGAAATCGATAAAATATATCTTGGGATTTAACAGTTTTATATTAAAAATACTTTCAAAAAATCCTAAAACGGGCGTAAGCGTTAAAGATAAAACGCATCCTGCGACCGTGCCGATTAACGTGCCGCAAGCACCTGATATAACTCCCATTACGGTAAAGGTGCGGATAATAAGACCGCCCGTGGCTCCGGCGGTTAAAAGGATCGCGATTTCACGGCTTTTCTCGCTTACCGCCATGATTAAGTTTGACACGATATTAAATGAAGCTACCGCCATGACAAGGAGCATCACGAGATTCATTATCGATCGGATCATCTGAATGTCGTGATAAAGTTTACCTTGCGTGGTCATCCAGGTTTTAAGTCCGGCGCTTTGCGGAAAGTCTGCGGCGGCCTTTAGAACTTCATCACGCACGTTAAGCATGTCTTTGACCTTAATATGAAAAGAATTGGGACCTTTTATATCAAGAAGACTTTTGGCATTGTCTATTGAAATCAAGGCAAAAGCCGCATCAAGCTCACCGCCTATTTTTAAAGTTCCTACCACTTTTAAAATTGCGTCGGCAGGACGGCTTAAAGGGTTGTCGCTATTATCATTAAGGGCGTTTGATAAAATCACTTTAACGCTGTCGCCTGCCGAAACGTTAAGCCGTCTTGCACATTCGGCTCCGAGAATGACGCCGTATTCGTTTTCATTGCCGGTGTTCAAGGCATCAAGCTTTACGCTTAAAAAACGTTCGATATCGATGACTTTAGCTTCTTTTTTGGTGTCAACGCCTAAAAGCGCAACAGGGGCAAAATTGCCGCCTTTATTTAAGACGGCTTCGGTACGGATAACCGGAGCGACGGCAAGAATATCGGGAGATGATAAAAGAGAATTGACACATTCTTTTTCATTAACAAAGTAGGGACTGTTTGAAGTGATTTCAGCTGCTGGAATAACCGAGAGCACGCGGTTTTTAAGCTCGTATTCAAATCCGTTCATGGCGGAAAGTCCGACGATTAGAGCAAAGACGCCTACGGCAATTCCGGTGACGGAAGCAAAAGACATGAAACGGGCTAAAGCACCGTAGCGCTTTGAACGGTAAAAACGCAGACCTAAAGTAAAAGCGAGCATTTAATTTTCAATAACTCCGTCTTTAATTACTACTTTTCTGTCGCAAAGCGTAGCAAGCGTTTCATCATGCGTAACCATAATGACGGTAGTCTTTTTCTCTTTAACTAAAGAGGAGAAAAGTTCAAATACAGAAGCGGCATTGGTTGCATCCAAATTTCCGGTAGGCTCATCGGCAAGAATTAAATCAGGATCGTGACATAGAGCCCTGGCGATAGCGACGCGCTGCCTTTGTCCGCCTGAAAGCTCCCCCGGGTGAAAATCAACTCTGTCTTTAAGACCGACTTGCTCCAGGATTTTAAGCGCCTTTTCCTTGGCTTCTTTTTCAGACCTACCGCCGATTAGGCTTGGCAGCATAACGTTTTCAAGTGCGGTAAAGTCACCTAAAAGGTAGTGAAACTGATAAATAAAACCTAGATTTTTATTGCGAAAGGCAGCTTTGGCGTCATTTGAGAGCGTCGTAAGATCTTGACCTTTAAAAATAATTTCTCCTGAAGTGGGTTTATCAAGAGTGCCTAAGATATGCAAAAGCGTGCTTTTACCCGATCCTGATTTTCCGGTAACGGCGGTGATTTTACCTGCTTCTATGTCAAGATTAATTCCTTTTAAAACCGCAGTTGAGACTTTGTTCTCAACGTAAGTACGGGTTAAATTTCTGACTTTAAGGATGATCTCACTCATATTCAGAATCCTTGCTGTAAGTGTCGTATCGGATCGGTTTTAGCCGCTTTGTAGGCAGGGTAGAGGGTGCAAAGAAGCGATAAAAAGAGCGCACCTGCAACAATTAACGTAATATTCATAGGAGATATTACCGCAGGCAGCTCGGTTGCGTTTGCGCTAACTGAAATCTTTAAAAATTCCGTGATTTTCGTGATGTTCTGCGTAAGCGGGATGCCTAAAAGAAGACCGATTAAGGTGCCCAGGATGCCGCAGCCTGAACCTGTCATGATGAAAATAAGCAAAATGGATTTTTCTTTCATGCCTAAAGTTTTAAGTACGGCGATTTCGCTTAGACGAGAGCTTACCATCATGGCAAGCGCGGATAGAATATTAAAAGCCGCGACGATGATGACCAAAAAGAGCATAAGCGTCATGGTAAGTTTTTCCATAGCTACGGCTTTAAAGAAATCTCCTTTGCTGTCCTGCCAGGTGGTGTAAGTCAAGCTTTGAGGAAGCTTTGCGGTCGTTTCATTTATTAAAAAAGGATCGCTTAAATATAAACGGTAGGAGGCTTTTTTATTATTTATCCTTAAAAGCTTTTTTATATCTAAGTAATTGCCTTTAACCGTAGGGACGTCGTTGTTTCCCATAAGTGACGGCAGTGCTCCTTTTATATAAAAGATGCGCTGGGACGGGGTAAGGCCTAAAGGCGTGTAGCGGGCATTTTGCGTGCTAATAAGTCTTACTTTGTCATTAAGGTTAAGATTAAGCTTCATTAAAAGCCCCATATCGGCATAAATCTCAAAAGATCCGGATGGTATATCGTCGTTTAACGCGTCAGGTTTTTTTAAATTAAAGTCAAGCCTTGAAGTGTCCTCGCCTTCGACGTTGACAAGGACGATGCCGTTATCGCTTTGCAGCAAAGCCTGTCCTTTTACGTAAGGAGTTATGGCAATAATATGAGGAAGGGAGGTAAGGGTCGCTGCGTCAAGAGATGAATCGGATGAGACGATAAGATGGGCAGTTGTGCCAAGAAGATTATCTTTAAGTCTGTCCTGAAGTCCCTGCATTACCGAAGTGACGATAATTAAAGCGCTTACGCCCAAAGCGATGCCGATAGTTGAGATAAGCGCGACAAAGCTTGCAAACTTGTGTGTCTTTCTTGCAAGCAGGTAGCGCATGGCTATGGCTAAAGTAAGCGGTTTAAACATCGGTTTTGGTACCTTGATTTTTCATCCGTTTTACAAAAATTCTTTTAAATATGAAAGGATACTTTATTTTTTATCACGTTTTCGGCGTTTTTATGCCGTTTTTAACGCGGCGGATGCGTAAAACGGCATCGTGTTTTAAAAACAGATGACGATCTTGCCGTTACGTGCGATAATTATATGATCGTTTCAGTTTATTTTTGGGAAAAATTCCCGTTACTGTGTATGGATTAAACCGATGGACAAATTAGTCGAAGCCAAAGAAAATGGCGTAAATGCCGCCAAAGGCGCTAAAACTCTCCAAGAATTAGATACGGTCCGCGTTAATTATTTAGGCAAAAAAGGTATTTTCGCTCAATTTAT
Organism: uncultured Succinatimonas sp.; assembly: GCF_905203285.1. GTDB lineage: Bacteria > Pseudomonadota > Gammaproteobacteria > Enterobacterales > Succinivibrionaceae > Succinatimonas. The sequence continues at coordinate 44,878 of NZ_CAJKVK010000002.1, forward strand.
GAAAGAGCTTGCCGCTTTGTCAGCAGAAGAACGCCCGCAGCGCGGCGCTTTGGTTAATGAAAACAAGCAGGCTGTTATCGCCGCGATTGAAGAACGACGCATTGCTATTGAAAAAGCCGTTATGGACGAAAAGCTTGCCAAAGAAAAAGTCGATATTTCATTGCCGGGTCGTCACAGCGAGCGCGGAAACATTCATCCGGTGACCCGTACTATCGAGCGTATTGAAGAATTATTCGGCTCCATGGGTTTTACCACCGTAGGCGGACCGGAGATTGAAGATGATTATCATAATTTTGACGCTTTAAATCTGCCTCCGCACCATCCGGCCCGTGCCTCCCACGATACTTTTATGCTTGAGAACGGTCTATTGCTTCGTTCCCAGACTTCTTCTGTGCAGATCCGTACTATGGAAAAACAGAAGCCGCCTATCCGCATCATCGCTCCGGGCCGCGTGTACCGTAACGATTACGATATGACCCATACCCCGATGTTCCATCAGGTTGAAGGCCTTTTGGTTGAAGAGCATTCGTCTTTTGCCGAGTTAAAGGGCGTTTTATACGAGTTTTTGCGTAACTTCTTTGAAGAAGAGCTTGAGGTGCGCTTCCGTCCGTCCTATTTCCCGTTTACCGAGCCGTCAGCCGAGGTTGACGTTAAGCGTAAAGGCGGCAAATGGCTTGAAGTTTTAGGCTGCGGTATGGTTCATCCCAACGTGCTTAAGAATGTCGGCGTTGACCCTGAAAAATACGTGGGCTTTGCCTTCGGTATGGGCGTTGAGCGCCTTACCATGCTGCGCTACGGCGTAAATGATTTACGCGCTTTCTTTGAAAACGACATGCGTTTCTTAAAGCAGTTTGCTTAATCGGAATTTAAGACGGAATTAAAGAAAATGAGATTTAATAAAAAGTGGATTGATACTTGGGTTCCCAATACCTTAAGCGCAGATGAACTTTCTGACATGATCACCATGGCAGGTCTTGAGGTTGATACCGTTTCTCCCGTTTGCGGAGAATTTGACAAAGTCGTCGTAGGTAAAGTTGTCGAGTGCTTTAACCATCCTGATTCCGATCACTTGCACGTAACCAAGGTTGATGCGGGCACAGGTGAGCTTTTGCAGATTGTCTGCGGTGCTCCTAACTGCAGAGAAGGTCTTAAGGTCGCGGTTTCCCTGGTCGGTGCCAAGCTTCCCGGCATTACGATTAAGGCGGCAAAGCTTCGCGGCGTTGATTCCTGCGGCATGCTTTGCTCTTATGCTGAACTTGGAATGGCCGAAGAGTCTGACGGCATTATCGAGCTTCCTGAGGATGCTCCTATCGGTATGGATGTCCATGAGTACATGCAGCTTGATGACAGCGCTATCGAAGTAGACCTTACCACCAACCGTCCTGATTGCCTCGGCATTCGCGGTCTTGCCCGCGAAGTGGGCGTATTGCTTAATACCGACGTGCATGAGCCTGATTTTAAGAACGTTCCTGCCACATGTGAGGATATTTTCCCGGTTGAGGTAGAGGCCCCTGAGGCTTGCCCGCGTTATTTGTGCAGAATCATTCACGGCGTCAACCAGAAGGCCAAAAGTCCTTTGTGGATGACCGAAAGACTGCGCCGCTGCGGCATCCGCTCCGTGTCACCCATCGTTGACGTCACCAATTACGTGATGCTTGAGCTGTGCCAGCCGCTGCATTCTTTTGATTTAAATAATTTAAATGAAAAAATTATCGTCAGAATGGCAAAAGAGGGCGAAAAGCTTACCTTGCTGTCAGGCGATGAGGTTGCGTTAAAGCCTAATACTTTGGTAATTGCCGACGCCAAGGGACCGGTTGCCCTTGCCGGAATCTTCGGCGGCTTGAATTCAGGCATCAACGATGCTACCACCGACGTTCTGCTTGAGGCTGCTTTCTTCTCTCCGGTTGCCATCAAAGGACGCGCCCGTGAGTACGGACTTAATACCGATGCTTCACATCGTTACGAGCGCGGAGTCGATCCTTTTGTGCAGCGTCTTGCCATGGAACGCGCTACCGATTTGCTGCTGCAGATTGCAGGCGGCACGGCAGGTCCTATAAACGGCGTCGAGCATGAAGATCTCTTGCCCGTTTATAATCCTATTGCCTTGCGCCGCGATCGCCTTGCCAAAGTTTTAGGCAAGCGCATTGACGATGACGAAGTCTTTAATATTTTGTCGCGTCTTGATTTAAATCCGACCAAGACCGCCGACGGCTTTACCGCCACTTCCCCGAGCTTCCGTTTTGATATCGCGATTGAAGAGGATTTAATCGAGGAAGTTGCAAGAATTCACGGCTACAACAATATTGAAAACAGTCTGCCGGTTTCCGATTTGTACATGACCCATGAGGCGGAGCATGTAGTTAAGGATAGAAGAATAAGGGACGTCATGACCGATAACGGTTATCTTGAGGCCATTACTTATTCCTTTACCGATCCTAAAGTGTTAAGCGTATTTGACGATGCACATCCTTTGATGCTTACCTCTCCGATTTCATCCGAGATGTCGGCGATGCGTACCACTTTGCTTGCAAGCCTTGCCGTGGTCGCCAAATATAATGTCAACCGTCAGCAAAAGCGCGTACGTTTGTTTGAAAACGGTTTGCGCTACATTATCGACAAGGACGCGGAGAACGGAGTCCGTCAGGAAGCAATGCTTGCCGGTATCTGCGTCGGTGATAACGATGATGAGTTGTGGAATATAAAGAGCCGTCCCGTCGATTTCTTTGACGTTAAAGGCACCGTGGAAGCCGTTTTGTCATTAACTGCCGATCCTAAGGCCTTTAAGTGGGTTCGTACTCAATGTAAGTTCCTGCACCCTGGTCAGGGCGCTGATCTTTATTTAAACGGACGTAAAGTCGGCGTAGTCGGCATGCTGCATCCTCTTGCTCAAAAAGCTTTGGGCTTTAAGCAGCCTGTCGGCGTATTTGAAATTGAAAAATCTGCGATTGTTACGCGCAAAATCCCGCTTTATGCACCGATCTCCAAGTTCCCGTCCGTACGTCGTGATTTTGCTTTCGTCTTGAATAAGGATGTTGAGGCAGTAGCCGTCGTCGATTTGATTAAGGGCATAAGCCCGATAATCAAAGAAGTACGCGTCTTTGACGTCTTTGAGGATGCATCACTTGGCGACAAGCGCAGTCTTGCTTTAGGCGTTATTTTCCAGGATCCTGACCGCACTCTTGAGGACAGTGTGGTCGAAGATCTGGCAAATAAGATTGTCGCAGGCGTCAAAAATGACTTTGACGGCGATTTGCGCGCTTAATGACGGAGCAATTATGGCAGGGAAAAAAGATCTTAGTTTGGAAGAGCGGCTTTCGGAGCTTGAACAGCTTGTAGCCGCGCTTGAAAACGGTCAGATGTCAATTGACGATGCCATTGCCGCTTACGGCAAAGGCATGGAGCTCGTGCTTTCCTGCCGTAAAAGTCTTGATGAAATGACGCAGAAAGTCACACTTGCAAGACTTAAAGTACAAAAACAGCTTGAAGAAGCGGAACAAAGCAAAGCGGACGCAGCGGATTCAGACGACGTCCCTTTTTAGGAGGAAGCGTGGAGTTAAATGAATTTGCCCTATGGGTTAAAAATAGGGTTAACTCTTTTATGCAGTCGCGTCTTGATGCTTTTGACGGATGTGCTCCGTCATTGAAGGAAGCAATGAGCTACGGTCTTATATTAGGCGGTAAGAGATCGCGCCCGCTGCTTGTTTATGCAACCGGAAAGGCATTGGGCGCAAGCGATGCGGTACTTGATTATGCCGCGGCCGCGGTCGAATGCATTCACGCTTATTCCCTTATTCATGACGACATGCCTGAAATGGACGATGATGAGCTGCGCCGCGGCCATCCAACGGTTCATAAGAAGTTCGGGCAGGCTACCGCTTTACTTGCAGGCGACGCGCTGCAGACTTTAGGCTTTGAATTTGCCAGTGATAAAAAATCAGGTCTTAGCGGAGAGCTTAGAGGAGATCTGTGTGCGGTTTTAGCCAAAGGCGCGGGATTTTCCGGCATGTGCGGCGGACAGGCCATGGATCTGGATGCCGAGGGCAAGCATATTCCGCTTGAGAGATTAAAAGTTCTGCACTCCAAAAAGACCGGGGCGCTGATTCGCGCGGCAGTCGCCATGGGTGCCGTTTGCGCCGATGCCGATGAAAAAACTAAAGTCGTTTTGGATGAATATGCCGCTTTAACCGGTCTTGCCTTTCAGGTTTGGGACGACGTGCTTGACGTAATCGGTGATACCGCGGTTATCGGCAAGCCGGTCGGCAGTGACGAAGGTCTTGATAAGAGCACTTATCCTGCCCTTATGGGACTTGAAGAGGCAAAACTCTATGCGCGGCAGACCGCACAGAAAGCACAAGATAAATTAAGTATACTAAGCTGCGATACCACATTTTTAAAAGCTTTTGCAGAATTTACCGTAAGTCGCGATCACTGATAAATGGAAGAAAAGGATTTAATGCCGCTTTTGGATAAAATTCATGATGCGGCCGATGTCAGAAAACTAAGTCGCTCTCAGCTTCCCGAGCTTTGCCGGGAGGTGAGGCAAACCTTAATTGATACCGTAAGTAAAACCGCAGGTCATTTAGCGTCGGGACTCGGCGTTGTCGAGCTCACCGTGGCGCTGCATTATGTGTTTGATACTCCTGATGATTTTTTGATTTGGGATGTTGGTCATCAGGCATATCCGCATAAAATTTTAACCGGACATCGTAAAGAACTTGCCACCATCAGGCAAAAAGGCGGATTGCACGCGTTTATCTGGCGCGGAGAGACCCCTTATGACGTTTTATCCACGGGACACGCGTCAACGTCCATAGGATCTGCCTTAGGCATAGCCGTGGCGCAGCATAAACTTAAAAGTAAGCGCCATGTGGTCGCGGTAATAGGCGACGGTGCGCTGTCAGGCGGTATGGCGTTTGAAGCGTTGAATCATGCCGGAGCCTTTATCGATAAGGGCGTAAATCTTCTTGTCATCTTAAATGATAACGAGATGAGCATTTCAGAAAATGTCGGCGGACTTGCCCAAGGATTGTCGCGGGTATTGTCCAATCCTCATTACGCCAAGCTTGTCGAGGGCGGAAAAAAGGTTTTGGAAAAATTGCCGGCGATAAGGCGTTTTGCTTTAAGGGCGCAAGAGCATGTCAAAGGCATGATCATGCCCGGTACCTTGTTTGAGGAATTCGGCTTTAATTATATAGGACCCGTGGACGGCCATGATGTCAGAGGTTTGGTGCAGATCCTGCAGAACGTCAAGGAAATAGGCGGTTTGCAGTTCCTGCATGTCGTTACCTGCAAAGGAAAAGGCTATCCTCCTGCTGAAAAAGATCCGATTTGCTATCACGGAGTCCCGCGCTTTGACCCCGCTGAAGGCGTTCATCCGACTCCTTTTCCTTCCGATCGCTCTTTTTCCGCGGTTTTCGGCCGCTGGATGTGCGATAAGGCGGCACAAAACGACAAGTTGGTCGGCATTACTCCCGCCATGCGTATCGGATCGGCGCTTGATGAGTTTGCCAAAAGATACCCAGAGCGCTTTTTTGACGTGGCTATTGCCGAAGAACATTCTCTTGTTTTTGCCTCGGGACTTGCCGCAGGAGGAATGCGCCCTGTGGTCGCGATTTACTCAACATTCCTGCAGCGCGCTTATGACAGCGTGTTCCATGATTTGGCTTTGCAGGATCTGCCGATTATGCTCGCCATTGACAGAGCGGGCGTAGTAGGTCCTGACGGTCCTACTCATCACGGTGCTTTTGATATCGCGGCGTTAAAGGCAATTCCCAATCTTATTATCATGGCGCCGTCATCGCGTGATGAACTTTATAAGATGCTAAACACCGGATTTAAGCTCGGCAAGCCCTGTGCGGTGCGTTATCCGCGTACTGAAGGCGCCGGCGATCTTGACGGTATAACGCTTGATGATACCGTAGAGCTTGGCAAGGGCAGAATCTTATGTGAAGGTGCTAAAACCGTATTGCTGTGCTTTGGCGCTTTCTCGCAGGATTATCTTGAATACGCTAAAACCAAAGGCTATACCCTTGTTGACATGCGTTTTATAAAGCCTTGGGATGAGGCTTTGGTTAAAGAGCTGATGAAAACTCATGAGCGCATCGTTACTGTTGAGGACGGTGTGGTAAAGGGCGGCATCGGTGAGGAGATTGCCTCTTTCGTGCAGCGTGAGCGCTGCGACAGGCAGATTAAAGTTTTAAATTTGGGACTTCCTGATCGCTATATCATGGAAGGAACCCGTAAAGAAATCATGCATGATCTGAAGCTTGACGTTTCAGGTCTTGATGAAACTTTGGCAGCTTTTCTTAAGGAGTAAGTAAATATGCCGTCATTTGACATTGTTTCGGAAATTAAAAAAGATGAACTGCAAAACGCCGTGGATAATGCCAATCGTGAACTGCAAAGCCGCTATGATTTTCGCGGCGTTGAGGCGGCATTTACTTTAAACAAGCAGGAGCTTACGGTTAAGGTCGAGGCTGACGAAGAATTTCAGGTGCAGCAGATGGATGACATTTTGCGCGGCAAGCTCGTTAAGCGCAATATCGAAGCTACGGCAGCTGAATTCGGGGAAATTACCCGTTCTGGCAAAAAATCGATTCAGACCGTGAAATTTAAAGAAGGCATTGATAAAGATCTGGGCAAAAAGATTATCAAGCTTATAAAAGATTCCAAAATTAAAGTTGACGCGAAAATCAATGACGATACCGTAAGAGTAAGCGGTAAAAAGCGCGACGATTTGCAGGCGGTTATTGCGTTAGTGCGCGGGGCCGAACTTTCCCAGCCGCTGCAGTACAACAATTTCCGCGACTGATATGGTCTCACAAGAAGCGGCAGGTAAAGAAAACAAGCCGACGCTTGCCGCGCAAATCTTTTCCAAAAACATGGGCATTTGTCTTATAACCGGATTTTCATCCGGTTTGCCGCTTTTTGTCCTGTTGAATCTGATGTCGGCCTGGCTGCGCAAAGAAGGAATTGATCTGAAAATCATCGGGATCATGTCGCTTATCATGATCCCTTATACCTGGAAATTTTTGTGGGCGCCTTTTTTAGATCGTTTTACTCTGTTTAATTTAGGCAGAAGGCGCGGCTGGATGCTTGTTACGCAGCTTGCTCTTATCGTGTTAATCAGCTCATTAGGCTTTTTAAAGCCGCAGCACTCGATGGCTTTGGTATCTTTTTTTGCGCTTTTGGTCGCTTTTGCTTCGGCAAGTCAGGATATAGTCATTGACGCATATCGGCGCGAAATCTTGCCTGATAACGAGCTTGGCCTTGGCAACTCGCTTTTTGTTAACGCCTATCGCATTTCAAGTTTAGTCCCGGGCGGTTTGTCGCTGATTTTAGCCGATATCCTGCCCTGGCACGCGGTTTTTACCATAACAGGCTGCGCTTTGCTGCCGGGCTTTATTCTAAGCGTCTTTTTAAAAGAGCCTAAGGTTGCACATACGCCGCGCACTTTAAAGCAGGCCGTGGTCGAGCCTTTTTCCGAGTTTTTAAAAAGGCGCGGTGTTTTTGCCGCTCTTTTAACCGTAGCCTTTGTCTTTTTATATAAAATCGGCGATTCGATGGCAACGGCGCTTGCCACGCCGTTTTATATGGATATGGGATTTAATCTCACGACAATCGGCATCGTCGCCAAGAACGCAGGCTTATGGTCAATGGTGGCAGGCGGACTGCTGGGCGGCGTCATCATGCTTAAAATCGGCATCAACAAGGCGCTGTGGCTTTTCGGTATTGCGCAGATGGTGACGATTTTAGGTTTCGTGTGGCTTGCGCACGCAGGCGGCGAAGGCAAAGCCGGAGTGTGGCTTTTAGCCCTGGTGATCGGTGCTGAAGCCTTAGGTACGGGACTTGGTACCGCGGCTTTCGTGTCCTTTATCGCGCGTGAAACCAATCCAGCTTATACTGCAACGCAATTTGCGCTTTTAACTTCCTTTTCTGCGGTTCCTCGTACTTTCTGCAATGCCGCGACGGGATTTTTGGTCGAGGGGCTTGGCTGGGAAAATTTCTTTATTTTATGTACGCTGCTTGCCATCCCCGGAATGCTTCTTTTATTTAAGGTCGCGCCGTGGAACGGTAAAGGGTCGGTCTTTGAGTAGGGCGCGTTTTTCCATTCTTTAAACATGCAAAATGATGAATTTGCATCAGTCAAGACGCTTTTTAAAAATTTTTAATAGATAGAACAAATTTTTTGCAAAATGTTGACGCAGTACAAAAGCGCGTAATTTTCGTAAATTACTTTTTCATATTTATGATAAAATTTATCCGATTAAGTCTGCTTATTTGAGTTTGGCTTTTATTACCAATAAAAATACCGCTCAATTTAAGAGGATTTGCAGTGGAGTAGTTGTTTTCTCCCAGAAGTTTAGGATTGGAACCGCCTATGATTAACATCAAAAAAGGATTGGACCTGCCGATCGGCGGCCAGCCTCTGCAATCTATAGGAGAGTCTCCAGCGGTAACTCACGTCGGTATCTTAGGCGTGTGTGATCATCCCGGCTTGAGACCTTCCATGGCGATTGAAACAGGCGACGTCGTCAAAAAAGGACAGGTTCTTTTCGAGGATAAGAAAAATCCCGGAGCACGTTTTACCGCTCCGGTTGCGGGAAAGGTTGTAGCCGTAAATCGCGGTGAGAGACGTGTCCTGCAGTCAGTTGTAATTGAAATTGATCCGAACGGCAAGAGCGTTGAGTTTAAGAAGACCCCGGCCGACAAATTAATGGATCTGACTTCAAAAGAAGTCATTGATGAGCTCGTCGAGTCCGGCATGTGGACAGCTTTCCGTGCCCGTCCGTTTGACAAGATCCCTGCCGTCAATACTTTACCGCACTCATTATTCGTCACGGCAATGGACACTAATCCGCTTGCCGCCGATCCGAAAGTGGTAATTAGCGCCGATCCCGAAGCTTTCCTCAATGGCCTTAAGGTGTTAAGCCGTTTAGGCGATTTCAAGGTATACGTCTGCAAAGCCGAAGGTTCTTTACCTTCCTGCACCGCAAATAACGTAAGCGAAGAAGTTTTCACCGGTCCGCATCCTGCAGGTTTGCCGGGAACTCACATTCATTTCCTTGATCCTGTTTCCGATACCAAGACCGTTTGGCACATCGGCTATCAGGATGTAATCGCAATCGGTCATTTGTTTACCGAAGGTCAGTACTACGGTAAGCGCGTCATTTCCGTTGCAGGTCCCTGCGCCAATAACCCGCGTCTGGTATCTACCTACCAGGGTGCTTCAGTAAGCGAGCTGACCGCAGGCGAAATCGCCAACGCCCCTCACGGCGTCCGCGTTATCGCAGGCAGCGTACTGTGGGGCAATAAGGCAGTAGGTCCGTTTGCATATTTAGGCCGTTATCATCTTCAGGTTTCCCTTATCGAAGAGGGCACCATGAATGAGTTCCTCGGCTGGATGGGTCCGGGCTTTAACCGTCATTCTGTATCCCGTGCATTCGCTTCGGCTTTCTTCAAACCGGCCGCTTATACCTTCAATACCGCTTTAAACGGCGGTCCGCGCCCGATGGTTCCTATCGGACAGTACGAGAAGGTATTCCCGTTTGATATGGAACCTACCATGCTGCTGCGTGCCATTGAAATCAACGACGTTGATCAGGCAAAGCTCCTTGGCTTGTTAGAGCTTGCCGAAGAAGACTTGGCTTTGTGCACTTACGCATGTCCTGGCAAGACCGATTACGGTCCTTTGCTCCGCAGAAGCTTGACTAAGATCGAGCTGGAGGGTTAAGCCGTGTTGTTAGAGATAATGAAAAAATTTGCGCCTATGTTTGAGAAGGGCGGCGTCCTTGAGAAGCTGTATCCTCTCTACGAAGGCACTTTTACCTTCTTATTCACCCCGGGCAAGGTAACCACCGGTTCAACTCATGTCCGCGACTTCGTTGATTTGAAGCGCATCATGATCATCGTATGGTTTGCCGTTCTCCCGGCCATGTTATGGGGCTGGTATAACGTAGGCAACCAGACCATCGGCGCTATCGCTTCATTGCCTAATGCCGCCGATATCGCATCCGCTTCCTACAAGCTCTTTAGCTATGACTATCACTATGCTTTAGTGCAGATGTTAGGCGGATCGCTCGGTGCTGATGCCGGCTTCTACAGCAAGATGTTAATCGGCGCAGTCCACTTCCTTCCTATTTACATCGTCGTCTTTGCCGTCGGCGGTTTCTGGGAAGTTCTGTTCTGCATCGTCCGTAAGCATGAAGTTAACGAAGGCTTCTTCGTAACCTCTATCTTGTTTGCCCTCATCGTTCCTCCGTCAATTCCTTTATGGCAGGCAGCCTTAGGTATTTCCTTCGGCGTCGTTATCGCTAAAGAATTGTTCGGCGGTACCGGCCGCAACTTCATGAACCCTGCTTTGGCAGGTCGTGCCTTCTTGTTCTTTGCATATCCTGCAAGCATTTCAGGTACCAACTGCTGGGTTCCGGTTGACGGCTTCTCGGGTGCAACTCCTCTTGCCCAGTGGCAGGAAGGCGGCGTTGACGCTTTAGTCAACTTCGCCGGTGAGAAGATCACCTGGATGGACGCATTCTTAGGTAACATCCCCGGCTGTATCGGTGAAGGTTCAACCTTAATGATTTTGGTAGGCGCCGTAATCATCCTGGTTACCGGCATCGCATCCGCCCGCATCATGCTCGGCGTTTTGATCGGTGCTTTCCTGTGCTCTACCATGTTTAACGCCATCGGCTCCGACACCAACCCGATGTTCTCCATGAACTTCATGTGGCATCTCGTTTTGGGCGGCTTTGCCTTCGGCTTGGTCTTCATGGCTACCGATCCTGTCTCAAGCTCCTTTACCAACAGCGGCAAATGGGCTTTCGGTATTCTGATCGGCGTGATGGTAATTTTGATTCGTGTCGTTAACCCGGCATATCCGGAAGGCATGATGCTCGCCATCTTGTTCGCCAACTGCTGCGCACCGATGTTCGACTACTTAGCAACTCTGCGCAATATTAAGAAGAGGAGAGTTAGCCGTGCTTAAGCTGAATAAAGATTCTGCTGTCGGAACTTTCGTCATCATCATTGCATTCTGCTTGGTCTGCTCCGTCTTGGTATCAAGTGCGGTAGTTGCTTTAGGACCGTTCCAGCAGGCTGCAATCGCCAATGACCGTCAGGTCAACATTTTGAAAGTTTCCGGCTACAACGTGGAAACCACCGTTGCCGACACTTATGCAAAGCATATTGAGGCAAGAATGCTTGACGTCGCTTCAGGAAATATCGTTCCTGAGATGCAGGCTCAGGCTGACGGCTACAATTTCGCTTCAGCAGCAAAGCAGGCTGGTGCTTCCGAAGCCATTCCGGCTGATAAAGATATCGCTAAAATCCGTTCACGCGCCAAGTTGATGCCGATTTACATCGCTAAAGATGATAACGGCACTCCGACCCGCATTATCCTCCCGTTCTACGGTCAGGCATTGTGGAGTACCGCATACGGCTACTTAGCTTTGTCAACTGACGCCAACACCGTTGAAGGCATCGTCTTCTACAGCCACGGTGAAACCCCGGGCTTGGGCGGTGAAATCGACAACCCGCGCTGGCAGGCCATTTGGCAGGGTAAGAAGCTTGAAAACGCCGACGGTGAATACGCTTTGAACATTACCAAAGTCCCGGATCGTGAAGGTCCCGGTAAGGACTTTGACGTTGACGCATTATCAGGCGCTACTTTGACTTCAAATGGCGTTAATAATGCCGTTCATTACTGGTTCGGCGATGCATATAAGCCGTTTCTTGACAACCTTCGCAAGGGGGAGATCCTTAAATGAGTGATGTAAAGGTCCCTACTTGGAGAGAAGCTTTCCTAGAGCCTCTTATCACCAATAACCCGGTGATGATTCAGATTCTGGGTATCTGCTCCACTCTTGCTGTTACCTCAAGCATGAAAACAGCGTTCGTTATGGGTATTTCCGTAACGGCGGTTACCGCTTTGTCAAACTACGCGGTATCCCTTACTCGTAATTACATTCCAAGCAGCGTGCGAATCATCGCTCAGATGACCATTATCGCTTCCTTGGTTATCGTCGTTGACCAGATCTTAAGAGCATTTGCCTACGATCTGTCAAAGCAATTGTCCGTATATGTCGGTTTGATCATCACTAACTGTATCGTTATGGGTCGTACCGAAGGCTTTGCTTTGAAGTATCCGCCCGTTCAGTCATTCTTTGACGGCTTGGGCAACGGTATCGGCTACATGGTCGTGCTCTGCATTATCGCTACTTTCCGTGAAATCTTCGGCGCCGGATCCTGGTTCGGCATCACCATCATGGAAACCGTTAACAACGGTGGCTGGTATGTTCCGTGCGGTCTCCTCGTAATGCCTCCTTGCGGCTTCTTCTTGGTCGGTCTTTTGATTTGGGCCGTCAAGAGCTATCGTAAGGAACTTATCGAGCCTGCCGAATACGATACTCATAAGGAGGATTACTAATAATGTTAGAACATTATCTTTCCCTCTTTGTTAAGAGTATTTTTATCGAGAACATGGCTTTGTCCTTCTTCCTCGGTATGTGTACTTTCCTTGCAGTTTCAAAGAAAGTTACCACTTCCGTAGGTTTGGGCCTTGCCGTAGTTATGGTGCAGATTTTGGCCGTTCCTGCCAACAACCTCATCAATACCTACGTGTTAAAGCCTGATGCCTTGATTCAGGGCCTTGACCTCTCGTTCTTGAGCTTTATTACCTGGATCGGCGTTATTGCAGCTATCGTACAGATCTTGGAAATGTTCCTTGATAAATTCGTACCGAGCCTCTATAGCGCCTTGGGTATTTTCTTACCGCTCATTACCGTAAACTGCGTTATCTTCGCCGGTGTGTCCTTCATGGTTCTCCGTGAGTACAACTTCGCCGAATCCGTCGTCTACGGTTTAGGTTCAGGTCTCTCTTGGGCATTAGCCATCGCATTGCTTGCCGCTATTCGTGAGAAATTAAAGTACTCCGATACTCCGGCTGGTCTGCGCGGCATCGGCCTGACTTTCATAACCGCAGGACTGATGGCCTTAGGCTTCATGTCCTTCTCAGGCATTCAGCTCTAAGGAGGTAACATGTTTACAATTGTGTCCGGCGTTGTGATGTTCGTTGTCATCATTGCAGTGCTGGTAGGTTTGATTCTTGCAGCTAAACGCTTCTTAGTGCAGGAAGGTGACGTCACCATCGGTGTTAACGGCGATCCGAAGTTGGCATTGACTTGCCCTGCCGGCAACAAGCTGTTAAACGATTTGTCCGATAAGGGCGTGTTCGTTTCTTCAGCCTGCGGCGGCCGCGGTGCTTGCGGTCAGTGCAAGGTTAAAGTCGTTAAAGGCGGCGGCGACGTTCTGCCGATTGAGTACGCACACTTCACCAAGCGTCAGATCCGTGAAGGCTGGCGTCTTGCCTGCCAGGTAACCGTCAAGAACGATTGCGAAATCGAGTTGCCTGCTGAAGTATTCGGCGTTAAGAAATGGGAATGCACCGTTATTTCCAATGAAAACGTTGCTACCTTCATTAAAGAGCTGCGCTTGCGCATCCCTGAAGGCGAGGAAGTTCCGTTCCGCGCCGGCGGCTACATCCAGATTGAAGCCCCTGCCCATACCGTTTACTACAAGGATTATGATATCCCTGAGCAGTATCGTAAGGACTGGGAACACTTCCATCTGTTTGACCTCGTGTCAAAAGTTGACGAGCCGACCACCCGTGCATACTCCATGGCCAACTATCCCGGTGAGAAAGGCCTTATTATGCTCAACGTCCGTATCGCAACTCCTCCGCTTCGCCAGCTTAAGGAAATCCCTCCTGGGATCATGTCCTCCTATATTTGGAGCTTGAAGCCCGGTGATAAGGTTACTATTTCAGGTCCGTTCGGCGAGTTCTTTGCTCGTGAGACCGACAATGAAATGGTATTCATCGGCGGCGGTGCCGGTATGGCCCCGATGCGTTCACACATTTTCGATCAGTTGAAGCGCTTAAACAGCAAGCGTCGCATCTCTTTCTGGTACGGTGCCCGTTCCTTAAGAGAAGCTTTCTATGTTGACGAGTTCAACCAGCTTGCAAAAGAGCATCCTAACTTCACTTGGCACTTGGCTTTGTCAGATCCTCTCCCTGAAGATCATTGGACCGGCCTCACCGGCTTCATCGCCAACGTCTTGTATGAACAGTATCTGAAGAATCATAAGAATCCTGAAGATTGCGAGTTCTACATGTGCGGTCCTCCGATGATGACCAAGTCTGCTGTGGATATGCTCCACTCCTTGGGTGTTGAAGACGAAAACATCCTCTTTGATAACTTCGGCGGTTAATAAGATCCTGAAGTTTATAAAAAAGCCGGCCTCGTGCCGGCTTTTACGATCTTTTTTGGACAATTTTAATTTTCTTTGAGCAAAAGTTAAAAAAAGCATTAATATATGGGGGCAAATTTATTGGATTATTTATAACTTATGAAATTAATTTTTCTGTTTCTTTTCATGCTGATAGCTCCTGTCGCGGTGGCTGTGGAGTCATGGGAAGCAGGCAGAATCGACTATGATGACGGCACCTCGGAAATTGCCGCTTTTATCAACACTCCCGAGAAAATTCAGCTGCAGATTGTGCTGTGCGCAAGAAACGAGCCGATTAATTATCGTTTTTCCCTAATTTTCCCCGAACCTTTAGAATATTCCGCCTTTTTTAAAGTAAAAGTATCGTCAGCAGGCGACACCACGCAGGCTTTTGCCGAGTTAAACGGCAATACCCTTGATTTTCAGCTTGACCCTTCCGTATTCGTGAACTTGCCGGATGCTCCTGACTTATCTATTGAATTTGAAAAGGACGATGCCGAGTTTTTGGGAATTCCGCAGGTTTTAAATATTCCGGTGTACGGAGCGGACGTAACGATTAAGCAGATAGCCGCCGAGTGCGGGTACCTTTGCGTCAATGAAGATTTTAAGTGTGAGTCGCCGCTTGTTTCTGCGATTTTATGGCCAAGAAGCGGTTTTATTGATGATTCGGTAAGTAAGCTTGATGATGTCTGTACGCGCGGCAGCGATAAAGCCTATAGCTTTAATTTAAGCGATAAGTGCAAGCAGGCGCTTGATTTACGTTTTGCGGCTATCGGTTTTGAGCCTCTTTCTTTTTTGGATAAGCTCTTTCACGGTAAGGATTCGTCATATGCTAAATATCGCAGTACCTGGAATGAGGCTTTAAGCGCTTTAAAGACCAAAGAAGATCCGCAAAAGCCTAAGGTTGAGTCTGAGATTGCATCTGAGGTTGATGATTATGATTGGTATTTGGCGCTTTACTCGATATTAGGATCGCGCAAGCTTACCAATTATCCTGCAAGCTATTTCGCGGTTTTGGATCTTGAGGAAGATCCGACGACGCTTTTATATAACACCGATTCACGTTATGACGTCGAGACTTTAAAGTATATGTCGGTATTGTTGCGTTCAAGTGACGATAACGTTGACAAGCTTATTGAAAAGGCAATATCCGAGTGGCGTAATTTTTATCGTGATTTAAGCGTGTCCTTGCCTTTAATTAAAGAAGCGCAGGCATTGCGTCCGCTTTTATACCGCAGCATGTTGTTAAGACTGTGGATACTCGCCGGCAAGCCGCAGCCGATTGAATTAAAGCAAGATCAAATGTTCGTGCAGGGTACGGATAATAAGTACAGCACGGATGATGCGCTTGAGAAAAAATGCGCTTATTTTGACGGCGTGCGCGGTGATGAGTTTTTCTATGCATCAAATGAATGCGTGGACGCGATACGCCAAACTTTAAAACAAAGCGATTTAATTAATGATGAGTATCATTTATTAAGAGAAAAATGGGATGACTATGCCAAAGATTGGCAGAAATCCATTTTTTACTCCGAAAGCGTGGATGACGCAGTGGGCGATCACCTGCTTACGGGATTAAGCCTGCCGATGCTGTCAGCATATAAAATTTATGGTTTTGGTGATTACTTTTTGCTGCGTGACTGCATTTCAAGCCGCGATCAGGATATCTGTTCGTTTGAAGAAAGAAGCTTATATAACACCTATCAACTGGAGCTTAATAACCGCTTGGCCGCAATTGACGCGGTATCGAAAGATGACGCGTTGGTGCTTAAAGCTTTAAGTGACAAATGGCAGATTTATTATGATGAGCTTGATAAATATTTAAAATCTCTTGTGGATACGCATAAAATTCCGGCATGGCGAGCTTATATGGTAAAGGGCGTTGCCGCCATCATGCAGACTAATGCGGTATTAAATGCCCCTTACTATAAAGAAGAGCTTCCTGATATTTCGCTTGACAGTTTTGACGGCGATGTGCAGGAATAGTAAAGCTTTATAGTTAAAAGCGCGATTAATTTAAAGTTTTGGTGAAAGCAAAAGCCTTACATCCCACATTGAGCAGTAATTTCTATTAATATTTTTTTATTATAGCCATCAGATTAGTTTTTAAAAATCCTGCCCGGAGTCCGGATCAAGATAAGGCTCATATTGCAGCGGACTGTAATATTTCGCTGTCTCAATCCCCAAAGCCGCCAAAAGCTGCATCAAAGGCTGCGTCAATCCCGATACATGCAGCCTGCCGGTAAGGGCAACATAATTAAGACTCAGATTGTTGTTCTCCATATATTTAAATAAACGCTTAAGCGTCGGCTGATTCTGTTCTTTTTTATGTTCAGGATCGAGGATGGTCAACTGCTTGGATGCCATTACCATGCGTACCCGGTATTCAAGGCATGAATAAACCAATAACGCTGTAGACATCACCCACAGCAGAGCCGTAATGCGGTGCGGTGTCTTAAGGTAAAGAGCATCGAGAAACAGCGTCGGATCTTTAAGCAGACGCCAATGCCTCTCAATAACGCTTTGTCGTTTATAGGTGCCGAGCAATTCGGCAGGCGTCCATTCCCGCTTAGTATCATTGGTGGCAATCAGGTATAAGGTTTCCTGAGCGATTGCTGCTTTTACCGCATTTTCATTTATCATTACCTTCCCCGTAACCTTTACACAGGCCAGTACGGTCGGAGCCGGCTCTCCTTTATGGGGGCGTCCGCGGGAGGTATGTTTGTATACCTCTTCGTATCCGATGCCGGATAGGACGCATAATTTGCAGCTTTTAAGCAGTTTCTCTACGGCTTTTTCCGCGTCTTTACGGCATTGACACGGGTCAGTGGACAGTTTCTTAAGTTTTTGCGTCAGCTTTTCGTATTCTTTTTGTGCCCTGCGTTGTACCGCGGCGGTCTTTTGCTCTTTAAGATTGCGGTTGTCGATAAGCAAAAGCCTGATGTTTTGTCCTCCGACTACGGCGTCTTCACACCACATGCATTTAACTCCGTCAGGAACTTCAGGATTGATGTCCGTCATTGCTCCGGCTGCGTTTAATGCTTGAGCAAAGCACTTTTTGGCAAGATTAGTGCCGTCAGGTACCCGGGTAACGATTTTGATGTTGTTCTCATAGGCTTTGATGAAGTTTTCTTCCGAATATAATGCACTGTCGCCGACAAGATATTTCAAGTCTTTAAACTGCTCTATGATTAACGGCCATGCCTGCGTCAGCGTTTCCCAAAATGATTTGTTGTCATGAGTATTGCCGCTTACCGCTCTTTGATATAAGGGCAGTTTGCTGCCGCCGTCACTTATCATTAAGGAAATAACCTGCGGCAAATCCGGTCTGTGGTCACGGGAATATCCCGCAGCAATACGCAAACTGCATTCTTCCTCATCTTTTTCACTGCCGTCATAGTGAAAGGAGGTTGAATCAATGTGCGCTTTGCTTATTTTCAAATCAAGTTTGCGTGCCGCCTTTCGGGCACACAGTACAAACAATTTCTCCGCCCCAAGCTCATACACTTCATCCAAATAACGGCTTAACACATGCCGGTTTAAATCTTCAGGCATAATGTCCTGATTGAGTAATGCACATAAGGGACGACGCTTATAGAATTCCACAGTGCCGAGCAAGGTTTGATACGGTACGTTTAACAGCTGCATCACCAACGCCTTGGTAACGGCTCCGCAATTTACTTTAACGTGTGAGCCTGCTTTGCCGATATATGTATCAATAAGCTCTTCAAGACCTAAATAATCGAACATGCCCGCAACCAAGCCGGTGGAGTCGAGAGATTGAGAAGTGACTGCACATCGGCTGCCGAACAAAGCGGCGGCATCAAGGTTATTACCGTTGAAGCGGATATCTGAGGTTAAATCTACTCTGCGGTGAGGACGGCGGACAGTCATGCAAAACTCCTTTGTTATTCAAGGATAATTTGCCTTAAAAACAATGCTGAAACCACCGGTAGAGAGAAAATTTGATCAAATCATCATATTTTAGAGATAAGTATTAATGACGGTGATCTTTATCATACAATTTCAATAAAAACATCTTGCAAAGATTGAACAATTGTGCACATGCTAAATTATCAAGCGGTAACCGATAGGATTAAATAATCCTAAAAATTACTGCTCAATGTGGGTTACATTGTAAAATTTAAAAAGAAAGTCTTAGTTATTAAATTCATTGGAAAAGTAAATGGCACAGTCTCTTTTTAGTTTCGTTACCAATGTGTTGTTTTATATCGCTATGGGCGGTATTTGCGTGTGTGCTTTTTGGGGATACGTGATTGTAAAAGATCCGATAAAACGTAAGAAGATCATGTCATACGGCTACTTTATTGCAGGTATTTATTTTGCGGCATTAATTTTGTCGTGTCTTTTGATGTTGATGGGTAGGCATTTTTAAATAAAAAACATTATTAACTTGACGTTCCAATGTAAAAATGAAATTGAAGTATTTGCCTGAAAGTCTTGGAGTTAAATTTTTATTGCTGAAAATCAAGTTATTGATACAACATTTATGCAACATTTCAATTTTTCTTAAATTTTACAAATAGTTATTTCTATGCGGATAAGCTTAATTTTATAATTTGCAACATTTTTCGTTGAAAGATTTTTTGTGTTTATTTTTTCGTAATATTGAGAACCTAAAATTAGATTTTTAATAAACAATTTTGATATAAGGTGTAAATTTTTTATAGAGGAGTTTTAGAGAGAGACCATAATATGACCGTTTATTTGCCGATAAAGCTGAACGTGCTTGAGTGGGCCTATAAAAGGGCAGGTCTTTCTTTGTCCGAACTTTTTGTAAAGTATCCGGGATATAAAAATAGAATAAGCGATTTAGATATTAAATTAACCATGAAGCAAGCTACAGAAATAGCTAATCATGTTCATATTCCGCTAGGTTTTTTATTTTTGAATGAGCCTTTTGAAGAGTCTTTGCCTATAAAAGATTTTAGAACATTAAATAATAAAGTTGCTAAAAAGATAAGCTTGAATTTAAGGAATGTTATTAATCAATGTCAGCTTCAGCAGGATTGGTTTACTGAATACGCTGAGGAAAACGATCTGGAAAAATGTTCTTTAGTAAATAAAAGTAATTTAGATGAAGATCCCAAAGATGCAGCTGAAAAATTAAAAATTTATTTGAATTATAAAGAGAAAGATTTATCTAAGGCAGATGATTACCGCAGATATTTAAGAGCAGTAATTGAACAGGCCGGAGTGCTTGTTTTTATTAGTTCTACGGTAGGAAATAACAATACTAGGCCATTAGATATAAATGAATTTCGCGGATTTGCTTTATCCGATCCGTATGCGCCGCTTATTTTTATAAATTCTTCCGATAGCGTTTCTGCACAGATTTTTACGATGATTCATGAATTGGCTCATATTATGTTGGGTGAAAGCGGCATTTCAAATGAAGCTATGGAAGACATATTTGTAAGCAGTCAAATTGAAAAGTAGTGTAATGCCGTTGCTGCAAATTTTCTTGTACCCGAAGATAAGTTGAAATTACTTTATGAGCAAAATTATAAGCTCAGTTTGTATGACTTGATTGTTAGTTTAGTTTTTAAATTTCATGTGAGCTCTTTAGTAATTTTACGTAGATTATACGAATTAAATCTTATTGAAAAAGATGAATTTTCTAATTTGTTTAACCGATTAAAAAAAGATGCTCTTAAAGAGTTTTCTCCGCATACGCGGAGGTGTTTCCCTGATAAAAGTGTCCGTGCTTATCAAAACGATGTTTTCTCTGCGTATGCGGAGGTTCTTCTTATTATATGTTTTAGACTTTTCTTTCCCTCTCTTGATAAATTTTTGTATACTTTGAAAAATTTTTTGAAACTTTTTTTAATTCTCCCAGTCTTAAATAGTGTGTAGGAATTGGATTGATGGAAAATCAGATGTTTAACGACAAAGCGCAAAACGATGCTCTAATCGTTGAACAAGTCCAAAAAGGCAATTCCCAGGCTTATAACCTGTTGGTTATCAAGTATCAGCACAAAATTCGCGACGTCGCTTTAAAGTTTACGAATAATCAGGCAGACGCCAGCGATATAGCTCAGGAAGCTTTTATTAAAGCATACAGAGCAATAGGCAGTTTTAGAGGAGAGTGCTCTTTTTATACGTGGATTTACCGTATTACGGTCAACACGGCAAAGAGCTTTCTTGAGAGCAACTCAAAGCATCGCTACGCTGTAGACGTCGATGCACCTGAATTTGAATCTCAAGACACTCAAGGAGTTTTAACCTCCAATGAATCTCCTGACCGACTTATCGAGTCGGATGAGCTTAAAAGAGTAATTTTTAAAGCTTTAAACGAACTGCCGAGCGACCTTAAGCAGGCAATTATGCTTAGGGAAATAGAAGGCAAGTCTTATGATGAGATTGCCGAAATCATGAAAACTCCGATCGGCACGGTTCGATCCCGAATTTTTAGAGCCAGACAGTTCATTGAGGAACAGATGGCGAAAATCTCAGGCAACTGAGGAGAATTTATATGACAGACGCTAAGCGTAATACAGTCGATTTAGAAAAGCTTTCCGAGGTTTATGACGGAGAAGAATTTACCAAGGAGCTTAATCTTAACAATGAGGAAATGAAATCTCATCTTGAGAATTGGTCTTTAATCGGCAGCGCTTTACGTGATGAACTTCCTGAAAAAGTCGATATGTCAATTGCCGATAATGTAATGGCGGCAATTGCTGATGATGTTAAGGAAGAGGCAGTACTCGAAGAGCAGCCTAAAGAATCCCCCGATACTTCAAACTTTAAGGTTCCTGCTTTCTTTAAGAAAGTTTCTTTATACTTTACTCAAATTGCCGTTGCAGCGTCCGTTGCCATGGTTACCATTGTCGGCTGGCAAACATACAGCGCCGGTGAAATGTCAGGCGTAATTGAGCCTGCATCTACCAATACCATGGGAGCTGTCGGCGGTTTGAATCTTGCAAGCTTCCAAAGTGACGATCATGAAGCTGTCATTCATATGAATCAGGTGCCTCGTGAGAATGTATCTGCAGTAGAGCATAGACAGTTAAGCGCTAAGCAGCTTGAAGAGTTGCGTCAAAAAGAAATAGAGCGCGTCAATTCATATGTAAAAGGCTATGTGCTTAATACCGCTTTAAAATAACGGTTGCTTAAATCTATGATTAAACGTTTTTTAGTAAAAGGAGCTTTAATGCTCCTTACTTTTTTCTGTGCCTCAAATGTTTTTGCCGAGACGGAAGAGGATAAATGCTTTAATGCTTTTAATGAATTGCGCGGCAGTTATTTAAAAGCTGAAAATCAAATGACGGTAAGCGTGTCAAACAGTTCCGGCATGACATTGCACCGTTTGCTGCATATTTATAAGGACAATAAAAGCATTTCCTATTGGGAAAACCTCAATGGTGAAATTCGCGGCTATGCCTTAAAAGGCGATGTCGGTTTTGATTTTAATCAAGATAAGGAATATGCAGGGCCTCTCACCTGGCATCAGACTTTAATTTGGGACAGGCTTTTTAATCCTGACACCAAGTTAAACGGTTTTTCTTGCGTGTTGACCGGAAGAACGCGTGTTGCAGGTCAAAGGGTAAGCTTAATTCGCCTTGCACCTAAAGATTCATACCGCTACGGCTATTTAATTGCTAAAGATGATGTCAGCGCGATGCCGGTAGAGCTTGCGGTCTTATCGCCAAATTCAGGCATAATTTCAAAAATCACCGTAAATTCTGTAAGCCCCGTTGACGGCTTAAATCTTGATTTAAGCGTTTTTGATAATTTAAACGGACACAATTCTGCGGATAATAAGGAAGGTACAAACGCTTTTACCAAAATTTGGCCTGAGCTTAATATTCCCAAAGAATATAAGCTCGTTGAGACAGGTGAAATTGAAGATAACGGAGTGTTGGTTCCGTATCAGCTTTTCTCAGACGGGCTTACGACTTTTAGAGTCTATAAAAATGCTAAGACTTCGGTAGTTATTCCTGCTTTAACCAACGGTACGATAAGTATCTTAAGGAAAAATTCAGGGGATTATGAGTATGCTGTAGTCGGTGAAATTCCGATACTTTTTGCCGAATCGGTTTTGTCAGAATTGCCTCGCTCATGAGCTAAAAAGTAAAAATGA
Source organism: uncultured Succinatimonas sp. (assembly GCF_905203285.1). GTDB lineage: Bacteria > Pseudomonadota > Gammaproteobacteria > Enterobacterales > Succinivibrionaceae > Succinatimonas. The sequence continues at coordinate 67,265 of NZ_CAJKVK010000002.1, forward strand.
AAAAATAAGCGTAAAAAGGCATGGCTTTTTCATAGAAAAACGCTTATTTTTCTTTATGATTTGATAAAATCTTGCTGCGCTGCGGCAGACGTGCCTAATGCGCTTAAATAGTAAAATTATTTCTAAAATTTAAAATAAAAAAATTCAGCTGATCGCGATTTATAAGGTTTTTTATGTCAACTGCTTACAATCAGAGCTTCGTTCGTAACTTTTCCATTATTGCCCATATCGATCATGGCAAATCCACGCTGTCCGATCGCTTTATCCAAGAATGCGGCGGACTTACAGAGCGTGAAATGCAGTCTCAGGTTCTTGATTCGATGGATATTGAGCGTGAGCGCGGTATTACGATTAAAGCTCAGGCGGTGACTTTAAAATATAAAGCAAAAGATAACAACGTTTATGAATTAAACTTCATCGACACCCCGGGGCACGTTGACTTTTCATACGAAGTGTCCCGTTCGCTTTTTGCCTGTGAAGGCGCTTTACTTGTAGTTGACGCAGGACAGGGTGTTGAAGCGCAGACTCTTGCCAACTGCTATCAGGCTATCGATCTTAATTTAGAGGTAATTCCCGTATTAAATAAGATCGATTTGCCGGCAGCGGATCCTGACAAAGTAATTGATGAAATTGAAGATATCGTCGGCATTGAAGCACATGATGCCTGCCGTTGCAGCGCTAAAACCGGCGTCGGCGTTATTGATGTTCTTGAACGCTTGGTTGCAATGGTTCCTCCGCCTAAAGGCGATCCGAACGCTCCGCTTCAGGCTTTAATCATTGACTCATACTTTGATGATTATTTAGGAGTCGTGTCTTTGGTGCGCGTTAAAAACGGCACCTTAAAGAAAGGCGATAAAATTAAAGTCATGAGCACGGGACAGAACTGGGACGTGGAGCGTCTTGGTATTTCAACTCCCAAGCGCGTTGACGTCGATGTCTTAAACTGCGGTGAGGTAGGTTGGGTAGTCTGCGGCATTAAAACCATTCACGGCGCACCGGTTGGCGATACCATCACTCATGCACGAAATCCAGCTGAATCACCATTGCCCGGATTTAAAAAGGCCAAACCTCAGGTTTATGCCGGAATGTTCCCGGTTGACACCGATGACTACAACGCTTTTAGAGATGCGCTTGACAAGCTTTCCTTAAATGATGCTTCCTTGTTTTTTGAGCCTGAAAATTCACAGGCCTTAGGCTTTGGCTTTAGATGCGGCTTCCTTGGCATGCTGCATATGGAAATCATCCAGGAGCGTCTTGAGCGTGAGTATAATTTAAATCTTATTACCACGGCGCCTACCGTGGTTTATGAAATTCTCTTAACCTCAGGGGAAACGATTCATATCGATAGTCCGGCAGCATTGCCGCCTATTAGCAATATTTCAGAAATCCGTGAGCCGATTGCCGAATGCCGCATGCTGATGCCGACAGGCTATGTCGGTCCCGTTATGACCTTATGTCAGGAAAAACGCGGCGTGCAGACCTCAATGGTTTATCACGGCGATCAGGTGGCGCTTACTTATGAGCTGCCGATGTCCGAGGTTGTGCTTGATTTCTTTGACAGGTTAAAATCCGTATCCCGCGGTTACGCTTCGCTTGATTACGGTTTTAAACGCTTTGAACGCGGTGATTTGGTGCGTGTTGATATCCTTATTGCCAATGAACGTGTTGACGCTCTTGCCATTATCGTGCACCGCTCAATTGCGCAGTCCCGCGGCCGCGCCTTAGTTGAAAAGATGAAAGAGCTTATTCCCCGTCAGATGTTTGATATCGCCATTCAGGCGGCAATCGGCGGTCAAATCATTGCCCGCTGTACGGTTAAAGCTTTAAGAAAAGACGTGTTGGCAAAATGTTATGGCGGTGACATCACTCGTAAGCGCAAGCTTCTTGAAAAGCAGAAGGCAGGTAAAAAGCGCATGAAGCAGTTAGGTCGCGTAGAAGTGCCACAGGAAGCTTTCCTTGCCATCCTTAAAGTCGGAAAGGAGTAAAACTTGAATACCTTTGCATTGATTTTATTAATTGCTACCATAGTTACGGGAGTGGCTTTTTTCTATGACCTTTTTAAGCTGCGGCCAAAGCGCAAGTTAAATAAAGAAGCTTTTTTAAAGGCAAAGCCTGATGCTGACAAAAAAGAGCTTAAAAAGCTGATGGAGCCTACCGGTCTTTTAGGTCAGATAGCTTCTTTATTTCCCATCATTTTATTCGTGTTTTTATTCCGCTCCTTTTTCATTGAGCCTTTTCGCATTCCGTCAGGTTCGATGATGCCGACTCTTTTGTCAGGAGATTTTATCGCCGTGACTAAATGGAGTTACGGTATACGCGATCCTTTAACCAATAAAACTTTAATTGAGACGGGAAAGCCTGAGCGCGGCGATGTAGTGGTGTTTAAATACCCTGAGGACACTAACGTTGACTACATAAAGCGCGTGGTGGGAGTACCAGGTGATGAAGTAATTTACCGCAACAAGAAAATTTATCTAAGAAAAGCCTGTACTGCCGATAGCTGTGACAGTCCTGTAGGACTTGAAGTTGAAGAAATCGGAACATACAGCGAAGAGAGTTTTGGCTTTGCGGAAAATTATGTCTTATTTAAAGAAAAATTAGGCAAGGTAAATCATGAGGCGATGATAAATCCCCGTGCACCTGAATTTTTACAGTACTACTATAGGCAGCCGGGCTCCACCTTAGGTTCTTGGATTGTGCCTGAAGGTCATTATTTTGTGATGGGCGATAACCGCGACAATAGCCGTGACAGTCGCTTCTGGGGATTTGTGCCTGAAGAATATCTAATCGGTAAAACCATAGGCATTTGGCTTTCTTTTGAATTTAATAACGGGCCTGATGATATATTGCCAAGCTTTATTCCAAGCTCAATTCGTTTCTCCCGAATCGGCGGAATTGATTAAGGAGTAAAAGATGGCAGTAACTAAAAATATCTTTGCCTTACATCAATTGGAAATTACCATAGGCTATTCTTTTCAGAATCTGTCATTGCTTGAACAGGCGTTAACGCACAGAAGCTTTGGTCCCGTGCACAATGAAAGACTTGAGTTTTTAGGTGACTCAATCTTAGGTATGATAATAGCCAAAAAGCTTTATGAGATGTTTCCGCATAACCCTGAAGGCGATTTAACCAGAATGCGTTCATCTTTGGTACGTGAAACAACTCTTGCTGAGCTTGCCCGTGAGTTTGGTCTTGGCAATTGCTTGAGATTAGGCCCAGGTGAACTTAAAACCGGAGGCGCGCGTCGCGATTCGCTTCTTGCCGATGCTGTTGAATCGGTGATTGCCGCTATGTATTTAGACAGCGGTGAAGAGTTTGATACGGTAAGACAAATCGTTTTAAGCTGGTTCCATAGCCGTTTAAAGACTATAAATCCTAAAATTAATCAAAAAGATCCGAAATCGTCATTGCAAGAGTTACTTCAGTCACAGCATAAACCGTTGCCGCAGTATAAAGTAGTAAATATCTCGGGAACGGATAACGATCAGGTATTTACCGTTGAGGTATGCGTTGAAGGGGTTAGTGAGATGTTCTCAGGTAAAGGATCGTCAAAACGCCGTGCCGAACAAGTTGCGGCACAGCATTTGTTAGACTTTTTGACTGCTAAAAAGTGATTTTAAGACCCGTTTTAAATTTTTTAGGGTTAGGTTTTTTCTCAGCCACGATTTTTGATTTTCAGGAAGAGTGGTGAATCTTTGAAGCTGTGACGGCTCTCCTGTCGGGATGAATGTAATGGGAAGAGTTTTCCATGCGTTAAGCTTATTGTAGGCAATAAGTCCTGACAGAATATCAGCAGGCATTCTTACCGGATATCCTTTAGCTAAAAGCTTTTTAGCTCCTTCTTTGGTAATGATGTATGCAGATGTTCTGTAAACATTTTTGCGGCGATTAAAAAGCCAATCCCAGTTGGGAATTCCGATCCTCTTTACTTGAATGTTGCCAAAAGAAATTGTCTCTTTGCTAAAGGAATTGAGTTTATCTTCATAATCTAAAAAGAGGATCTCAAATCCAGTTTTTTCTTGAACATCTTTTATTTGTTCTAAAAACGCAGCGACATCTGCATTAAGCGGAACTACATCATCTTCAATAATTAAAGCAACAGCGATATTTTCATCGACGATTTTTTGATAAAGATGTAAATGAGATAGAGCGCAGCCGTACTCACCGTTAGAATAAACACGGTTATATGAACAGCAGGAAATACTGTTATGCCAAAATCTTTGATGCTTGGTGCGATCGATATTAAATTTACTTAAATCTTCTTTGTTGCCGTTAACGGCCGGAAACCAAATAGCATCATTAATGCCGTATTTTTGTAAACCGGCAAAAACCTTATCACGACGATTTTGATGGTGTTCAAGACTTACAAGAAAAATAGGCAGCATTGTTTTCTCTTCGACTAACTAATATGATAGGTATAAAACACTATATGCTATTATAATTCACATTATTTTTAATTTGAAAATTTAAGTATTCAAAAGGTTATCTTCATGGTGAATAGCTCAAAATTCGGTTTTGTAGCTCTTATCGGTCGACCCAATGTCGGAAAGTCGACCTTGATGAATCATCTTATAGGACAGAAGGTAAGTATTACCTCGCGTCGTCCGCAGACCACCCGTAATCGTGTTTTGGGTATTGATACACAAGGTGAGTATCAGGCGGTATTTGTTGACACCCCAGGACTACATAAAGAAGAAAAAAGAGCTATTAATCGTTTAATGAATCGAGCAGCCGAAAGTGCGCTTGGTGATGTTGAGCTTATCTTGTTGGTAGTTGATGCCACGTTATGGACGGATGATGATGAAATGGTATTTTCAAAAATTGAAAATACCAATGTTCCAGTGGTTTTAGTTATCAACAAAATTGATAAAGTACATGATAAAACAACACTGCTGCCTTTAATTGAACGCTTAAGTAAGAGAGTAAACTTTAAAGCAATTGTTCCTGTTTCAGCTTTACGTTCAACTAATTTAGACGATCTTAAAAAACTTGTGTTTGAGTCCTTGCCTGAAGGCCCACATTGCTTTTCTGAGGACAGCATTACCGACAGGTCGTCCCGCTTTATGGCAGCTGAGCTTATCCGTGAGAAACTGATGCGTCAGATGGGAGATGAGCTTCCGTATAGTGCGACAGTTGAGATTGAAGAATTTAAAGAAGAAGATAATCTTATTAAAATCAGTGCTGTGATTTTAGTTGAGCGTGCAGGACAAAAGAAAATGGTTATCGGAGCTGGTGGCTCACGTATCAAGAGAATAGGTACTGATGCCCGCATTGATATGGAAAAGCTTTTTGACTGTAAGGTGTTTTTAAATCTCTTTGTTAAAGTCAAAGCCGGATGGGCTGATGACGAGCGTGCTTTAAAGAGTCTTGGTTACGCTGATTTTGAGGATAAATAGGTCTGATGTTGACCTTATTGCCACCAAGCCCTGCCTTTGTGATTCACTCGCGAGAATATCAAGAGCATAGTTTACTTGTCGAGTTTTTTACTTTAAATCATGGCAGGGTTTCGGCAATTGCAAAAAGAGTAAAAACGGGACGTTCTCCTTTTAAATATTTACTGCAGCCGTTTTTCCCTCTTAACGTGTCATTTAAGCAGGGAAAATCTGATTTATGGCAAGTTTATGATGTTGAACCAAGCGGCGAGCTTATTTCTTTTTCCGTTCCTGAAGTTTTCTGCGCATCATATTTAAATGAGCTTTTATATTATTTATATAAAAGTAAGGATTCCGATCCTAAATTATTTGCCTCCTACCTTGAAACTTTAAAAGGTATATATGAAAAAGAGGCATTAGATAAGGCATTACGTGAGTTTGAATTTGCGCTTTTAGATTCTTTGGGTTACGGAATATGTTTTGAAGATAAAGAAGGCAATGCTTTGCAGTCTGGCTTGTTTTACCATTTTTTGCCTGATATCGGTTTTATTAAAATTTCCGATTATGAATCAGTCTCTGAATCTGTGGATTTTTCTGAAGTTTTTCCGGGCGAAAAGCTTATCATGCTTTTAAATAAGCAATATCTAAGCATTGATGTTTTAAAATGTGCGCAAAAAATTACGAATAAAGCTTTATCAATGCTATTAAATAATAAAGAAATAAAAAGTCGTGCTTATTATCGGGCGTTTTTACAGTCAAAGGATAAATAAATGGTTACTTTTTATAAACCTAAAGCAAAAACAGTTACGCAAAAAGCTTTTGAAGTTGAATGCATAGATTTAGATTTGCAAGGGCGCGGTGTTGCTAAAAATGATAATAAAACATGGTTTATTTCTAATTTAATCCCAGGTGAGAAAGCCCGTGTGTCACCTGTCATAGTCAAAGATAAAATTGGTGAAGCAAAAGTAACTAAGTACATTTATAAATCAGATAAAAGAGTACAACCTCAATGTCCTCTTGAAGAAAGCTGCGGCGGTTGCCCTTTAGCCTATGTAAAAGAAGATGAGCTCTTGTCCTATAAAGTAAAAGGGCTTTATCAGCTTTTAAAAAAATCAGGAGTTTTGCTTAATGAAACTCCGTCTTTTGTTGTAACAAGCAATGCGTTAAATTATCGCCGCGCTTGTCGGTTAGCGATTCGTATCGATCATGGCAAAGTTACGGTCGGTTTTAGAGAAGGAAAATCGCAAAAATTAGTTTCACTTACAACCTGTAAGGTTTTAAGTGAAAGAATAAATGAAGCAATAGCTAAAGTTGTTGAGCTTTTAAACAAGCTTCAGGGTAAGCGTAATTTAGGTCATCTAGAATTTATAGATTCAGATGGAGCATTGGGTATCTTTTTAAGGGTAACTGAAAATCTTCCTGATATTGATTTAGACCTTATTAGCTCTTTTGGTAAAGATAATTCTTATGTAATAAGCGTCGGTGTTCCTTATCAACATGAAATTGATTCAAGTGAACAAGTTCGTGAGGTTTTACTTACGGATAACGCTGATAAGCTTTTTATAAACGCTTCTGATTGTAAAATCATTTGTAAACCTACAGCTTTTGTGCAGGTTAATAAAGAAGTCAATAAAGATCTTATAAATCTGGTTTTAGATGCGGTAAAACCGCAGCCCAACATGAAAGTTTTAGATCTTTTCTGTGGTCTTGGCAATTTTACTTTGCCTTTGGCAAAAGAAGGAGCCGAAGTCCTTGGCATTGATATCGTGTCATCAATGATTAAAGATGCGCAAAAGAATGCAGAGTTAAACAATCTTAAAAACGCTAAATTTGCAGTTGCCGATCTTGAGGATGAGTTTGAAAAACAGCAATGGGCAAAAATCAAATATGATGCCGTGGTTTTAGATCCGGGGCGTATGGGAGCAAAACGTGCCACTTTGTTTGTTTCAAAGCTTAAAATTCCACAGATTGTAATGATTTCGTGCAATCCTTTAGCTGCGTCACGCGATATTCGTGAATTAATTAAATCAGGGTATAAAATAACTGCATGGGGAGCTCTTGACATGTTCCCGCGTACGTCCCATATTGAGCTAATGACTGTTTTTTCTTTGTGAGGAAAATCTAAGTGGTCGCTTTACGTGAAACTCATAGTGCCTCGTTTAATTTTGAAACTTGGGGTGAAAGATTAGATCTGCCTGCAAGTGAAAAAGATATTCTGCACCGCACTTACCTTTATGTTTTAGATAAGATGCACGCAACTGATAAAACGGTCATTGATAATTACTCACGCTTAACAGCTGAAATCGTCTCGATTTTACTTACCTTAAGCATGGATCTTGAATCTTATCAGGTAGCGTTTTTGTATCCTGCTTATGAAAAGAAAATCTTAAATGACGAAGAAATTAAGGAGACCTTCGGGCAAAGCATTTGTAAGCTTTTACATAGCGTAAAGGATATGGAGGCAATCCGCTTCCTGCAGAATTTAAACTCGGATAAAACCACCGATCAACAGGTAGACAGAGTACGACGCATGCTCTTATCTATGGTTGATGATGTAAGAGCGGTGGTAATAAAACTTGCCGAGCGTATCGCGGTAATAAGAGCGGCAAAAAACGCCGATGCTGCGACTCGTAATTTAATTGCTAAAGAAATTGCCAATATTTACGCGCCTCTTGCTAACCGCTTAGGCATTGGTCAGCTTAAATGGGAACTTGAGGATTTAGCGTTTCGCTGCCTGCATCCTGATATTTATAGAGATATTGCAAATAAGCTTGATGAAAAGCGTATTGATCGTGAAAGATATATAGAAAATTTTGTAAAAGAATTAAAAGAGCTACTCGAAAGTTCGGGTATTCACGGTGAAGTTTACGGGCGCCCCAAGCATATTTACAGCATTTGGCGCAAAATGCAGAAAAAGCATTTGGAGTTTAACGAGCTTTACGACGTTCGTGCGGTACGAGTCGTTCTTGAAAAGCTTCAGGATTGTTATGCTGCTTTAGGTATTATTCATACAAGGTGGCATCATATTTCAAGTGAATTTGATGACTATATTGCAAATCCTAAACCTAACGGTTACCAGTCAATTCATACCGTGGTGTACGGTGACGGGCATAAAGCAGTAGAGATTCAGATTCGCACTGCTGCCATGCATCAAATGGCAGAGCTTGGTGTTGCTGCGCATTGGAAATATAAAGAAGGCTCAGGTCAAGGCTCAGGTGTTGAGCAGCGCATCAATTGGCTGCGTAAGCTTTTAGCTTGGCGCGATGACATGGTTGAATCAGGTGCTCTTCTTGATGAGTTTCGTACCCAAGTTTTTGAAGATCGCGTTTATGTGTTTACGCCGCGCGGTGAGGTAGTTGATTTGCCTACAGGCTCAACTCCGCTTGATTTTGCCTATCAGGTTCACACTATGGTAGGGCATCGCTGCATCGGTGCTAAAGTTGACGGACGTATTGTTCCTTATACTTATAAGCTTAATACCGGTGAGCAGGTTGAAATCATTACGCAGAAAAATCCCAATCCTTCACGGGATTGGTTAAATCCTGACAACGGATTTTTACGTACGGCAAAAGCACGCGCTAAAGTCTTATCATGGTTTAGAAAAGTTGATCATGATAAAAATGTTGAAGAAGGCTCTGATTTAATAGAAAAAGAAGTCTCACGCCATGAGCTTAATTTAAATAAAGATCAAGTCGCGTCTTTAATTAAAGATAAATTGTCACGTTTTAACGTTAAAACGGTTGACGATGTATACGCAGGGGTAGGTGCCGGTGATATTAAATTAAATCAGATCATAAGCTACCTTGAAGAACGGGTTTTAAAAAATAAAGCTGCTGAAAAAGAGATCGGCATTGATGATTTGATGGCAACTAAAAATGCCTCTTTACTTAATAAAAGAAAGCAGCATAAAGGCGCCATTATAGTTGACGGTGTCGGTAATTTAATGACGCATATTGCTAAATGCTGTCAGCCGATTCCGGGGGATGCTATTGCCGGTTTTGTAACTCAAGGTCGAGGCATTTCGATTCATAGAGCGGATTGCAGTACTTTTGCAGAGCTTAAAGAAAAAAATCCTGAAAGAGTGGTTACTGCAGAATGGGGCTGCAATACGTCAGCCGGAGGTTATACAATAACCGTAAGAGTGGTAGCTCAGGATTATTCTGGTCTTTTAAGAGACGTAACGACCATTATTGCCAACGAAAAAATTAATGTGTTAGGTGTTCGCTCTCATATTGATCGCTCAAAGGATTTGTCGATAATTGATATTGACATGATGATTGTCAATGTCGAATCAATGAATAGAATGATTGCTAAATTAAATGATTTAGATAGAGTTCAGTCGGCTAAGAGAATGTAGAATTTGGGTCGACAACTGAATTAAATATAAAAATGATATTTAAATAAAAATTTTTTATATATTTTCTCAGTT
>NZ_CAJKVK010000003.1 GCF_905203285.1 uncultured Succinatimonas sp.
GGGTTATGAGCCCGACGAGCTACCGAGCTGCTCCACCCCGCGATTGAGTTGATGCGTGCATTATAGGGAGAAGTTTGAGCTCTGTCAAGCTTTTTATGAATTATTTTTTGGGAAACATGGTAAATACGGAATTATCTCCGCCGAAAGGATTAGGACAGTACTCTTCAGCATTCCAATCGTTATCGAATTTTACACTTCCGTCAGGCATGGTGTACTTAAAGCGATACTGATATTTGTCCTGAATGCCGCGCGCGATAGTAATAGATCCGCGATAAGTACCGTTTTTCTGCGGTTTCATGGCAACAGGCTCCCAGCCGTTGTGTTCGCATAATAAATCAATTTTTGCAGCTCCCAGAGCGGCTTCTTTCGTAATATAAAAGGCAATAGTAACTTTCTTAGGAGTAAATCTCTTAGAAACGCTCATGATGTTCTCCTGATATTAATTTTCTTTGGATCATTGCGTTACGTGCATTATAAGCCTAAAAATTTGATAAATAGTAAATTTAAGCGTTTTTATACAAATTGTTATAGAAAAATGAGGTTCGGCTCACCTTAAGAGGGAAAATGAGCGGCCTTGATTTTTTCTATAATTTTTTGAGTAAAAGCTCTGCGCATATAAAAACCGCGGGGACGGGTTTTTATCATCGTTCCGTCAGGACCGATGCAGTCGGTAAGTTGAGAGCCGTCGGCAGCTTTAGGACGCATTTGAATAACTGTGCCGTAGCGTGCAGTTATTTGCTGAACTTGTCCGAGACTAACCATTTCCATAAGTTCTTCCCAATCTTCTTTGATTAAGGAAAGCTCCTCAGCGCTGGGTTTAAAGAAATGAAATCCCATAATTTTGCGTTCGGCAAACGGCAGATCACGCGAAGCCAGCACGAAAATAAACAAAATGGATGAAATCTTGCAAAATAAAGCCGAATCTTCAAAACGCTGCCTGCGCTTATTTATAAGCGGAGCATGACAGATAAAGGTTGACTCAAGCGGCTTTAAGTTTTTATCAACGGGCAGAGTTTTTAATTCAAGCCTTAGCTGCGGGAAATCGGGAACCGGCAAGTTTCCTGCGCTGGCTCCCAATAGTATTTCAAGCAGTTCTCCCGTAAATCCTTTGCCGCTTGTAGTATTGCGCGGCAGTTGAACCAAAGCTTTGTCGGCAAGCTCCAAAAGTGTTTTGCCGGTTATAGACTCAAGTCTTTCCTTAAGCTCGTCAAGAGATTGAGGGGCGTCAACGGAATACGGAGAGACAAGTTTATTTTTAAAAGACATGTAAGTAAAAAATTTTTCAAATTAAGGAATGTTTTTCATTTTAACCCGTCAATGACGAAGGACAAAGTTGCAAACGAAAACAGCATGAGCATTTAGAGTAAAAACTCTCTGTTATACGAGAAAAAAACTCTGATTATTGAGATCTGCTCAGATTTAAATTTTTTTAATCTGTGCGATAATTTATTTATTGAGCTCTTTGTTTTTTTTGTTTGTAATTTAAAACATTTTCGTTTGCCGTCAACGCGTTGTTCGGATGCTAAAAAAAGCATTTGCAATTTTTTTTGTTGACGCAAAAAATGGCATTTTAATTACGAGAAAAAGCAAAAAAATCCCTTAAGTACGGACTTTGGGGAAGAGGCTAAAGAATTAAAGACTAGGCGGTTTGCTGTGATAGATAAAGACGGATTCAGACCCAATGTGGGTATAGTTATCTGCAACCGCAAAGGTCAGGTTTTATGGGCTCGGCGGATCCGCCAGAATTCTTGGCAGTTTCCTCAAGGAGGAGTGGATCCGGGTGAGACCCCGACCGAAGCTATGTATCGGGAGCTGTATGAAGAGCTGGGGTTAAGACGTGAAAACGTCAGACTGCTCGCCGTTTCCCGTTACTGGCATCGTTATCGTCTGCCCAAACGTTTGATTCGTTGGACGGAAGAACCGGTATGTCTTGGACAAAAGCAGAAATGGTTTTTGCTTTATATGCCCAATGACTCGCAGATAAAAATTGAATTTAATCGTTGGGGACATCCCGAATTTGACGATTGGCTATGGGTTAGTTATTGGTATCCGGTGCGCCAGGTCGTCGCATTTAAACGCGATGTTTACCGCCGGATTTTAACTGAATTTGCCCCGGCGGCATTGTTCGGTAAGTCTCCTGTCGTTGAAATTAAAAATTATCATAAAGCCCGCAGACGCGGAGGTTGATTTAAATGGACGAAAGACAAAATCAGATCCTCTTTGCTTTACGCGAGATAACGGAAGAAGTATCAGCACAAAGCTCACTTGAAAAGGCCGTGGAGGTTCTGGTTTCCAGAATTCGTAAAGCTATAGGTTCCGATTGCTGTTCACTGTATATTTGTGACAATTTACGAGAAAAATACCGTTTGGTGGCAACTGACGGTTTGTCTAAAAATGCAGTGGGCAAAGTAACTCTTAATTTTAAAGAAGGTCTTGTCGGTGTTGTCGGATCTTCCCGTAAGCTTCTTGACCTTGCCGATGCGCCCTCCCACCCGAATTTTAAATATATGCCCGATATCGGCGAGGACGCTTATCATTCGTTTTTAGGCGTTCCGGTCATGGATCAGGGGCAGCTTCTCGGTGTCTTGGTTATTCAAAGTAAAGAGCAAAGACAATTCGGTTTTGCCGAAGAGTCCTTTATGGTAACTCTGTCTGCACAAATCGGCTCGATTATCGCCCGCTCGGAAAGCGAAAAGAAAGAATCTAACGTAACCCGTTATCGCGGTACCTCGGGGACGGGAGATCTTGCCGTAGCCCAGGCTTTCGTGTGGCGTCCCGATATTTCTTTTGATGAAGTAAAAATACTGCATACCGAAGAGCCGCTTCTTCAGCAGGAATTGTTCCAGCAGGCAATTTTCCAATTGCAGATCGAAATGGATCGCGCCGCTCTTAATATGCGCGAGAACGATCACGGAACAGCAGCTTTCGGCTATATCTCAAGTTATGGAAAACTTCTTGACGATGAGAATTTCATGACTGAAGTCGATGAGCTGATTTGTTCTCAAGGCCTGCATGCAACCTCTGCCGTAAAACAGGTCATAGAAGGCAGAATGAATGCGGCCAAACTTCACGGTGACGATGATTTATGCGCCGATCTTAAAGATTTCGGACAGGTTCTCATTTCCCGCTTGATTCATGCCTCCCGCGGTTTTGATCTTAAAGACAAGGTTATCCTCGTCACCGAAAATCTGCCTGCCGTCCTGGTTGCCGAAATGCCGCGCGAAAAAATTGCCGGTTTTGTCGTTTCGGGCAGTTCAATCAGTTCGCATGCCGCAATTTTGGCCCGCGATCTGAATATTCCGGCAGTAATGGGAGTTGATATTGATTTAAACGCGGTCGACGGACATATGATGATTGTCGACGGTAAGCGCAGCGAAGTGCTGCTTGATCCGCCGCAGTCGGTAGTCGATGAGTTTTTGGAGCTGCTTAACCAGTCTCAAGAACAAAGCAATATGTTTGATGCCGAAAGAAAGCTTGATGCCCAAACTTTGGACGGCAAGCGCATCAGCGTGCAGTTAAATGCAGGTCTTAACAGCTCGGATGATGCTGATGTGTCGGAAGAGACCGACGGCATCGGTTTGTATCGTTCTGAAATCGCATTCATGCTTACCAAGAGTTTCCCGCCAGAAGATCTGCAGTATGCTTGGTATTGTGCGCTTCTTGAGAAATTTAAAAACGATCCGGTGTGCATCCGTACTTTGGATATCGGCTCGGACAAGGGGCTGCCTTATCTGCCGATAAATGAAATAAATCCGGCACTAGGCTGGCGCGGCATCAGAGTCTCTCTTGACGAACCGCATATTATGCATACTCAATTGCGCGCTTTGGTTCGGGCTCATGCTAAATATAAGAATCTTGAAATCATGATCCCGATGGTTTCATCTTTAGATGAAGTCGAGAAAGTTAAAAACGTTCTTGCCTTGGTGTGCGCCGAAGTTCAAAACGAGCTGAATACTCCGTTCACCCCGCCGCGTTTTGGCATGATGATTGAAGTCCCGAGCGTTATTTATATGATAGACGAGTACGCTCCGCTAGTAGATTTCTTCTCCATAGGCAGTAACGACTTGATGCAATATCTGCTCGCTGTTGACAGATCCAATCCTAAGGTCGGACGCTTTTACGATTTCTTCCATCCGTCGGTCGTGCGCTGTCTTAAGTATCTTGTAGATAAGAGCAGAGAACTTAATAAGCCTTTATCCATTTGCGGCGAGCTTGCCGGCATGCCGCTCGGTGCTTTGATGCTTTTATCTTTGGGCTATGACCGTTTAAGCATGAATTACTCGGAAATTGCCAAAGTTAAGTTTATAATTCGCCGAGTTTCGGCCAAAGAGTTGCTGTCTCTATGCGATAAAGCCATAAAGCTCTCGCATGCCGATAAAATTCATGCTTTGTATGAAAATTACGCTAAAGAACACGGACTTGGTGAGATTATCGCTCTTGATAAAGCCAAAGATAATGCATTAAGCGCTGAATACAGTAATAATTAGGAGTCGGAAGTGAAAGTCTATCTTGACCTTATGCGCAGAATCTTAGATGAGGGAGTTGATCGCAACGATCGTACCGGAACTGGTACCCGCTCGATTTTCGGAACTCAGATGCGTTTTGATTTAAATAAAGGTTTTCCGCTTTTAACTACCAAAAAAGTTCATTTGCGTTCGATTATCCATGAGTTGCTGTGGTTTTTAAGCGGTGATACTAATATTAAATATTTAAAGGATAACGGCGTATCCATTTGGGATGAGTGGGCAGATGAAAACGGAGACTTGGGCCCCGTATACGGAAAGCAGTGGCGCTCTTGGGCGGCGCCTGACGGCAGAGTAATCGATCAGATTTCAAATGCCGTAGACATGATTAAGCATAATCCCGATTCCCGTCGTATCATCGTCAGTGCCTGGAATCCTGCCGATGTTGAAAAAATGGCTTTGCCGCCGTGTCACGCTTTGTTTCAGTTTTATGTGGCAAACGGAAAATTGTCCTGTCTTTTGTATCAAAGAAGTTGTGACTTTTTCTTGGGCGTTCCGTTTAATATCGCAAGTTATTCGCTTTTAACCATGATGATGGCCAAAGAGTGTGATTTGGGTTTAGGCGATTTCGTTTGGACCGGAGGTGACACTCATCTTTACAGCAACCACTTTGAGCAGGCTCATTTACAGCTGTCCCGCACTCCGCGTCAGCTGCCGACAATGCTTATAAAACGTAAAGCTCCGTCTATTTTTGATTATAAGTATGAAGATTTTGAGCTGATAAATTACGATCCTTATCCGGTAATTAAAGCACCGGTTGCGGTTTAGGAGTTTTATATGCAGGATATTGAATGGGGAAAGATAAAGTGGCAGTCCCGACGCGGTATGCGCGAGCTTGATTTAATGCTGCTGCCTTTTGTCGAACATGATTTGCCGAACATGGATGAAGCAGCGGTTGATGCTTATATCGATTTGTTAAAAGCCACCGATTTGGAACTGTTTCGCTGGCTGCACGGCAGTGCCGAGCCTGACAGCAAGTCACGCAAAGATATGATTGCGACCATCATTAAATGTCATGAAGGCCGCAAAGGCCGCGAGGGAGTGTAATGTCCTTTTACGATCTGGATCTGCCTGAAGAAATCGTTGCTTGTGCTTTGGCCCAGGGCTGGCAGCAGCCTACCGCCGTACAGACTTTGGTTATACCTAAGGCGCTTGAAGGGCATGATATTTTAGGCGGAGCTCCTACCGGGACCGGTAAGAGCGCTGCGTTTTTACTGCCGGCTTTATCCCGTCTTTTAACTCTTGAAAATACCGTGGGCGTTAAGGTTTTGATTCTGGAGCCTACAAGAGAGCTTGCCGTTCAGGTAGCGGATGTTGCCGCTTCATTAATCAGCGCCATTCCCGATGCCCCTTATACGTCGGCAACCATCATAGGCGGAGCGGGCCGCGATCTGCAGCGAGAGCAAACGGGAACCGTCACTGTGGCGACCCCGGGGCGTTTGCTTGAGTTTTTAAGAAAGGGCTGGTTTGACCCGTCAACCGTCGAGATTTTGGTAATAGACGAAGCGGATCGCATGCTTGACATGGGCTTTAGAGACGATGTGGCAAGTATTGTAAGAGAGCTTGCAAATCGTTATCAGACCATGCTGTTTTCCGCAACGCTCGAAGGTTTCGGTATCAATGATTTTGCTCGTCAGGTCTTAAATGATCCGATAGAGGTTCGTTTGGGAGCAGGCGGTGAAAATGATGAAAAGCTTCCCGAATTTTTATCATCACGTGCATATTTTGCCAATGATGTCGAGCAGAAATTTAAAATCTTAAAGCATCTTTTAACTACGGTTCAGGGGCGTTCCATTATTTTCGTAAAGACTAAAAATCGTCTTGCCGATGTGTCGGGAAAATTAAGAAGAGCAGGCTTTGCTTTTGCCTCTCTTCAGGGCGAATTGTCCCAAAACGAAAGAAAAGCCGCCTTGCGCCGCTTTGCCGACTCTTCGGCGGATATTTTGGTAGCCACCGATGTTGCCTCGCGCGGCCTTGATTTGCCTGATGTAACGCATGTTTACAATTATGATTTGCCGACGTCAGCCGCAGTTTACGTGCATCGCGCCGGTCGTACCGCCCGCGCCGGAGCCAAAGGTGTGGTTATAAGTATTGTCGAAGGTGCCGATTTGGAAAAACTTCAGGCAATCGAGCGTTATACCGATAGAGTCGTAGAAAGAAGAACGATTAAGGGTGTTTGTGAAGAATTCCCTAAAGATGTTGAATTGAAGCTTTCTACGCAAAAACGCGGCCGCGCCTCGATAGGCGGTAAAGGCGGTTTTGATCGCAAACGCAAAGACGAAGAAGAAAAGAAGCCTAAAGTAAAAAAACGTTGGCGCGTAACCAAGAATATCGGCAAACCTGATTTTGCGGCCAAGCGCGCTAAAAAGGCAGCGCGTCTGGCGCAAAAAGCAGCACAAGCAAAAGAAGACTAACGGTGCGTTATGGCATTGAACTTACTTGATCGCATTTCCGCGATGGCTAATGACTTATCGAAATCCGAGCGAAAAATTGCCGCTGCGGTTTTAGCCCAGCCTCAGCTTACCGTAAGTGAAAGTATCGCTCAGCTTGCCAAAAGAGCCGAAGTATCCGAGCCTACGGTTTGTCGTTTCTGCAAGCGCTTCGGAGCTAACGGTTTTCCTGATTTTAAGCTTGCTTTAGGCGCGACTATGGCAAAAGACAGTCATAGCCTTCCTGACAGGGTTAAACGCGGGGACAGCGTTGAGGATGTAGCAAATAAAGTAATAGATACCACGATTGCCATGCTGCGTGATCTGTCCCGAACCGTTGATCTTACGGTTTTGGCACGAACCGTTGATTTGTTAAGTCAGTCGCGCCGCGTCATTATTGCAGCTCAAGGATTGTCGGCTGCTGCCGCGTTTGACTGCAGTTCACGCTTATTGCGTTTGGGAATTGCTTGCGAGACAGTGACTGATTCGGCTTTAATGCGCATGAGCTGCGCTTCTTTAAGACATGGCGATTTGTTAATCGCGATTTCGGCAACCGGCAGATCGCTTGATGTGCTTTCGGCAGTAAAAAGCGCCAGACAAAACGGAGCCGCCATCGTTGCGGTATGCCCCGATAAAACTCCGATTAGCTCCGAGTCCATTCTTACTTTAAAATGCGGTCAGTTCGGTGATGTTAAAGGCGATGATTTAATGATAGGCAGAATGATGGTCCAGACCATGCTGCAGATTGTCATTGCCGGAGTGATGCTGCGCCGGGCTGATGCCATAAGTCCGTTAAAGGATACTTTAACTAAGGCACAGGAACTATCTTACATTCAAAGTGAAGACAGCCCCGTTGTGCCGGTTGAAGAAAAAAGCGAAAGTTCTAAAGAGTTAAAACCGCACGAGCCGATTACGACAATCGCTTTTGATTGGACTTAAGCAAAATTAAAAAAGCTTTTAAGCTTTTTGAGCTGCATTATTTGCTTTGTACTTAAACAAATCACAAATCAAATTACAGCATTCATCAAGTCCGATTGCTCCTGAATCAAGCACCAAATCGTAACGGTGGATATCATTGATATCGGCGTTTGCATAGTGTGCGTAGTGCTCGGCACGGCGCTTGTCAAAAAGATTCATCGCTTTTAAAGCCTTTTCTTTAGTTAGGTGATAGGTATTAAGGCAACGCTCAAGCTTTGAATCAAAGGAGGCAAACAGACGGATTTTAACGCATAAAGGATTGTCTTTTAGAATGTCATCGGCACCGCGTCCTACGATAACGCACGGTCCGTCACTTGCAAGTTTGCGAATAACTTTGGCACTTGCCACGTATAAAGCATCCTGTTTTGATAAAGACTTATCAAGAGGAACGGCATAATCTTGCATTATCATTTGAAACAGCAGGGCATTATCCAAGCGGTTTTCGTTTCGTGATACGTATTCTTCAGAATAGCCTGTTTCTTTGGCGATAAGCGTGATGATTTCACTGTCGTAGAATTTAAGGTTTAGCTTTTTGGCAAGCATCTTGCCTAAGATCCTGCCGCCGCAGCCGTATTCGCGCGAAATGGTGATAACGGGATTAAAGGCAAAATCCGCCTGCTCTTTCGCGGCTGTCGTGACGCTGCCGAAGAATCTGTCGATAAAGCCAAGGTGCGGAGCTATGATCCTAACGCAAGGTCCGACCATTAAAGCTCCTACCAGTGTTCCTTCCCTAACGCTGGCAACTTCCGTGAAGTTAGTGCAGACAAGTCCGATAATTACGGCAAGGCAAACTAATGATAGGTCAAAACAGGTTTTTATTATTCCGAATTCTTTATGTAAGAACACACAAACGGCTTTGACGAAAGCCTCACCTGCCACCAACGCAACGTCTGCTTTTACTTCAAGTGCTACGCCGAAAGCAAGGATAATAGAGCCGAGAAGAAGCAGTGCAAAGCGGTATAGATAAAAGTGAAGCTCCGCAATCGAGTTTTGCAAAATGAACATATTGACGTCAATTGATACGGAGAATAGCAAAGTGGCGGGGATTTGTGAGAAAAGCCCCCATAATGCTTTTTTATCTTTTTTGTCTTTTAGCATGAAATATTGGGAAGTGATTAAAATCAGATTCCCGAGCATCGTGACCATACCGAAGGTAAGAGGAGTGTGCAGTGATATTTCATACCATGCGCTTGATATCGGGGTGGTGCCTAAAGCGGCGATGGTTACTAAAGCAACGCCGAAGCCGTTAATCCATAATGAAAGGAAAAATATAAAATATCTTTTTGCAAGTTCTGCTTTAGTCATATATCGTGTCCGTCGGTAAGTTAAAGTTACGCCGGCAATTATAAGACTATGAAAGAAAAATAAGAGAAAAAAAGGCAACCCCCTTAAAATAAACTTGTTTCAAGGAGATTGCTACGGAGGAATGAAAGGTTAGCGATTGCCTAAAACTTTGACGTTGCGCAACGGTTTGCCGATGTAGATCTGACGCGGACGTCCGATACGGCTTTCCGGCATTTCCTGCATCTCGTTCCAATGCGAAATCCAGCCGATGGTACGGGCAAGGGCGAAAATCACGGTAAACATTGAAGTGGGAATGCCGATGGCGTTTAAAATGATGCCTGAATAGAAATCGACGTTGGGGTAGAGATGGCGCTCAATGAAGTATTCATCAGAAAGGGCAATCTTCTCAAGCTCGGTGGCGACGTCAAGGATAGGGTGATCTTTAATCTTAAGCTCGTTTAAAACCTCATGACAGGTTTGGCGCATAACCACGGCACGCGGATCGTAAGTCTTGTAAACGCGGTGGCCGAAACCGGACAGACGGAACGGATCGTTGCGATCTTTTGCTCTTGCAATAAATTCAGGAATGCGATCTACGGTACCGATTTGCTCAAGCATTTTAAGGCAGGCTTCGTTGGCACCGCCGTGGGCGGGGCCCCATAGCGAGGCGATGCCGGCAGCGATGCAGGCATAAGGATTGGCTCCTGATGATCCTGCAAGACGGACGGATGAGGTGGAAGCGTTCTGCTCGTGATCGGCGTGCAAAATAAAGATTTTATCCAGCGCTCTTTCAATAACCGGATTTACTTTGTAAGGTTCGCAGGGAGTTGAAAACATCATGTAGAGGAAGTTGCCTGCGTAGCTTAAATCATTGCGCGGATAAACGAAAGGATGACCGATGGAGTATTTATAGGCCATGGCCGCAAGCGTCGGGATCTTGGCAATAAGACGGATGGCGGTTCTTTCACGATGCTCCGGGTCATAAATATCAAGGTTGTCATGATAGAACGCCGACAAAGCTCCGGCGATACCGCACATAATTGCCATCGGGTGGGAGTCACGGCGGAACGCATTGAACAAAGAGGTAATTTGTTCATGAATCAAAGTATGGTGAATTACTTTGTTCTCAAATTCTTTATACTGGGTTTTATTGGGCAATTCGCCTTTTAAAAGCAGATAGCATACTTGCAGATAATTGGCTTTATTTGCCAGTTGATCGATAGGATAGCCGCGGTAGAGCAAAACACCTTTGGCGCCGTCGATGAACGTGATGCGCGAGCTGCAGGATGCTGTCGATACAAATCCCGGATCATAAGTGAAGTAACCGTTTTTGCCCAAAGCTCGGATATCTATAACTTCAGGGCCCATCGTGCCTTTTAATATCGGAAGAGTGATGGGATCGTGCCCAGGAATATTAAGGGTGGCGTATTTGTCTAAATCAGGTGTTTTTTCGGTCATTTGTGTTCAACCCTTATATTGCAAAAAAGTTATATTCTTACTTAGGATTTAACTATAGCGCCTTTTAGGGTTATAGCAAAGAGCAACTGTAGTTATTTGGCGTTTTTCGTGTGCTAAAATAGTGCAAACTATGCTAAAAATCTGCATAATCGCTAAAATTTAGAAACTTTCGATACTTTTTTAGAAGAAAAACGAGTAATGGAACAAAGAATTCTTTTAACCGAGTGCTCCGACGGCGTCGGCTTGATTGCCAAAGTAACAGGGGCCTGCTTTAAATATAATTTCAACGTTATCCGTCAGGATCAATATGCTTCTCATGAAGATAAAAAGTTTTTCATGCGTTCCGTTCTTGAGGGTGATTTTTCAGTAAGCGAGAATTTTCTCGCGGAAGTAAAAAGCAATCTTCCTCCTGACGCAAAAGTCAGATTGAATGATGCGACAGTGCGCAGAAAGCTTGCGGTTCTGGTTACCAAAGAAGCGCATTGCCTCGGCGATTTATTGATGAAATCCTATTCAGGGGCGCTTAACGCCGATATCGTCATGGTAGCGGGCAATTATCCTGATTTAGGGGATTTGGCAGAAAAATTTAACGTCCCTTTTCATTGGGTTTCGCATGAAGGACTAAGCCGCGAAGAGCATGAAGAACAGATGTGCCGGCTTATAGACAGCTACAATCCCGATTATGTCGTGCTGGCCAAATATATGCGAATTCTGTCACCTAAAATGGTGGCGCATTTTCCGCTTGGCAAACTTATCAATATTCATCATTCGTTCCTGCCGGCTTTTATCGGTGCCAAACCGTATCAGCAGGCTTTTGACCGCGGCGTGAAAATTATCGGGGCTACAGCTCATTTCGTTACCGACAATCTAGATGAAGGTCCTATTATCGAACAGGATGTAATTAAGGTTAATCATCGTTACAGCGCTCAATCCATGGCCCGAGCCGGCCGCGACGTCGAGCGCTTGGTTCTGATGAGGGCTTTAAATAAAATCTTAGCCGATAAGGTCTTCATCCACAGCAATAAGACCGTAGTTTTTTAGCCAAAGCTAAGGCGCCGTATTACGGCGCCAAACGAACCGGTTCCTGCCAATTGCCGTCTGCGTCTTTTTGATAAAAGAATCTGTCGTGCAGACGGTTCTCTCTTCCCTGCCAGAATTCAACGGTATCAAAGGTTACGCGGTATCCTCCCCAGAAAGAAGGAAGCGGCACTTCGCCGTTTTTGAATTTTTCCTTAAGCTCCATAAACTTGCTTTCCAATATGGAGCGGGCGGAAATTCGGCTTGACTGATGGGAGGCCCAGGCACCCAATTGACTGTCGCGCGGACGGGAGTGGAAATATTTTAATACGTCGCCTATAGGCAGTTTTTTAGCTGTTCCGGTGAAAATTACCTGGCGCTCTAAAAAATACCAGGGGAAAAGAACGGATACTTTAGGATTGTCGGCAATATCATGGGCTTTCTTACTGCCTAAATTAGTGAAAAACACCAGTGAGTTTTCATCATAATTTTTCAAAAGCACGATTCTTGAGTGCGGCTGACCTTCTTTATTGACCGTAGATACCACCATTGCGTTGGGATCGTAAAGACCGGCATCGATAGCGGCTTGAAGCCATTTTTCAAATAGGGTTATCGGTTTTTCCGTCAAATCTTCGCGGGACAGCCCCGACATCGTATAGCTGCGGCGCAGCGGTGCAACGTTGATCATGTTCAAAATCCTGAAAAATAACTGCTGATTAATTAATATTTTGCTTATTTCAAATTTTATTAGATGTTAAAATGAGATGCTAATCGTTTTTTGTCTCATTAGTGAGACTTTTACTATTTACTTAAATACAACATAAGAGTTTAGGACATATCATGGTTACTCCGGTTTCAAAAACTGTTTTAGTTATCAATTGCGGAAGTTCATCTGTTAAGTTTGCCATTATGGATCCGAACGACGGTCATGTCTATTTAAGCGGTATCGCCGAAGCCATGACTTTGCCTGAAGCCTTCATTTCCTGGCGTTTCGGTAAAGAGGATAAGCAGAAAGCCGATATTCCTAATGCTACTCACGGTGACGCTTTAAAATATCTAGTTGATAATATTCTTGCTTCCCACCCTGAACTTTTGAGCTCCATCGTAGCCTGCGGTCACCGTATCGTTCACGGCGGCGAATTTTACAGCGAGCCTACCTTGGTTGATGATGAAGTAGTTGCCAATATTGAGAAGGTAATTCCTTTTGCTCCTTTGCACAATCCGGCTCACCTTTTAGGTATTAACGCTGCCCGCGAGTCTTTCCCGAATATTCCGCACGTTGTAGTTTTCGATACCGCATTCCATCAGACTATGCCGCCGATTGCTTATCGTTTTGCAATCCCCGAGCAGTATTACACTGAATACGGAATTCGTCGTTACGGCGCTCACGGTACCAGCCACATGTACCTGTCACAGCAGGCTGCTTTATATTTGAACAAGCCGCTTGAGGAAACCAACGTCATTACCTGCCATTTGGGCGGCGGTGCTTCCGTTGCTGCAGTTAAAGGCGGTAAGTGCGTAGACACCTCCATGGGCCTTACACCGCTTGACGGTCTTGTAATGGGTACCCGCTGCGGTTCAATCGATCCTTCAGTCGTCTTCTTCCTGTGCGACAGATTCAATATGTCGGTTGAAGAAGTTAAGGAAGTCTTCAATAAGAAGTCAGGCTTGCTCGCTTTATCAGGAATTTCTTCCGATATGCGTCCTATCTGTGAAGGTTATGAGCACGGCGAGCCTAAGTGCACTTTGGCTATGGATATGTTCTGCTATCGCTTGGCTAAGTTCATTTCTTCTTACTATGTTCCGCTTGGCCATGTTGATGCCATCATCTTCTCCGGCGGTATCGGCGAGAACTGTTGGGAAGCACGCAAGATCACCTGTGCAATGCTTAAGGAAAGCCTTGGCATTGAGATTAACGAAGAGCTTAATGAAAAAGCTTTGGGCCGTTTGGGCTTTGAAGGCGGCGAACTCAGCACTCCGAACTCCAAGGTCAAGGTTTTCATGATCCCGACCAATGAAGAGCTCGTGATTGCCCGCAGCGCCATGAAGTTTGTAAAGTAATCAAAAGCTAAACAAAAAATGGTACTATATGTGTTTAGTACCGCAATAAAGCCCCTGCTTATGCGGGGGTTTTTCGTTTGGGAGTTTAACTTTGCATAAGAAAAAGCCTTCAGCAGAAAAAAAACAGCAAGCAAAAAAAGAAGACTCAAAATTTTACCCCATAATCTTAAGTCAAACCGAAAATCAGAAAACGACCAGTTTTATCCGCGGATATAAGCAGTTTTGGCCGTTTTTAAAGCCGTATTGGTTTATGGCGGCATTGGGTATTTTACTGACAATTCCTGTAGGTGCCCTTGACGCGGTTATTGCGGCTTTTCTTAAACCCTTTATGGATAACGTGATGATTGAGCAGCAGAAGTCTTTTGCCGACTACGTGCCGCTTGTCATTATCGGTTTTACTTTGATCCAAGGTACTTTTATTTATCTTTCCTCAATTGTTAACGGCTATGTCGGCGGAAAGATAAGTTTGTCGATTCGTACCAAGCTTTACAAAAAGCTTTTGACTTTTGAAACCAGATTTTTTGATGTAAATAATTCAGGATCTGTAATCTTTCGCTTTTTTAACGATGCCGATCAGGCTTCGGCAGGTCTTATCGCCAATATAAAACTGTTTTTGACCAAGTTTTTCTCATCGGTTTCTTTAGTCTGCGTTTTGGTTTATAACTCCTGGCAGTTAACGCTGGTTGCCTTGGGCGTATTGGTGTTTTTGATTCTGCCTTTGCGTATTGTCCGCAAACGCATCAAAAAAATCATTTCACGCTCCGTTGTCGGCAACACTCAGCTTATCACTTTATATAACGAAACCACTCAAGGCAACCGTGTCATCAAAGCTTTCGGTCTTGCCGATTTGATGTTCAGACAGTTTAAGGCCAAAGCTGATTTTCTTTTTGATATCGGCATCAAGCTGGTTCGCGATACAAATTGGTTGTCGCCTGTCATGCATTTGGTGAGCTCAATAGGTGTAGCCGGAGTGTTGTATTTCGGCGTGCAGCTGATTTTAAACGGCACCATTACCTCAGGCGCTTTCGTGTCTTTCCTTGCCGCCCTTATTATGCTCTATACCCCGATTAAAACTATCGGCAATAACTTTATCAGCGTTCAGCAGGCTTTGTTGGCACTTGATCGCATTTATGAGTTATTGGAAGCAAAATCCTTTGAGGATGAGGCCAACGATAAAGATAAACTGGTACTTCCTACCATAAAGGATGGTATTGAATTTAAAGACGTTCATTTTTCTTATACCAAAGATCGCGAGATTTTAAAGGGCATATCTTTTAAAGTGGCGATGGGCAAGAAGATTGCTTTAGTCGGAAATTCAGGCGGCGGCAAAACTACGGTGTGCTCGCTTATTCCGCGTCTTTACGAAGTCGATTCGGGATCTGTACTGATTGACGGACATGACGTGCGTGATTACACCTTGGATTCTTTACGCTCGCAGATTGCCGTAGTTTTTCAGGACAGTTTTCTGTTCCAAGGAACGATTCGCCATAACATAACTTGTGCCAAGCCTGATGCAACGGAAGAAGAAATTCATGAAGCTCTTAAAAACTCGTATTTAGACGAGTTTGTTAAAGGCTTGCCCCACGGCCTTGATACCGTGATAGGCGAGCGCGGCGTGTCATTGTCAGGAGGTCAAAAACAGCGCTTGTCCATTGCGCGTGCTTTAATTCGTAATGCTCCGCTTGTCATCCTGGATGAAGCGACCTCGGCTTTGGATAATAAATCGGAAAAGGTTGTGCAAAAAGCTCTTGATACTTTAATGCAAGGCCGCACTACCATCGTGATTGCGCATCGTTTATCGACGATTCGCGATGCCGATACCATTTTGGTTATCAATGACGGTTTGGTCGTAGAGTCAGGGACCCATGACGAGCTGTTGGCTAAAAACGGGGTATATGCCGGTCTTTATATGTCGCAGTTTAAAAATAAAGAGCAGGAAGAGCATGATGAGGCGGAGCTTAAATCCTTGGAAGAATCGATGAAGGCAGAAAAAACTGAAGCCTAAATTAAGCTCTATACAAAAATTAAGGCACTGTAATTTGGTGCCTTAATTTTTGCCGGTATCTGAATTTAGCTAAGCAGTGGAGGCTTAAACCTTTTCTTCGTTATTAATAATAACCGTGGTGCGTGCCGGCATGGTTATGGTCTTGCCTGCAACCAGCTCTTTAATGAAGTTTGCGGAGAATTCATCCGAGCTCTTGGTAAGACCGAAGCAGGAAACCGACAGCTTTTCCTTTGACAATAAGTCGAATAAAGCCTCAAGTCCCTCACCGTGATCGGTACGACGGATATTTCTTCCTGAAAGAGGAATTAGCAAGCTTTCACCCGAATCGGCATTATTGTCGGAATCTGCGGTATTGTCATCGGGCAGATACATGGCGGCAAGCAGCGGGAAGAGAATTGACCCCTGTTCAATCTTCATGGCCTGGCGTGAAGCGTTGACAAGAACTATGGAGAAGCGGTTATTGTAAAGACGGATATAGCCGAAATAAGCACCGCCTGAAGTGATGAAGACCAAAGAACCCAAGGTTAAAGCCGGGTTGCTGCGGCGGATGTCGCTTAACTCTTTTATCGCTGTACTTACGGTTTTTGAGTAAGCCGTAACTTTGTGATCGCGCATGGCAATATAAGGAAGAGGTGAGCTCGGACCGATTTCGTATTGATCAAGAATATCGCCGAGTTCGTCACCCTGATAGAGACAAGGTATGCCGCGCCAGGTGAAAAGAACGGCCAAAGCCGACAGATATAAAGATTTTTCTCCGCCTAAAATTTCAAAGAAACGCGGCAGCGTGGAGTTATCAAGCTGATTTATAAGACAGAGCTTTATCTCCTGGGCAACGCCAACGGAATAGTTTTCGCAGGTTCTGCGAAAATCTTCGCCGGTGTAAGGAATAGGATCTCCCGTCAAATTCACGCCGCCGAAGAATGCACGGATCGGGCTGATAAAGCCGGTGTAGTTAATCGCGCCGTCTAAGTTTTCGTCGGTATTTAAAACATAGCGGGCATCGGAGCGGTAATCGCCTATCATAAGGCAATCAGGATGCACTGAACGAGCTTCATGGCAGATTTGGCCGAGGCGCTTTAGATTGTTGCGGGATGTTCCGTTATCACCGATTTGCGAGGCATGGGCGATAATAAGACCGTCGGCATTATAAGCTTCGGAAATCCATTTTTTGACTACGCTGTTGGCACCTTTGTACATCATATGTCTTATAGCGCGGGAGGCGTAGTTTAATTTAGGACAATTAGGATTGTCGTTAAAATATACTGCCTGATCGTTGGGGAGAAATGAATAATAATCCCGATAAGGTGAGTCTTTATGATGCAGTGCGCCCTTGCCGGTACGTTCCATGCGGTCAAACCACGGATGGTTGTCTCCGGTGTGATTTAAGGTAGTACTTAAAATAAGGCGCATATCGAGATCGGATGTCGTTTGGCGCAGGCGCTTTAATGCACCGTTGCCGCCGAAATGCGGATCGATTACGTCATAATCCTCGGTATCAAGTTTTTTAGGGGAGGGGGCTTTAAAAATCGGAGTAAGGCAAATACCGCTTACGCCCATATCTTTTAAGTACGGGAGCATGGCGGCGATACCGTCCAGATCTCCGCCGCAATGAACTTCGTCAAGGTTTTTGTATTCAAAAACGTTGGCGTGAATAGGGGTGTCGGCAGCGTAATGATCGGCGTCAATGGTGAAATAATCTTTAGAAGAGGCAAAACGATCGGGGAAGATTTCATATAAAACCAAATCTTTGACCCAATAAGGATGTCTTGCATTGAGCTCAAAGGCAAAACAGTGATGTATGAGCGGGCATTCGCGCGACATGCCTAAAGAGCTGTACCATACGACATCGGTAGTTTGCGATGAAGAATTTAATAAAGAAATCTTAAAGCAGTACCATTGAAAATTATCACCCTCATCGACGGTAAGCTTTGCCGTAAAACGGTGAATTCCGGACTTGGAACCGATATAGAGCATTTCAACGCGCTTGGGCTCATGCTGCGGGAAGGATACGAGCTTACAGCTTAAGCGGCGCGGATTAGCTCCGCGGACGTATAAAACTACGGTTTTATGATTGGTTCCCGGAGCCGTGCATGTATGGAAACACTGGAACGGCAAATTGCTCCTTGGAGATGAGGTGTTCTGACGCATATATACTTCCTTGCCTATAACTGACTTAATGTACGTTTTACAGCTTCGTATACGTTTTTGGTGCCCTGAATGGAAACGCGTTCAAAGGGTGAATGCGGGCTGTTGATGGTCGCGCCTAAAGAAACCAGCTGTAAATCGGGTGCCTTGGCGGCAAACATAGCGCATTCAAGACCTGCGTGCAGCGCAGTAACAATCATGTCTTTACCGGTTATTTCCTTGTAATTTTCGTTAAGGCAGGAAATCAAGCTGTTTTCGCTCGGAGATTCCCAACACGGATGACGATTGTCGATTTCAATTTCAAGGTTATCGATTAAGCTGCAAAAAGCGCTTAATTTAGCGATTATGTCATCAAGTCCGCTTTCTTTTAAGGAGCGGGGCATGAGGCATAAAGACAAACTGTTGTCATCAGTTGAAACCAAGCCTAAATTTACTGAAGTCTCAACGATTTCAGGGTTTACATCCCACGGACGGATAGGTCCTAGAGGCAATGCTCTAATAAGGGACAGGAATGTTTGGGTGTCGGTAAGTCCGAAAGCTTTGGCGCAGTCAGTCTCGTTTACGGTTAAAGTCATATCAGGATCGGTTTCTTTATAAAAGTCCCGATAAAAAGAGAAGCTTTCTTCTACGGCTTTAACGAACGCATCGGCTCTGTCGCCGGGGACTTTCACCGTAACCTGCGCTGTGGACGGAATGGAGTTTCTGACATGACCTGAGGTGAAATTTGCTAAGAATACGTCACAGGTATCATCTGAGACGTTAAGCAAAACCGCACTTAAAACTTCGGCGGCATTAGCCCTGCCTTTGTTGATATCGGTACCGCTGTGGCCGCCTTTTAAACCGCTTAAACATACGTTAAAAGCTTTGGTGTCTTCAACGTCGATGCGCTCGGATGTGAATTTTAAATTGATATCGACGGAGCCTGCGCAGGCAACGAACAGAAAATCATCATCCTCCGAATCAAGATTGATAAGGTATTTCCCCTCTTTGAGGATTTCAGGAGCAATCAGGATGGCTCCTTTCATGGTCGACTCTTCTTCAACCGTAAAGACGGCAATAAGCGGACCGTGATTGAGTTCTTTATCTTCAAGGATGGCAAGAGCGGTACAGGCACCGATTCCGTCGTCTGCACCTAAAGTCGTTCCTTTGGCATAAACAAAACCGTCGTCTTTAACTACGGGAATGATCGGATCTTTTAAAAAGTCATGCACAACGGAGCTGTCTGCTACCGGAACCATATCGATATGGGATTGCAGAATTACGGTGTCTTTATTTTCATAACCTTTGGACGCCTTCTTTTTGATAATTACGTTGCCGCATTCTTCGACTTTATATTCAAGACCGTTTTTCTTAGCAAATTCGCATAAATACTTAGCAATTCCCTGTTCGTGTCCTGAAGGATGAGGAATGGCGCAAAAATCTGCAAAGTGTGACCATACTGCCTTTGGTTCTAAATTTGAAATATCAGTCATGAACCTTAGTCCTTTTTTGTTTTAAGTTATCAAGTAAGTTCTTAAAAAACGCTTTGTTAGTTAATTTTCTGTGGTTAATTATACAAAAAGGGTGAAAAAAAAGCTGATTAAACTTTGTGTTGCGTGAGTTTGACGGGTTTTTGCGTACAATATATTAATAAGTATTTTACTGATGTGAAGAAAAATATGCCTACGTTAATAGCTGCGGTTTTCGTGACCGGAGGATTAGGCGCCTTGGCAAGACTCGGCTGTCAAATTCTCGGTAAAAAGGTAACTCTTGATTTCCCGATAGGAACTATAGCGGCCAATATTCTGGCGGCTTTTTTTATAGGCATAGTTATGCCGCTTGAACTGACGTTTGAATTAAAAGCGGTTATCGCCTCGGGCTTTATCGGATCGCTAGGTACTCTGTCGTCCGTTTGTTCCGATATGTTTTTGCTGGTAAAAGACCGGGAGTTTTTAAAAACGCTATATTATGTCGTATGCACCGTTTGTCTTGGCTATTTAGCATTTACTTTAGGTAAATCCTGCGGAGGTCTTGTTTAAATGGAATATGTGTTTAGAAAGCAGGTAGTTACCGTAAGACGCAGGATTAGAAAATTGGAGCATTCCGATTGGTTTTTGACTTTTGTGGGCGGAGGGATCGGAGCTGCTTTGCGTTTTTACCTTGAGTCGGTAAGTTTCAGCATTGCCAATTTGTCGCTTGCCAATATTTTAGGCTGTTTTTTCATGGGGATCCTTATCGGCTTATCGGTATTTAAGCTTATGGATAACAATTGGTATAAACCTTTGCTTCAGACCGGTTTTTTGGGAGGTTTCACCTCATTTAGCGCATTAATGACAATTGCCTCTTTAGGCGACGGACTTCTTTATTCGATTGGCTGGGCTTTTGCCTTGGTATTAAGCGGCTGCGGACATTTTATCTGCGGTTTTATTCTGGTGTTTCTGTTCGTTCATTTTAAACACGGACAGAAATTTTCTAAAAAATAATCTCCGTTAAGCTCGGCTTTACGGTTTTAATTTAGCTTGCAGCTCTTTGCATGAGAAAAAAATTCCCCGCATCGGGGAATTTTTTGTTTAAGACTTATCTAGTCTTTTGCTTCATCAATGGTCTTATTGTTATAAACAAATAAGTCAGCATCAATGTAGTCTACTATTTCTTCGCAGGTATTACCGATGAAAGCGGCAGATACTCCCGAACGTCCTGCCGATCCGATAAGTACGGCCTGCGGAGCAAGAACACGGCACAGATTCGGAATGACGTCTTCAGGCAATCCCTCTTCGATATGGCACTGCTCAGGCGGAATATTATGCTGCTTGGCAAATTCAATAAGACGACGCTGATGTTCTTTTAAGATGCTTTCGGCGTATACTTCAGGGGCGTAGTTGGGAACTTCAAGCATTACGGTAGGCAAAAGAACCGGCGCGGAATTTATAAGATGAATTTTGCCTTTGGTGATGGTGGCGAGCATTTGGGCTTCGCGCAGCAGTTTGATATTGGTATTGCGCTTTTGTCCCGAGGTGAAATCAAGTGCTACGACGATATTGCCGCTGGCGTCCCACGGATGTTCTTTAGCGATTACGACCGGAGTGGGGGAGTTTCTTAAAAGATACCAGTCAATCGGAGTAAAGATGATTGAGTCTAAAACTCCGTGGCGGTTGGCACCTTTTATAAGCAAATCATAATTGCCGTTAATCATTTCATCAATGATGGCTTCGCCCAGATCTTTGGCCCAGATCACTTTAGGAATAACATGAACATCGGGATTGGCGTATTTTTTGATTTCAGCCTCAAGAGCCTCAAGATGTACTTTTTCCACTTCCTCTTTGGTGCTGTTTTCTTTTTTACGGTTGAGGATATGGATATCGTAAGAAAAGTCGTAAATAAGCCTTAAAGCGGTAATGGTTGCATTCGGATTATACCGGGTAAATTCAATTGCACGCTTTAAAGCCACCTGATAATCGCGTTTGGGTTCAATTACTGCTAATAAGTTATTATATTTTTTCATAGCGCGCTCCTTAGCTTATCTCCTTTCTTATTGATAATCATAATGTTAAGCGCGTGTTTTTGCAGTGACTTTATTCAATAAGCGTGCGCCAGGTTAAGCTTTTTAGTGATAACTTTTTACATCTTGATGTCGCGCGGTCTTATTCCCATGATTAAACAGGACAAAACGAATGTAGCGGCGCCCGTCGCTACAAACAGTGCAAGGTACAGTGAGGCCTGCAAAGTCGACATTGAAATCCATTCGTTAAAGTCAGGGGCAAAACGGCGTACGACGTAAGCCATTAACAGTGCGGCGACAAGAGCCTTGGTTATGAACTTTAAGGAGTAGGAAGACAGGGTGTAAATTTTTCTTTTGTATAAAAGGTATAAAAGCTGACCTGCATTGACGTATGCGGCAAGAGCGGTTGACAGGGCCAGGCCTACGTAGCCTAAGGGCCAGACTAAGATTAGATTGAAGACGATATTGGCACCCATTGAAATTATACCGCAGCGCACAGGGGTCTTGGTGTCCTGCAATGCGGCAAATCCTTGGACTAAAACGCGGACCAGCATGATTGCGCAAAGCCCCGAGACTGACGCTATTAAAGAGGCGGATGACAACAAAACATGATCGGAGGTAAAGGCTCCGCGCATAAAGAGCACGCGTAAAATAGGTTCGCGCAGCGCAATAATGCCCATCATTGAAGGCAAACCCAGCAAAAGTACCAGGCGAACTCCCCAATCTAAAGTTTTTTCGTAAGTACTATGATCTTCTTTAATATTGACGCGTGACAGTGCAGGAAGGATCACAGTTGAAATGGCGACGGCAAAAATTCCTATCGGGAATTCAAGCAGTCTGTCCGAATAATAAAGATAGGAGATGGCTCCGGTGGCTAAAAATGAAGCAAGAACGGTATTTACCAAAAGGTTTAATTGACTTGCCGAAACTCCGAACAGTGCGGGAAGCATCAAGGTGCGGATGGTTTTAACCCCTTCGTGGTTCCATCCCCAGCGCGGCAGACATAAAAGTCCCGTTTTATAGACAAAAGGCAGGACAAAGAGCAGCTGGAATACGCCGCCTGCCGTCATTGCCGCGGCAAGAATAAGGTTGGGGTCGGCAAAATGCGGGGCGATAAAGTATGCTGCGGCTATCAGCACCAGATTTAAAATGCACGGGATGATGGCCGGTACGGCAAAGCGCCCGAAAATATTTAAAATTGAGCAACACAGCGCCGTCACGGTAATAAAGAAAAGATAGGGAAAGGTAATGCGCAGCAGCTGCGAAGCTTCTATAAATTTATCGGCATCGCTTTCTCCTTTATACCAAGCCTCAAACCATCCC
The DNA here is from genome assembly GCF_905203285.1 of uncultured Succinatimonas sp. Taxonomy (GTDB): domain Bacteria; phylum Pseudomonadota; class Gammaproteobacteria; order Enterobacterales; family Succinivibrionaceae; genus Succinatimonas. The sequence goes on from NZ_CAJKVK010000003.1 coordinate 22,702, forward strand.
CAGCCGAAGATTGCCGTAACTACGGGAGAGAGAATCATACCGATAATTGAGATTATTAGGACAATAAGTCCCAATGTTCCGGCGGATTTTGCGGCAAGCTCTTTAAGCTCCTTTTCACTTTTATCACGCTTGGTTTTGGTCATGACCGGAACGAAAGCCTGTGCGAAAGCCCCTTCGGCAAAAAGACGCCTGAAGAAATTCGGAATGCGATTGGCAAAGAAATAAACGTCGGCGCTAAGTCCTGCACCTAATAATCCTGCGATGGCGATGTCGCGGAACATGCCTAAAATGCGGGACATAAAGGTTGCGCCCGCGGTGACGGCTCCGGAGCGCAGAAGACGCTGAGCCGGAAGATTTTTTTTGTTTGATGCTGCTTTTTTCATGCGGCTATTTTAGCAAATAGGAAAAGCCGCTCTTTAAAAATATTTGTTGTGGCGTGTTTTCATTTGTGAAAATTTTGCTAAAAGCAAGAGGGATAAAAAAATAATTATCCACACCTGTGGGAAAACCTGTGGAATCTGTCAAAATCTGTGGGAAAAGTGCATTAAATGCGCATTTGCAGACTGTGGGAAATTTTTATAAATTAAATCTTGACAGAGTAAAAATACTTAATTATCAATATGTTAAGTGTTAAATCCTTGTAAAACCCTGATCGGACAAGGGCTTGTGGTTTTTGGGGGAATTTTTTAGAAAAATCCTTATTGTGGGAAATTTCTTTAAAATCTGTGGGAAACTTTGTGGGATCTTTCTGTAAAGCGCATTCTTATCGGGTTTTGGCTGTGGGATAAAAATTTAATCCCGCGATAAAAGAGGGTTTATTTCACCTGTGAAAGTCAAGAAAAAACCGTAAAATTTTTTTTAGCCTGTGGGAAAGTTGTGGGATTTTGCCAAATTGTGGGGAAAATAAGTTTTTCAGCTTGACAAGATAAAAATAGTAAACAAAAGCATAAAAACTATTCTGTATCAGGATAAAAAATGTGGACTTTATCACTTTTTTATAAGTGTTTTACTTGAATTTTACTTTCATTTTTGAAATTTTTAACAAAGTCAAGCAAAGGTCGTTAAAAAAAATCCCCAGCCTGTGGGAAACTCTGTGGAATCTGTCAAAATCGGTGGGGAAAATGCATATATAAGCCAAGCTGCAGCTGTGGGTAATTTAAGTAAAAATTTAATTATCTGTAAATATTTTATTATTTATCAATATGTTATATATAAAACCGCTTACGCTTGCGTATTTGCCGGTGGTTGTGGGAAATTTTGTCTGTTACGGGAAAATTTAAAGACAGCCATATTTAGATGATTTTCTGTAGTTTGGGTGATCGATTTTGCGGTAAGTAGCATTCCTATGCGCTTTTGTGCAAAATTTGGAGTTGAAGGCCGATTTTTTTTAGAAAAATTTTATTTGTGAAAGTCAAATCTTTTTCATTAAAAAATTTACGGATGTGGGTAAAGCTGTGGGAAACTTGTGGATATTTTGTAGTTTTTTACAGAATATATTTTTTAAATTGCGGACTGTTTTTTGTTATGTAGAAAAGTTTGTTATGAGTTAGAGTAGGGGTATAATAGTTGTGATTGAGTTATTGTAGTAATCTTTAACTAATTTGGGTTTTTGTAAGGTAACGGAATTGGCTATGTTTAAAAATTTTTTGCATAAGCTTGGAATTCCAACGGATAAGGCTTCGTACATTCTGAATGAAGTTGAGGTTGCTCATTTTATTCAAGGGCGCGTCAGAGTTATATATCCGAAGTTAAAGCACGATGACGAGCTTTACTTGAAAGTAAAGAGGGAATTAAGTTCCATTAAGGAGCTGTCTGATTTTACGATTAACCGCATAACCGGTTCAGTTGTTCTTAGATATGAACCGCAGAATATAAAGCCTAATAGTTTTTTAGCCGAACTTTTAAACGGTGCTTATGCAGAATATACCCGTAAAGGAGTGAAAAAATGAATGTACCGGGAGTCAGTTTAGGAATAAGGGTCGGAGAATCTATAGGTAAATTGTTTTTTTCCGGTAACAGCGGGATGGTTATTGTTCACCGAATTCCGGGACGTCGTCGCTATGTTTGCAAAGCACTTAAAAACGAAAAAGAAGCATGTCAGCATCTTGAAGAGCTGATCAGAGTTTTTCCGGGAATTCTGAAGGCTTCGGTAAATCCGGTTACGGGAAGCGTAATAGTGGTTTATGACCAAAGTGAAAAGGTGATTGATGCCCTCTTTGACAGTATGTCGCATTCTCTAGCCGGAAAACACGCCGTGCATGAGCTGACGGTTATTCCAACCGGAATTTTAACCGTCGGAGATAATATAAACGATTCTTTGCGCTCGCTGCGGGACAGCGTCCGCGGCTTTTTCAATCATTCAGAGCCGATGTTTTTAAGCAGAATGCTTGGTTTGGCTTTGTTTTCATACGGTCTTATCCGCATTCTTTATCGTGGAGATCGTCCTGCCGGACCGCAATTGTTTTGGTGGGGACTCGGTTTGCTTTTAAGGCAGTCTCATCCGGATCCTAAAAAGGTTTTTGCATCAAATTTAGAAGAAAAAAATCAATAAGAAGGCATTTATGTCTGTTTTTAAATATCCTTTTCCCAATCACTATGATTATATGGAGCGCTGCGTTTTAGAGGCAAAAGCAAGAAGACTTGAGGGCGTCAGTGCGGCAAGTTTTGACGGCAACTGCGTAAAATTATGGGTAAAACCCGGACAAAATTACGTGCGCTTTGGGATTGCCTTGTCAAAACTTATCGGCAGCGATCTGTTTGCCTCGGGTAAGGAGGTGATTAAGCAGGGAGTATCGCAGCTAAAAGTAAAAAAGGAAAATGCCGATATCGGATCCGAGCTTAAGAATCATCGCAACAGCGCTTTGATTTCTCTTGCTGCTATGGGAGTTTTTTCCGTAATAAGGAAAGTAAATCCGACTCTTTATTCGTCTTTGCTGATTTTTCGCAGCTTAGGCGTACTTGTCATGGCGCGTGATTTACTAAAAGGCGGCATCAAGGATGCCGTAAAAGAAAGAAGACCTAATGCCGATACTCTTACCGTTACTGCCGTATTGGCATCGGTGGCGGCAGGTCGACCCGAATCAAGCATGAGTCTTTTGGCTTTATCCAACTTTGCCGAAATGCTTACCGCCATGGCAGCTCAAAGGGCGCGCAAGAATATATCAAGCTTGGTCGCTCTTGATGTCCAGGAAGTCTGGGTGCATGACGAAAACGGCAATGAAGTTAAAATGCCGATTGAAAAGATAAAACCCGGTATGGTGGTATCGATTCACTCGGGTGAAAAAATCTGCGTTGACGGCGTAATTAAATTCGGCAGTGCGGCAGTTGATCAGTCCGCAATTACCGGTGAATCGATTCCTGTTGCTAAAAAAGTGGGAGATAAAGTTTACGCCGGATCCAACATCCGCCTGGGTGAAATCGAAGTTTTAGTAGATAAAGTCGGTGACGATACTTCTTTATCAAGAATAGTCCATATGGTGGAGGAAGCGCAGAACCGCCGCGCTCCGATTCAAAACTATGCCGATCATATGGCTTCGTCCTTGGTGCCGGTGTCTTTCATCGCCGCTTTAATGGTTTACGCGGCAACCAAAGATTGGCAGCGCGTTCTTAATATGCTGTTTATTGATTTTTCCTGCGGTCTTAAATTATCGACGGCCACGGCCATGTCCGCCGCGATAAGCAGGGCAGCCAAGGAAGGAATTTTAGTAAAGGGCGGCAGCTTTATTGAAGGGGCGTCTCAAGTCGATACGGTAATTTTGGATAAAACCGGAACGATTACACGCGGACATCCGCAAATCGTGAGAATAACCTTGGCTCCCGATGTAAGCGAGTCCGTTTTGCTGCAGATGGCAGCCTCGGCCGAGGCCCATTCTTCGCATCCTTTAGCCGTAGCTATTTTGGATGAGGTAAAAAACAGAGGTCTTGAGATCCCGCATCACCTTGATACCAAAACCGTGATAGCAAGAGGCATTGAGGCTCATTTGCCGGCTTTTTCAGACTGCACGGGCGGAGAGGTGCTGGTGGGCAGCAAAGCTTTCATGGAAGAAAGCGCTGTCGCCGGTTTGGATCTTGTTTTGCCTAAAAAACAAAGTCCGGTCGGATCTTTTATTTACATTGCGTTAAACAGAAAGCTGTGCGGAATTTTAGAGATATCCGATCCGGTTCGTGCCGAATTCAAGCGTGCAATCAACCGTATGCGCTATAACGGCATCGAAGAAATAATCATGCTGACAGGAGACAATAAAGAAGCGGCTAAAGCCATTGCCGATTCACTCGGTCTTGACGGATTTAAAGCTGAAGTCATGCCTGAGGATAAAGCCGGCTTCGTGGCGCAAAAACAGCGCAACAGCTCAGTATTGATGGTCGGCGACGGCATTAATGATGCTCCTGCTTTGGCTTATGCCGATATCGGCGTTGCCATGGGCACTGCTTGTACCGACACGGCGATGGAATCGGCCGACGTCACTATCAACAGTGAAGATCCGTTAAAGCTGCCGCAGTTTATCAGCATCGGAAAAAGAACCATGGCACTCGTGCATCAAAACTTTGCCGTAACTATTGCAGTCAACACGGCGGCGATGATGCTTGGCGCTTTAGGATTTATTAATCCGCTTTTAGCCTCAGTAGTGCATAATGCTTCAACTTTGGGAGTGGTGCTAAACAGCGCCAGAATTTTAATTCCAAATAAAAAGAAAAATTATTAGCATGAATTTAAAGGAGATCAAAAATGTTAGATAAAAATCTGTTATTCGGTTTTGCTGCAGGCTGCGTACTCGGAGCCGTCGGTTATAAGTTCTATAACGAACACAAGGATGATATTGATGAAAAGATTAAGGGTTTAAAGAACTTTAAGGTTCCTGGCGTAAATGACGCTAAAGAGGAAAAGACCGACGAGAGCAATGAGGAGATGACTCTTGAAGAGCTTGAGTCTCAGAAAGAGCGTCTTGAGGATTTGATTGCTGAAATGCAGGCCAATAGAAAGGATAACGTATGAATAATATCTTGTCCGGAAAAACATTTTTAATCGGCTTCATTGCAGGTGTGTGTGCTGGAGCCGCAGCATATAAATATGTGGCAGTAGATAAAAAGATATCAACAAAGGAACTTTCAGACGGGATAATGAAGCTTGCAAAGCAGGTGGGCAGTGCGTCAGCTCGTGCCGGAATGGGCAGGGGCGGCCGTTTTTAAAAATTTAGTATTAAACGGTACAAAATTCAATGCAAATTTTGTACCGTTCATCTGTCAGCGCTTTGTCCTCAGTAAATAAGAATTCACTTTTCGCGAATTATAAAAAAGTCCCGTATAAAGAGAGAGTCCTAACAAGATCCCGCATATTACGCTACCTACCGGATTAGGAATGACTCCCTGTTGCTGCAAACTTAAAATGCACGGCAGAAGAATAAGCAGAAGGCTTATTAAAAGTACTCTTATATAGCGGATCATTGCTTCATTAGGAGAATTGCGTCTTAGTATTCTTTCATTAATATCAAGCTTTATTCCCGGCTGCTGATGATATTCAGGGCCTTCGATAATGGCGGCATCCGCTTTATAACAAAAAAGATGCTTGCCTGAAAAACGCAGCGGTTTAACCGTAAGCTTAGTGTTTAACAGAGCATTGGCATTGGATTTTTTGGCAAGTGTTACTAAAGCATCTAAAGCGCTGTTTGCATCAGGTCCTTCACCGCATAATTTGATGTTATGCTTTGAATCGATTATATCGTGTTCGCTTACTGTACTGTCGGAAACTATAGCGATGCCGTATTTTTTGTAGTCGGCTTTAGTAACGGATTCAATTGTCGCCGTTTTGCTTTTTGCTCCGTCAGCTTCTTCTTTTATTGAAAATTCCACGTGATCTCCCGGTTTTAAAGAAGCTTCGTTTGCGCTAAGTTTTGCGCTGTAAAATTTGTTGTCACAAGCGATGACGGCTTGCTTTGAATTTAAATCTGCAGATATGAGAATTCCCTGCACGGCTGGATCCTCTAAACAATAAAAGTTAAGATATTTGTAAATTATAAGGTACTTTTAGGAGACTTAATTAATTATGCGCATTTTGCTTTACGTTTTAATGCAAGTCGCGGTATTGGTGGTTGTCAGTATCGTCGGTTCAATTATTTTAAGCCTGTTCGGCATCAGTTTGTCCGGCTCTTCTTATACCGGGCTTTTGGTTATGTGCGCAATTTTCGGTTGCGTAGGATCGCTTATCTCCCTTTTTATGTCAAAGTCGATGTGTAAAAAGGCTTTCGGGGTAAGAACATTAGTATCTCCGACCAATGCTAGAGAAGCCTTTTTAATGCAGACGGTAAGCGAGCTTGCGCAGCGTTCGGGGCTTAACATGCCGGAAGTTGGCATTTATGAATCCAATGATTTAAACGCTTTTGCTACGGGACATAATCGCAACGCCGCTTTGGTGGCAGTTTCATCCGCTCTTTTATATAACATGAATGAAAATGAAATTAAGGGTGTTTTAGGTCATGAGATAAGCCATGTCGCAAACGGAGATATGGTTACCATGACTTTATTACAGGGCGTGCTCAATACTTTCGTATATTTCTTTTCCTATATCGCGTCAATGGCGATATCGGCTGCCATGAGCGGGCGTAACGATGACAGTGATGAATCAAGCCCCGGAGTCGGAAATCCTTTCGTCTTTTACATGGTGAATTCTTTGTTCCAGGTGATATTCGGTATTTTAGCCAATATGCTTTTGATGTGGTTTTCAAGATGGCGCGAGTACCGTGCCGATGCCGGCTCGGCTCGCCTTGAAGGTAAAAACTGCATGATTGAAGCGCTGGAGGCATTAAAGCGCGGCACTTCGATTAACTCAAAACGTGAAAGCCAATTTTCAGCTTTATGCATAAGCGGACCCTCAAGCATTTCCGAGCTTTTCATGAGCCATCCTACCTTGGATAAACGCATTGCAGCGCTGCGCGCTTTGGAGGCTTTTTAGTAATCGGTCTTTTGACTGATGGCAAAATTAAGGGCACTGCGGTGCTCTTTTTTTGTAGATTGAAAATACTTGAGCGGGAGGAGTGCAACGAGTAAAAAAGAGGAGTTTAATTTTATTCCCGTGAAGAAGAAAAAGAAAAGGGCGCTGCTGCGCCCTTTTTGCAATCTTACAAGTATAAATTACTTGCCTGAATCTTCCATGGACTTGATTAACTCAAGAACCTTGTTGGAGTAGCCGATTTCGTTATCATACCAAGCAACCAACTTGACGAACTTGTCGGTTAAAGGAATACCGGCGGGCTCGTCGAAGATGGAGGGGTGGGTGTTGCCTAAGAAGTCGGAGGAAACAACTGCATCGGCAGTGTAATCCATAATGCCCTTCATCGGGCCGGCAACTGCAGCTTTGATAGCAGCGCAGATGTCTTCGTACTTAGCGGACTTCTTCAATACGCAGGTCAAATCAACGACGGAAACGTCGCAGGTCGGAACGCGGATTGACATACCGGTTAATTTGCCGTTGAGGTCAGGAATTACCTTACCTACAGCCTTAGCTGCACCGGTAGAGGACGGGATAATGTTGGTGGAAGCACCGCGGCCGCCGCGCCAATCCTTAAGGGACGGGCCGTCAACGGTACGCTGAGTAGCGGTGGTGGAGTGGACGGTGGTCATGAGGCCCATCTCGATACCGAACTCGTCGTTAACAACCTTAGCCAAAGGAGCTAAGCAGTTGGTGGTGCAGGAAGCGTTGGAAACGATATCCTGGCCGGCATAGGTGTCATTGTTTACACCCATAACGAACATAGGGGTTGAATCCTTAGAAGGAGCGGACATAACGACGCGGCGTGCACCGGCCTGGATGTGCTTGCGGGCAAGCTCATCTTTAAGGAATAAACCGGTAGACTCAACAACATAGTCAACACCGATATCGCCCCACTTAAGGTTGGCAGGATCGCGCTCGGCGGTAACACGAACGGTGTTGCCGTTAACAACGAGATTGCCGTCCTGAACTTCAACTTTGCCCTTGAAAGGACCGTGCATGGAATCATACTTCAACATGTAAGCCATGTACTCAGGCGGAAGGAGGTCGTTAATGCCGACAACCTGGATGCCTAACTCAGGACGATAGACAGAAGCACGGAATACGAAACGGCCGATACGACCGAAACCGTTAATACCAACTTTAATAGTCATAATAGAATGTCACCCGTTTAGTGTAACAATAAAAAAATTACAATTACAAAAATACTCTATTTGGCTCGAAAGTCAAGATGCCACTTAGTTTCCTTTGCAGAAAAAAAAGTTCTTTTTACTTAAAAATTAAGTAAAGGACGAATTGACGAGCAGTTGCCGCAAAAATAGGCGGTCGTAAATAGCTTATCACTATTTTTTCTGTCTTATTAATTAGAAAGCAAAATGTGAATGTTTATGTAAAAAATTTCTTGCCGGATCGGGTTTTATCTTGTATTAAAAATTTACGACATCTTTACTTTAAATTAGTGTGTTTTTTAAAAGGAATAGAGATGTATCGTTTTCTTTATCAAGAAAAATTCTCAAAAATTATTTAAGTCTAAAACGTAAGTTGTGTCTTAGTTATACAAATATTAATTAGACTGGTATTCTTTTACGCCGTATTTTGATATTTGTTTTTGGTTTAAAATATTTTTTATTTGAAAAATATAGGCTTAATGCTTTGTTTTGGGATATTCATTATATCTTTTTTACTGATAGACAATTAAAATCATAAAATAGAATTAATACTTAAAAAATAGAAGGCTCTTAAGATTACGAGCGAAAAAATATGATCGATTTAGAGAAACTTGCCGATCAAATGGGTATTGCCCGCGACTATATTGATTCATGCGGACAATATACCGTTATAGCTAAGGACAGCAGAATTGCGGCGTTAAGCGCGATGGGCTTTCCCGTGCATGATGAAGCCGAAATGGAAAAAGTGCTTAAAACCATGGAACTGTATCCTTTTACCGAGGTTATGGAGCCGGTTTTAGTGCTGCGCGACGGCGATAAGCCTTTTATTTATTTCTATACTCCGGCTTCTTTTGACGAAAAAGGCAAAATTTCCTGGAATTTAATGCTTGAGGACGGCACCGAATATAAAGACAGCTGTCCTTTAAGTGAAATTGAAATTGCCGACTATAAAACCGTGCAGGGGCAGGAATTTGATAAAAGACGTTTTATTCTTAAAGAAGATCTTCCATACGGATATCACCATTTTAAGGTAAAGATTTCCTGCGGCGGAAAAGCATTTAATAAGGAAATGTCCTTAATTCGGGCTCCGCTTAAGTGTTATGTACCCCGAGAAATAGCCGCTGGTAAAAAGATTTGGGGCGTAAGCACCCAGCTTTACTCTTTGCGCTCCAAGCAGAATTGGGGAATAGGTGATTTTCACGATCTTAAAGATTTACTTTTTTATGTGGCAGCAACAGGCGGGCATTTTGTCGGCTTGAATCCGCTTCATGCAGGATATCCTGCAAACCCTGATCCTGACATGGTAAGCCCTTATTCCCCATCATCGCGTTACTGGCTTAACATTATTTATATAAGAATTGAGGATATCCCCGAGTTTAATTTAAGCGCAAAGGCCAAAGAAATTGTTTATCAAAACTCTTTCCAACAGAAGCTTAGGGCTTTGCGTGATAGGGAATATGTAGATTACCGCACCGTTATCGAATTAAAGCTTAAAGTTTTAAGAACTTTATTCGATTCTCTGCGCCTTGATGACAAACGTTCGCTGCGCGGCCGCAAATTCCTTGAATTTATAGAAAAAGGCGGCTCGTCCCTTATCAATATGGCAACTTATGACGCCATGCAGGCTTCTTTATATGCAAAGGGAGTTAATGCCTGGGGCTGGAAGCTTTTTCCTAAGGAATACCGCAGCTTTGCTTCTCCCTTTGTCGATGCTTGGCGTAAAGAACACATTGATGAAGTACGTTTTTACTGCTATTTGCAGTTTATCGCCAAAGAGCAGCTTGAAGAAGCTTACGCTGTCGCTAAACAAAAAGGCATGATAGTCGGTACTTATCGCGATCTTGCCGTAGGAGTGGCTCCCGGCAGCTGCGACGTCTGGAGTGATGAGGACGGTATTTATAGAGAAAAAGCCGAAATTGGAGCGCCGCCTGATATGTTGGGGCCTCTGGGGCAATCCTGGGGACTTGCACCCATGGATCCGTACAGTTTGAAGAAAAGCGCTTATCGTAAATTCATTGCTCTGTATCAGTCCAATATGCAGTCATGCGGCGCTCTTCGCATCGATCATGCGGCAGGACTTTATCGCATGTGGTGGGTGCCGCCTGAGCATCGTCCTACCGAAGGAGCTTATGTTGCCTATCCTATCCATGATTTACTCGGTATCATCGCACTTGAGTCGCATCGCAATAAGTGCATGCTTATTGCAGAAGACTTGGGTACGATCCCCATGGAACTTCGCCATGCGTTAAAAGAGGCCGAGGCTTTCTCGTATAAATTATTTTTCGGTGAAAGATCTTTTGACGGCGGATATATCGCGCCTCAAGATTATGAAAAGCAGGCTATTTCCGCTTTGACAACTCATGATATGCCGACATTGAAGGGGTGGTGGACGCTCTCCGATTTGACTTTAGGTCAAAAACTCGGCATTTACGCACCTGCCGATGCAACCCGCCTTGCTTCTGACAGAAATAACGCTAAACAAAGAATTTTAGACAGTCTGCACGGTCTTATGTCGGTAGGAGCGGAAGTTCCTAGCCATGCTGCGGATTGTCCGATGAGCGATGCGCTTGCCTTGGGCATGCAGATTCACATGTGCCGCGGCAGCTGCGCTTTATACAGTTCCCAAATTGAAGATTGGATCGGTGTCGAAAAGCCGGTTAACGTTCCAGGAACGTTCCGTGAGTATCCGAATTGGCGGCGTAAACTCACCGCAAATTTGGATGAAATCTTTTCCGACCCTAAAGTTTTGGAGCTTACGGCAAAAATGACGCAAGCTCGTGATCATGCCAAATAATAAAATGAGGAGGCATAAATGCTTATAGATGAGTTAAACAATGCAAAACTGACAAAACCGTTTGAAGTTTTGGGCTTGCAACCCAACTACGGCGGTGCAGGCTTTGTTTTGCGCGCTTGGCTTCCCGGAGCAAAAGAAGTTGCGGTATGGTCTTTAAAAGGCGATAAAGAAATAGTAAAGCTTGACTGCACCAGCCCTGACGGCTTGTTTGAGAAAGTTTTGCCTGATGTAAAAGAGCCTTTCCACTATAAGTTTAAGGTTAAATATCCTGACGCAGCCGTAGAGATCATCGACCCGTATCAGTTCAGGGATGAGGCTTTCTACGGATTGTCCACGATGTACGAAACTCCGTCGAATATTTATAAGACTTTAGGCGCTCAGATAATTGAAGTTGAAATTGACGGAGTCAAAGTAAAAGGTACTAAATTTGCCGTTTACGCACCCTCTGCCACCTGTGTAAGTTTAATCGGCGATTTTAATTTCTGGGACGGACGCCGCCATCCGATGGCAAGAAGCCTTTTAGGCCATTGGGTATTATTCGTTCCCGGGTTGGGCGTAGGGCAGCGCTATAAGTTTGAGATAAAAGATCCGCACGGCAACCGTTTGCCGCATAAATCGGATCCGGTCGGTTTCTATCATGAGCAGTATCCGTCATTTGCCTCCATTATTTCCGATCAGACAAGCTATAAGTGGCATGATGACGCATGGATAAAATCTCAGCTTAACAATAAGCTTACTCGTCCGATTTCCATCTATGAAGTACATTTGGCGTCTTGGCGCCGTAAAGAAGACGGCTCGAGCCTTTCATACCGTGAACTTGCCGATGAGCTCGTAAAATATGTAAAAGATATGGAATATACCCATATCGAATTGCTGCCGGTTATGGAGCATCCTTTCTCGGGATCTTGGGGTTATCAGCCGACCGGTCTTTTTGCTCCGACCAGCCGTTTCGGCGGAATAGATGACTTTAAGTATTTTATTGATACCTGCCATCAGAACAATATCGGCGTAATTTTAGATTGGGTTCCCGCTCATTTTCCGACCGACGCTCACGGCTTGGCACGTTTTGACGGAACTCCGCTTTATGAGTATGAAGATCCGCGCCGCGGCTGGCATCCTGATTGGAATTCATTAATTTATGATTTCGGTCGTGATACCGTCCGCAACTTCCTTATCGCCTCCGCCTTAATCTGGCTTGATTACTATCATGTCGACGGCTTGCGCGTAGATGCAGTGGCATCAATGCTTTACTGGGATTACTCAAGAAAAGAAGGCGAATGGATCCCCAACGTCAACGGCGGCAATATCAATTATGAGGCAGTAAGCTTCCTTAAATGGTTTAATGAGGAAGTTTATAAGAAATTCCCGCAAGCCATGACTATTGCCGAAGAATCCACAGCCTTTACCGGAGTTTCCCGCCCGACTTATACCGGCGGCTTGGGATTCGGCTTTAAGTGGAATATGGGATGGATGCACGACAGTCTTGATTATATGTCGCAAGATCCGTTCTTCCGTAAGTATCATCACGGAGAAATGTCTTTCTCCATGATTTATGCTTACAACGAGAATTTCATTTTGTCCATTTCCCATGACGAAGTAACTCACGGCAAGCATTCGTTGCTCTACAAGATGCCGGGAGATGAGTGGCAGCAGGCTGCAAATATGCGCTCCTACTTAGGTTTCCAATATGCGCATCCGGGCAAGAAGCTTAATTTCATGGGCACCGAATTTGCCCAAAGCTCAGAATGGAACCATGACTCGCAGCTTGAATGGTGGCTCTTGCAGTTTGACAAGCATCGCGGAATGCAGACACTTGTTCGCGATTTGAACAAGCTTTACACAAGTGAGCCGCTGTTGTGGAAGAACGATTATGATCCTTCCGCTTTCAAATGGCTTGATGTCAACGATGCCGAGCACAGTATTTTTGCTGCGCTGCGTACGGATCCTGAAACTCATGAAGAGATCATTGCCGTATCCAATTTCACTCCGGTTCCTTATGTGGCATATCGTCTCGGAGTGCCGCGCCCCGGAGTCTACAGCATCATATTAAATACCGATGATAAGAAGTATTGGGGCAGCGGTTACAAGACCGGTCCTGAGAAACTTGCCTCATCCAATATTTCATGGCAAGGTCAATATCATTCGGTTGTGCTTGATCTCCCGCCGCTTGCAACTGTATTTATCAAGCGAGTAAGTGAGTAAAAGCCTGACAAAAACCTTCCGAGGTCCGTAAAGACCTCGGAGGTAAGTGAGGGCTTATGGCTTTAAAGCTTAAAGAAAGACAAAACTATTCAAAAGCGCTTACCTCAACGTTAGGCGCTACTCTTCTTGATGACGGATGTTTCTTTTCCGTGTGGGCACCGCTTGCCACTTCTATAATTATCCATTTTTATACTTTTGAAGAAGAGCCATTAGGATCCGTTAAGCTCGTTGAGCGCCGCGGCGGATTTTGGTTCGGTTGTATCGAAGGGGTTAAAGCGGAAGATTGCTACGCTATAGAAGCGCAGGGTGAAGAAAAACCCGAGGCCGGTCTTTATTTTAAAGCCGGGCGTTTGCTTATCGATCCTTACGCTAAAGAGTTAAACCGTCCGATTATATATAACGATAGCCTATACAAAGAAAATTCCGCGGCTTTTATTCCCAAGGCGGTTATCTTGGGAAAAGACGATTTTGATTGGGATGGGGTTAAAAAACCTGATTTGGAGCGCAACAGCGCAATTATTTATGAAGCGCATGTTAAAGGAATGACCAAACTTAATAAGGAAATACCGCCATCACTTCGCGGAACTTATTTAGGGCTGGCTCATCCTTCAACTATAGCTCATTTAAAAAGGCTTGGGATTACGGCAGTACAGCTTATGCCTATAGCCGCCTCCATGAGTGAGCCTTTTTTGGTTCAAAGAGGGCTTAGTAATTATTGGGGCTACAATCCTTTATGCTTTATGGCTCCGGATCCTCGGTATGCAACTTCAGCACGTAATGCCGTAACCGAATTTAAGACAATGGTGCGTGAGCTTCATCGTAATAAGATCGCAGTAATTTTGGATGTGGTGTACAACCATACCGCAGAGGGCGGTCTGGACGGCCCGGTCTTAAGTTATAAAGGACTTGATGCCAAACGTTATTACGCATACTCGACAAAAGAAGACGGTAGCCGCGATTTTCTGCAATATTTGAACGTCACGGGCTGCGGCAACAGCTTTAACGTTGATTCCAATATCTCATTGCGCCTGGTATCGGAAGCCATGCGTTATTGGGTTACGGAAATGCAGGTTGACGGTTTCCGCTTTGATTTGGCCGTGACGGTGGGAAGAGAGTACAGCGACAGCAGAAACTATCGCTTTACCAGGCACGCCGCTTTCTTTAAATACTGTTTTTGTGAGCAGGAAATAGATCGTTCCTTGCTTATTGCCGAGCCTTGGGATGTAGGTTGGGACGGTTATCAACTGGGCAGGTTCCCTGCAGGATGGAGTGAGCAGAACGACAAATTCCGTGACTCGGTTCGCTGCTTTTGGCGCGGAGATCCGGGACTTCTCGGTGTCTTTGCTACCCGTCTTATGGGATCGCGCGATAATTTTGCCAAACGTACCCGTTCAATTAACGCCAGTCTTAATTATGTGACTTATCATGACGGTTTCTCTCTTGAGGATTTGGTTTCATACAACTCAAAGCATAATGAACTTAATTTAGACGGCAACCGCGACGGAGCAAATGAAACTACGTCCTTTAATTTCGGGGTGGAAGGAAAGACCACGGATCCTGATATTTTAAAAAAGCGCAGGCAAATGAAACGCAATTTGCTGGCGAGCGTTTTAATTTCACAAGGAATGCCGCATATTTTGGGCGGAGATGAATTTTCCCGTACTCAGCACGGCAACAACAACGCTTATTGTCAGGATAACGATCTTACTTATACTCATTGGGATCGAACCGCGGAGAATGAGGATTTAATTGATTTTATCGGACTTTTGTGTCGGATAAGACTCAGCTCGGTAATTTTAAAAGATTTGAATCTTGATGATGATAATTTCCACTTGCGGGCCGATTCCTTCCTGGTGCGTTGGCGTAAAAGCGATGGTCATTTGATGGAAAGCGAGGATTGGAACGATCCTAAAACAAAAAGTTTCTTGCTTTATATCGGTGATAGAGATAATCAAAAGGAGCGTTGGTGCTTTATCATAAATCAGGGGGCAGGAGAAATTAACTATAAGCTTCCGTCGGTTCCTGATAACAAGATGTGGATGGCGATAGTAGACACTTCAGAAGAAAACGGTGTACCGCAGCGCTATTCAAATGCCGGCGGACTTGAATCATGGGTGGCGCCTAATTCAATAAAGGTGCTGCGTATGATTGATACCAAATACCGTGAGTTTGTGTCAGAAGGTCTTGAGTACATTCGTCATCGTAACCGCCGTGACTTTGACTATAAGTTTCGCAGGTAAATTAAAGAGATGAAAAATCCCCGAAATCGTATGAAATCGGGGATGTTTTTTTGCGTGATTAAGGTTAGAGCACGGCTTTAATCGGGCTTAATGCTATAAATTGCGTATTATCCGCCGCTCCTTTTTGTGAGTTTACTATAAGATCGATAAATCCTTTTAAAATCTCGTCGGGGATAATTCCTTCCGCTTTTGTCATGATAAAAAGTTCAAGCGGTGATATTGCCTTTTCGCCCTGCACGGCAAGATGCAGCACGCTTACATCATCAAGAGTCGAATCAATAAGTTTTGCCGCTTCATTAAGCGCGTCGTTTAGCGTTCCCAAATCATCGACAAGTCCCAAGTTCTGAGCTTCTTCACCTAAAAAGACTTGTCCTTCAGCATACGAAATGTAGTTTGCAGGACTAAGATTGCGGCTTTTAGCTACAAGATTGATGAAGTTGTCATAGGTGTGTTCAACGCTAAGGCGCATTGTTTCCTTGGTGTTTTCTGAAAGAGGATTGGCTATGCTTGCGTCGGCAAATTCATGGGTGGCAACGCCGTCTTGATATACTCCGACGTGATTTAGTAAATCATGTGCTCCCATTGCCAGGCTGAAAACACCGATAGAACCGGTCAAGGTTGAGCTGTCGGCTATGATCTTGTCGGCAGCGCTTGCCACCCAATACCCGCCGGATGCTGCAGTACCGTTCATTGAAACTATGATTTTTTTACCCTTAGCTTTAAGACGCATTAACGCTCTTCTTATTTCTTCGCTTGCCTTTACCGCACCGCCAGGACTGTTTATATACATAACCACGGCTTTAATTGTGTCGTCATCACGCACTTTATTTAAAAGCGGCAGAATATTGTCGGGGGTGAAGGCATAAACGTCATTTGAAAATCCTGAGATTTGACCGATGCCGTAAATAACGGCAATGCGCTTATCTTTAAGTTTTTCAGGAGCGCTTTTTAAGGAAAGGTACTTACGGTAATTTATCATGTTGGGCAAGGAAGTATCGTTCCTGTCCGTACCGTAGCTTTTACATAAAGATAAAAGGTAATCCTCACGGGATATGAGCTCGTCTACAAGATTGTTTTCAAGCTGCATCAACGCCGTATCGCCTTTATAAAATTCAAGTTCTTTTACATATTTGGCAGCGTCAGGCAGTACGATGCTGCGGGACAGCACTTTTCTTACGTTAAGCTCGTTTATATATTCATCCCACAAATTGGCGGCCAGATCTGCGTATTCGGCTTTTACGTCAGGCGACATATCGTTGCGGGTGTAAGGCTCGATCGCGGATTTAAAATGTCCGGCTTTAAAAATGTAGGGGGTGACTTTGAGGGTATTAAGTAAATCTTTATAGTAAAGTGAACTCATCCCGATGCCGCGTAAATTGACCTGTCCCATAGGGTCAAGCAGGATCTTGTCGCAGTGCGCGGCAATGGCAAAAGCAGACTGTGAGTATGAGTAGGCAAGAGCCGTAACTTCTTTACCGCCGTTTCTGACTTTGTCAACGGCATCGCCGATTCGTTTTGCCACGGCCAGGGTCATGGGAGATAAGTCATTAAGATCGAGAATGACAAGCTTTAAATTATTATCTTCAGCAGCAAAGTTCAGCGCTTTTTCAATTGCAACAAGCTCGTGGGTAACACTGCCCGTCAGCTGCTCGTTTACTCGGCGCTGCAGATTTGAAAAATCATCGCTTGCAAGCGGCGATTCACTGACAACGCCCTTTAAAGGCAGATAAAGAATTTGCGCGCTTTGCTCTACGGGAGTTATTTCCTCCTGTCCTGAAGCTATTGTAACCGCTTTTTCCTTAATTGTTCCTGCAAGGTTATAGGCAATTACTATAAGCGCAATTATTGCAATCATCACCAGATTGGAGATGAAGTTGCGGATAAAAGTGAGAGCGGCACCGATAAAAGACAGCACTTTAAAAAAGCAGCGGCACCAGGAAGTATGCTTTGTCGAGGAAATTTCTTTAATTTCTATTTGAGGATTAGAATTATCCATTTTTATTCCTTATCTACCCTAAAAAACTCAGCCGTTATTTTTTTATAGGTGCAGCTGCGGATGCATCGCTTTTAACGATTTTCATCGCTGAAGATATGAGAGAAGCCATATCGCCTAAGTTACTCGGCACAATCAAGGTATTGTTGGTGCGGGCAAGATTGGAGAATGCTTCTACGTATTTTTCGGCAATTTGCAGATTAACCGCGGTCATGCCGCCTTCTCCTTTTGAGGCTGCAGCGATATTACGAATGGCTTGTGCGGTAGCGTCGGCAATGGCGATGGTGGCTGCCGCCTGACCTTCGGCTTTATTGATTTCAGCCTGTTTTTCACCTTCTGATTGAGCAATTGCCGCTTCTTTGGCGCCGGTTGCAAGGTTTATCTGCTCTTGCTTGCGGCCTTCAGAGGCGGCAATAAGAGCACGTTTTTCACGCTCGGCAGTAATTTGCTGCTGCATGGCCTGCAAGATGACGGCTGGAGGCGTCAAATCTTTTATTTCATAACGCAGTACTTTTACACCCCAGTTAAGAGCGGCCTCGTCAATTGCGGCAACTACGTTGTTGTTAATGGCATCACGCTCTTCAAAAGTGCGGTCAAGTTCCATGCGGCCGATGACCGAACGCAGCGTTGTTTGGGCAAGCTGAGTGATGGCAACGATGTAATTTGATGTTCCGTAACTTGCTCTTTTAGGATCGGTTACCTGGAAAAACAATACGCCGTCAACCGACAATTGAGTATTGTCACGGGTAATGCAGACTTGAGACGGGGTATCAAGAGGGATTTCCTTTAAAGAATGACGGTAGGCAACTTTATCGATAAATGGGATGATGAAATTAAGACCCGGATTTAAAACGGTATGGAATTTACCCAGGCGTTCAATGACCCAGGCCGTTTGCTGCGGGACTACTTTAATAGATTGAATGGCAAAGATGACGGCAATGAATATTACCACTACGGATACTATAAGCGGGCCGTTTATCATGTACATGACAAGATCTCCTTTTTGATTAATTCTTTTTGGTTAATACAAGTTCGTTGCCGTCAACCTCGGCAATAATATAAATTCCGCTTTGCAGCTGCCCCTCTTTGGCACGGGCTAGCCATTTGGCGCCGCGGTAATTAACTAAGGCAGAGCCGTCACTATTGACTTTATTAACAACAACTTTGTTCCCTTCGTCAAGACGTACGTCTTCTGTCGCACTCTTTCTTTTAGTGCGCAAAAAGTAAGTACCGATTGCCCCGATACAGGTGACGATAGCAGCAACGGAGCACTGAACGGTTAATGAATAATCTAAATAACTGAATAAGGCCGCTGCAAAGAGGGCTGCGCTTACGGTAAGAAGATAGACGGTACCGATTAGCATTTCGGCACCTAAAACGGCAAATGCCCCTATGAGCCATAAAATAGTGGTAGACATTTACTCTCCTTATTTTTTCCTGCGGTTATGTTTTATGTTGTTAATAAAACCTAACAAGAAAATAAATACAAAAAGCGGAACAATAAACGCAGGCATTTTCGACACTGCGGCAATTACGCAGAAAATGACAAAACAGATAATAAGAGGTATTGAACTTTTTTTATTAAAGTTCCGACTCTTGGTTTGGGTCTTTTTGGGCCATTGTACAGGGCCTTCGGGACTTTCATACAATCCGGATGAACTTCCTTTATCAAGCGGGATATCCTTAGGATGAAGATTATCTTCTTCGCTTATATCAGTCTGTTCTTCAATATCCGTTTGTTCGTTATATGAGGTGCTGTTTTTAAATAAGTTTTCCTCACGGATTTTATTCATCGTGTTTTCATGATCGGCTTTGATTTTATCGACGCAATGCTCAAGAGGGTGGGACATGGCCTCTTTGGCAGAGTCGGCATCAAGGCTTACTTGAGAATGTTTTTTCTGCAGCTCTTCTACATAACTTACAAAGTCGCCGTCTTTAGGCCCGTTGGCTTTTTTAAAAAACATAAAAAACTCGCAAGTTGTAAAAAATATTCAACAATTTTCTTAAAGTTAATGGTAGCAGATTATCAAAAAAGATCAGCGGCTAAAATCCGTTCTTTAGGGCGGAGATCATCACAAGGAGAAGCTCAGTGTTTAATCCGGCGTTTTCTGCTGCTCAATATATTAATGGATAATAGATATTGGAGCTCCTCCGCAGGATGAAGCAAAAAATAAGACGAATTCCATAAGGCGTTACCCCACAGTTTAGTTCTAACGGTGGGATTATATCTTTTTAGATGATAATGGAAGATGTCTCCTTGAGTCTGAATACAAGCTCTTAGATGGATAATTGAGGTAGATCTAAAACTAATAATGCACTTGCTCTTTTTAACGTCAGCTTCAATAAGCTTTACATTAAATTGAGACTTTTGTTTTCAAAGATTGTTTTGAGCTTATTGATGCTTTGGGCAGTGAAAACTTTTCTTGGGTATTTTGTTTTGAGCAAGTGAAAAGGCATTTCCTCTATACCATAAAAATCACTTAAAAAATTTTGAACTTCACCAAAAATTTGCAAGATTTTGATATAATTCTCGGTTAATTTATACATTAATAAGTTAAAGGAGTCTCTATGCTGCGTATCGTTGAAGAAGCTCTTACCTTTGATGACCTCTTATTAGTTCCCGCTCATTCCACCGTTTTGCCCAATACTGCAGATTTACATACTTATTTAACATCCAATATACAGCTTAACATTCCGCTTATCTCCGCGGCAATGGATACCGTTACCGAATCCAATTTAGCCATCGCTTTAGCTCAGGAAGGCGGTATCGGTTTTATTCATAAGAATATGTCAATTGAGCGCCAGGCCGAAGAAGTGTCTCGCGTCAAGCGTTTTGAAAGCGGTATGGTAACTCATCCGGTTTCCGTTCATCCCAACGCCACTATCGCCGAAGTCCGCGATATGACGGCAAAATACGGATTTGCAGGTTTCCCGGTAATTGATGATGAGGATAATCTTTTAGGCATTATCACCGGTCGTGACGTTCGTTTCGTGACCGATCTTAAAAAGAAAGTTTGTGAGGTGATGACCCCGAAAGAGCGCCTTATCACCGTGCGTGAGAAAGCATCTCAGGAAGAAGTGATCGGCTTGATGCAAAAACACCGCATTGAGAAGGTTTTGGTTGTTGACGATACTTTCCATTTAAAGGGCATGATTACCGTTAAAGACTTTAAGAAAGCCGCCAATAAACCTAATGCCTGTAAAGATGCTTTAGGCCGTTTGCGCGTCGGTGCCGCTATCGGTGCAGGTCCCGGCAACAACGAAGCTCGTGCCAAGGCTTTGGTTGAAGCAGGGGTCGACGTTCTTTTGATTGATTCTTCTCACGGTCATAGCCAGGGTGTTTTAGATCGTATCGCCAGCATCAGAAAACAGTATCCGCAGCTGCCGATTATCGGTGGTAACGTAGCTACCGCCGAAGGCGCAATCGCCCTTGCTGAAGCAGGCTGCTCAACCGTTAAGGTCGGTATCGGACCGGGCTCAATCTGCACGACCCGTATCGTTACCGGATGCGGCGTTCCGCAGATGACTGCAGTCGCAAATGCCGTCGAGGCTTTAAAAGGTACTGATATTAAAGTTGTAGCTGACGGCGGTATCCGCTATTCAGGCGACATTGCCAAGGCCCTTGCCGCAGGTGCTCATTGCGTTATGGTCGGTTCCATGTTCGCAGGTACCGAAGAAGCTCCGGGTGAAATCGAAATTTATCAGGGCCGTTCCTTTAAGTCTTATCGCGGTATGGGTTCACTTGCTGCTATGGCTAAAGGTTCTGCCGATCGTTACTTCCAGTCTTCTGACAACGCTGCTGATAAGCTTGTTCCTGAAGGCATTGAAGGCCGCGTTGCTTATAAAGGCTCTCTGCGCGGAATTATCCATCAGCAGATGGGCGGTTTGCGCTCAGCAATGGGTTTAACCGGTTGCGCTACCATTGATGACCTGCGTACTAAGGCTAAGTTCGTACGCATTACCGGTGCAGGTATCCGTGAGTCTCATGTTCACGACGTTACCATCACCAAAGAAGCTCCTAACTATCAGAGCCACTGATTCAAATAAAAGGGCCGCTTTATAGCGGCTCTTTCCCTTTTTATCCTTTACAGATGATTGAGCCAATGAACAGCACCAATATTCATTCCGAGAAGATCTTAATTTTAGATTTCGGATCTCAAGTTACTCAATTAATCGCTCGCCGCGTACGTGAAATCGGCGTTTACTGCGAAATTATGCCGTGGGACGCCGATCTTAAGCATATGCAGGATTTTGCTCCTCAAGGCATTATTCTTTCAGGCGGTCCTGAATCAACCACTGAGGAAGGTTCTCCGCGCGCTCCTTCCTGGGTGTTTGAAGCCGGCGTTCCGGTTTTAGGTATTTGCTACGGTCTGCAGACTATGGCTGTGCAGCTTGGCGGCAAGGTTGAAGGTTCAAATCTTCGCGAGTTCGGTTATGCCGCTGTTGAAATTAAAGGCGAGTGTCCGCTTTTTGACGGTTTATCCGATCATGAAGGAAAACATGAACTTGATGTGTGGATGAGTCACGGTGATAAGGTTACAGCTATTCCTGAAGGTTTTGATGTTGTAGGTTCTACCGATACCTGTCCGTATGCCGCAGTTTATGACAAAAAACGCAACTTCTTTGGCGTACAGTTCCATCCTGAAGTAACTCATACCAAACAGGGCGGTGAATTTTTGCGTCGTTTCGTTATTGAAGTTTGCAAGTTAAACGCACTCTGGTCTCCGATGGCAATTATTGATGACGCCGTTGCTCGTATCCGCCGTGAAGTCGGTGATGCCACAGTGCTTTTAGGTTTGTCAGGCGGTGTTGATTCATCCGTTACCGCATTGCTTTTGCATAAGGCAATCGGTGATAAGCTTACTTGCGTGTTCGTTGATAACGGACTTTTACGTTTAAATGAAGGACAGCAGGTTAAAGACATGTTTGCCAACATGGGACTTAACATTGTTTATGCTGATGCTTCAGAGCGTTTCTTGAGCGCATTAAAAGGCATTTCCGATCCTGAGGCTAAGCGTAAAGCTATCGGTCATACCTTCATCGATGTCTTTGCTGATGAAGCTCGTAAGCTTAAAGGTGTTGATTTCTTGGCTCAAGGAACTATTTATCCTGACGTTATCGAATCAGCTGCCGCCAAAACCGGAAAAGCTCACGTCATTAAGTCTCATCACAATGTCGGCGGTTTGCCTGAAGATCTTAAATTCAAGCTCGTAGAGCCGCTGCGTGAACTCTTTAAAGATGAAGTTCGCCGTATCGGTGTTAAGCTCGGTCTGCCTGAGAAGATGGTGCAGCGTCACCCGTTCCCGGGACCCGGCCTTGGCGTTCGCGTTTTAGGTGAAGTTAAGCGCGAATACCTTGATTTGCTGCGTCAGGCTGATGCAATCTTCATGGAAGAACTCAATAGCTCAGGTTGGTATCAGAAAGTAAGTCAGGCCTTTACTGTATTTCTTCCGGTCCGTTCCGTAGGTGTTATGGGTGACGGTCGCCGTTATGATTATGTTGTAGCATTGCGTGCCGTTAAAACCATCGATTTTATGACCGCAAAATGGGCAGAGCTTCCTTATGAGTTGTTAGGCCGCGTATCCAATCGCATCATTAATGAAGTAAACGGCATTTCCCGCGTTGTGTATGACGTTTCAGGTAAACCGCCTGCAACTATTGAGTGGGAATAGTTATAAATTAGCCCCTAACACACTAAATTTAAAGCTGTTTTAGGGGCTTTTTTATATCTTGTGACTGCAATTTGACTACATTTTTATTTTAAAGATTTTTGCTGACTAAAAAGCTTAAGTTCAAAAGTCTCCAACTCATCATTTAATTGTAGTTTCTTTTCTTCGTCTTTTTCTTTTGTGGCTTGTTTGTATAAATAATGCCATTCACTTAAATTTCTCAAAATTTCAAGGTTGGTTATTTGCAGGTTTTGCCGGACAGTACTTGTGTCAGGATAAATAAAGTAATTTATTGCTGAATTTAATGATATTTTGATTGTTTCAGGCATTAATTTGCCATTGTCCCCATATTTTCCATCAAGGCAAAAAGCTTTTGCGTGTATGAGGGAAATAAGGAAAGCATATACATCGCCTTTGGTTTGTACTCTTAAACCAAGACTATCTGCACCGTTGATGCAAATCTCAGAAACATTAAGGCCTGCGGCTAATTCTTGTGCGTGTCTTTCAGGCTTCATCTTATTGGTTTCATATTTTTTTATTGAAACAAGATGAATGCCAGATCTTTCAGCAAGCTTATTTTGCGTGAGTTTTAATTCTTTGCGCAGCAGCTTAATGCGATCGCTTATTTCCATATAGAGCTCCTTTCTTTCTCTAATTATTTCATTTTGTAAAAATTTTTTAAAGAAATATTGACGGTAGCGAATGCGCTACCATATAATATAAACACAGTAGCGATAACGCTACTTTTAGATTAATCAAATTAAGGAGATCACTATGGACAAAAAAATATTTGTAACAGCAAAAGATGTTGCCTCAATTATGAGCATTTCTTTAGGACATGCTTACAAGCTCATCCGTACTATGAATTTAGAACTTAAAAAAGACGGCTTTATTGTTGTCGCGGGAAAGGTTCCATATAGCTTTTTTAAAAAGAAAATTTATGGTTTGGATTCAGGAGAATAGGTATGGCAAGTTTTTCTAAAGAGCCAAATGGAAAATGGCGAGTTCAATATCGATTTGTTAATTGGCAGGGACAGAATTGTGCTTCTTCAAAAAGAGGGTTTTCAACTAAGCGAGAAGCAAAAGAATGGTTTGACAATTTTGCGTTGGAAAAATCTGATGATCTAAATATGCCATTTAACTCTCTTGTTGATGCCTATTTTGAAGACATGGCGCATCGCCTTAAATTGAACACCATTATGACGAAGAGGCAAATAGTGACTACAAAAATTTTGCCGTATTTCAAAGACAAAGCAGTATGCGATATTTCTGCTGTTGATATTAGAAAATGGCAGGCTGTAATGATTGCCGAGGGTAATAGTGAAACCTATTTAAGGACTATAAACAATCAATTAAGCACTATTTTTAACTACGCGGTGCGTTTTTATGACTTAAAAGTAAATCCTTGCACAAAAGCCGGATCTATTGGGTCAAAAAATGCTGTTAGCAAAGACTTTTGGACGGTTGAAGAGTTTAAAACTTTTGCTGATGGCCTTTATGACAACTGGGATGCTTATATTGGTTTTAATTTGCTCTTTTGGACCGGGATGCGCATTGGAGAGCTTTTAGCCTTGAATGCTAAAGACTTTGATCTAAAAGCTAAGACGGTGTCTATTTCAAAATCATATCAGAGAATAAAAGGTAAGGATGTAATTACTAAACCTAAGACTCTAAACAGTACCAGGATTGTCAGTTTGCCTAACTTTTTGATTGAAGATTTAGAAGATTATTTTTCACATATTTATGAGGTAAATGATCGAGAGCGACTATTTCCATACACGAAGCACTACTTTAATTATGAGATGCAACAGGTGTGCAAACGTACAGGGGTTAAGAAAATCCGCCTTCATGATCTAAGGCATTCTCATGCTTCTCTTTTGGTAAATATGGGATTAGGGGCAAAATTAATTGCCGACCGGCTTGGGCACAAGCGAATTGAAACAACGCTTAATACTTACTCTCATTTATATAAAAGTTCGCAAGATAGTGTGATCACAACGTTGGAGGTCATAAATGCCAAAACAGAAAGCTGAGAGGTATCAAAGAAAAAGGCCGATAGTTGTTGCTTTTAGGGTATCAGCGCAAGAGCTTGCAGCCATTAAAGAACGTGTTCTTTTAAGTGGCAAAAACAAGGCAACATTCTTTTTGGATTCTTTACTTCATCAAAAGATAGAGATTACTGCCGGCAAGTTTGCAAGTGACAGGTTGTCCCTTGAAATAAAACGTCTGGCAAAGGCTCTTGAAATGAAGGATGTTAAAGATGATTTAAGAGAACTTTTACTTGAGTGTAGAGAGTTAGTCGGACAACTAATCTCTCTACTTAAAAAATAGTTATTTTGGGAAAATAACGTGGCTTCATTATAGCAAAGTGAGGCTGCGTTTAAGGATAGTTATGGAATTTTTAAACGCAAATACCAAAGTGCCGCTTAAGATCATCAACATGGAAGATGTTGCGGTTGAAGAGGTTAAATGGCTTTTATATCCGTTTATTCCTTACGGCAAAGTGACAATTGTGCAGGGAGATCCGGGAGAAGGTAAAACCACCTTACTTTTGCAAATTATTGCGCGATTAACTTTAGGGAAGAATGTTTTTGATAGCGATGAAAAATCGCAATTTGCCATTAAATCGTCAGAGCCGCAGCAGGTGATTTATCAAACAGCTGAAGACGGCTTAGGCGATACGATTAAACCAAGGCTTATAGCTGCAGGGGCAGATTGTCGTTATGTAAACGTCATTGATGAAAGCGTTATGCCTTTATCCATGCTTGATGAAAGACTTGAAGCTGCAATCGTTAAAACTAAAGCACGCTTGGTGGTTTTAGACCCAATTCAGGGTTATATCGGTTCAAATATTGATATGCATAAAGCTAATGAAATTCGACCCATCATGAAAAGAATTTCTGTTATTGCGCAAAAGTACAACAGTGCAATCGTGCTTATTGGACATATGAATAAAAACAGCTCGGGAAAATCCTCTTATCGAGGTCTTGGGTCAATTGACATCGCAGCTGCAGCACGAAGCGTTCTTTTAGTTGGGAGAATAAAAGACAAGCCTGAACTTAGAGTTGTCTGCCATGTTAAAAGCTCACTTGCGCCAGAAGGTAAATCCTTATGTTTTGAACTTAGTAAAAATGAAGGTTTTATCTGGCGCGGTGAGTGTGATATCAGTGCCGATGAACTTTTGTCATCAACAATGCGTGAAAGCAAAGTAACAAATGCTGTTGATTTTTTAGCTGAGGTTTTAGCTAATGGCCCTGTCAGCAAAACAATCATTGATGCCGAGGCAGAAGTAAAAGGTATAAAAAGCCGGACGCTGTGGAATGCCAAGCAAAAACTTAATATTTCATGCTTTAAATCAGGTAATCAATGGTATTGGGAACTTAAAAAATAATTTCATGTTCGCAAGTTCGCAACTTTGCAAAACTCTAGGATTTTGCGATCTTGCGAAGTTGCAACTTGATTTAGGAATAAACAAAATGGCAAAAGTTCTGATAGAAAAAGAATTGTTTGATTTACTGGTGCGGTTTCATGTCACCGGAGAAGAACAGGAAATCTTACATCAAGATAGAGCTCTTATAAGACAAGGGCTTGAAGAGAAGCTTCAGGCTATGAAATTGCACACCCTTTACTCGGAGTCTAAAAATTGTAAATTTAAAGAGTTAAGGGAAACAGCTAGGCAGCTCTATCTTGATGAAAAGGGAATTCACAAAGATTTTAGGTGGTAGTTTCACTTTTTGAGTTTTTACGAGAGCGTGTCACGCTCTCGTTGTGCTTTTAAGATAACAGGTTTAGCCTCAAGGCGCTTTGGTAAAAAGGGATATAAAACCCTATCCATAGTATTTTTATACTGATAAGTATTGCGTTAAAATTATTGGTAATCAGTATGAAATCAAAGCCCTATTCTATAAATTAATATCAGAAAGTTTTTTTGATTAAGGATATGTTATGGCAGATGGCACCATTATCGTTAAACTTGAGAAATTAGTAAAAAAACTAGAAAAGAAATTTGATTTTGAGGTTCTTTTTTGTGAGCTGATGACGATTTACGGAACAGCAAAGTCTTATGTAAAAGGAGCTGTTGATAATAATCGCTCATATAATCTTGCTGAAGATTTTATAGACGATTCTTTGGTACGTAGAGATATTGCTTTAAAGAAAAGAGTGTACTTTAGGTTTTTAAAAAATGATGATGACGTTGCTGATAGTATCAATCAAATAAAGGAATTGTCTGTTGTTAAAAATACTAAAAATGATATTCCTTTTATTATTGCAGCAGGTCCAACAGCCATATGTCTTTATAATCGCAGTGAAGACGATCAAATAACTATTGACTACGCAGATTTGCCGCAATTTTATACTTTTTTATTGCCGCTTACTGGTGATCATTCTAAAGTCATAATTAAATCTGAGCATGACGCTGATGTAAGAGCTTGTGTAAAGTTAACGCGTTTACTTGAAACCTTAGCTGCGCATAATCATTTACAAAAAGAAAATTTACACAGCTTAAATGAATTTATAAGAAGAGTTTTATTTTGTCTGTTTGCTGAAGATACAGGTATTTTTTCAAAGCAAGAAGATGTTTTCTCAACCACATTTGCATCTTTGACAGCAAAAGATGGTAGCGACTGTCAGCAATTTTTCTACGATTTATTTACCGTTTTAGATACTCCTGAAGATAGGCGTCAGAATTTAAAGCATATTCCACATGAAATTTTGCAATTTCCCTATGTAAATGGTGGTTTATTTAGAGAAAAATCTTTTGTGCCGCAGTTTGATGTCAAGACCAGAAGTCAGCTTATAGATTGCGGAAGATTAAAGTGGAAAGAAATATCTCCAGCCGTATTTGGTGCAATGTTCCAGAATGCAATGGATCCTGATAAACGCCGCAATATGGGAGCTCATTACACATCAGAGGAAAACATTTTAAAACTTATAAAGCCACTGTTTTTAGATGAGTTAACTGTAGAATTTGATGATATCGATAAAAACTATGTACAAGAATCAGTAAGAAAAAAGAAGTTTTTAGCGTTACAGGACAAGATTGCATCGTTAAAGTTCTTAGATCCTGCCTGCGGTTGTGGTAACTTCTTAATTGTTTCCTATCGTGAGCTAAGGCGTCTTGAAAATAAGATTTTAGAACAAGTTTTTACTGATGGTTTTCTTAATATTTCAGATGCCATTAAAGTAAATATCAATCAGTTTTACGGCATTGAGATTGAGGATTGGCCTGCTGAAATTGCACATCTTTCCATGTGGCTTATGGAGCATGTGATGAATCAGGAGACCGCTATAAAATTTGGACAGACTATTCCATCAATTCCGCTTAAAAGTTCGGCAACTATTAAACCATGGAATGCTTTAACTACGGATTGGAATGATGTGATAAAAGCAAAAGACTGTGATTACATTTTAGGTAATCCTCCTTTTGGCGGTACTACTTATACTACAGAAGAGCAAAAAAAGTGGTTAAGAGCTGTATATCCTCCAAAATACAAAGTTAATCTTGTTGATTTTGTTACAGCATGGTTTGTAAAAGCAGCAGATTTCATGTTGGTCAACAAAAAAATTAAAGCAGCTTTTGTAGCTACTAACTCTATATGTCAAAGAGTACAAGTGGCCGCGTTATGGTCTCTATTGTTTGATAAAGGTATTAGGATAAATTTTGCCTATACTTCATTTCCATGGACAAATGCAGCTACAAATGCAGCAACTGTAACGTGTATTATTGTTGGTTTTTCATATGATGAAGTTAAAAATAAATATTTATATGAAATAAATAAAGATAATTTACTTTTAGCTAAAAAAGTTAAAAATATTTCGCCTTATTTGATAGAGGATGATTCTTTAACTATTGTTAGATCAGAGAAGGATGTTATTGGTTCAAAGTTTAATTTATGCAGAGGCTCTCAGCCAACAGACGGAGGAAATTTACTTTTATCATATGAAGAAGGTCAAAATTTAATTAATTCTTCACATCCTGCCACAAAATTTCTTAAAAAATTTGTTGGCAGCGATGAATTAATAAATGGAGGGCACAGATATTGTTTGTGGTTAAAAGAAGAAAATCGTACTGAATGGGAACAAATCCCGTATATTATGGAAAAAGTTAATGCTTGCAGAAAATATAGAGAAGAATCAAAACAGTCAGGAGATGCATATAAACTAAGGAATAAACCTTGGTCTTTTAGAGAACAGCAAAATCCTAAATCAGCAATTGTTGTACCTTCAGTAAGTTCAGCAAGACGTGAATATATTCCTATAGATATAGTTAATCAGGATACAATTGTTAGTAATCTGGCTTTTTTGATTCCTGACGGTGATTATATTACTTTCTCAGTAATTGTTTCTCGCATGCATATGGTTTGGATGCGTTTAACTTCAGGAAGATTAGGTACAGGTTATAGATATTCTCGCGATTTAACTTATAACACTTTCATTTGGCCTGATTTTACAGATGAGCAAAAAGTTCAATTAAAACAAAGTGCTAAAGATATTTTAATATTTAGATTCAGCACTAAAAAATCATTGGCTGAACTTTATAACCCTGAAACAATGCCTACAGAGTTGCTTGAACTACACCAATGCAATGATGCTTTAGTAGAGTCTTGTTATAGAAATAAACCTTTTGTTTCTGATGAAGAAAGATTGTCATTTTTGCTTGGTCTTTATAATCAGAAAGTTCAAGAGTTAGAAACAAATAAGAAATCATCAAAGACTAAAAAGTAAATTTTAGGCGTATGTGGAGCATAGGCTATGAGCATAAGAGTTGAAAACATCGGTAATTATCAATTTGCAGCAAACGGCAGTAGTACAAATTCAAACAATATGGGAATGCGTGAAATGCAGGCACGTGCCTTTGCAAAACGCGATTCTCAATATCTTTTAATTAAAGCACCTCCTGCTTGCGGTAAATCTCGAGCCTTGATGTTTTTAGCACTTGATAAACTGGTTAATCAAGGTATTAAAAAGGTTATTGTTGCTGTTCCGCAGATGGCAATTGGCTCAAGTTTTAAAGATACGGATTTAATTTCTCATGGTTTTTTTGCTAATTGGCATGTAAATCCAAAATATAACTTATGCGGACCAGGCAGCGATCTCAGCAAATCTGAAAAGGTTTTGCAGTTTTTAGATGATCCTAAAGAATCATGTTTGCTGTGTGCCCATCCAACTTTAATTTATTTTTATGACAAACTTCAGGACAAATCAAAATTAGATAAAGCTCTGATTGCAATAGATGAGTTTCATCATGTGTCAGCGGATGCCGGTAATAGACTTGGAACAGTGATTAGGTCATTAATGCATGATACTGATGCCCATATCATTGCCATGACCGGATCTTATTTTAGAGGTGATAGTGTTCCGGTATTAGAAGCTAAGGATGAAGAGCAATTTGATAAAGTTACATACACTTATTATGAACAGCTTAATGGCTATAAGTATTTAAAGTCATTGGGTATTAATTATGCCTTTTATACAGGGAGATGGACTGACGCGGTAGCTGAGGTCCTAGATACGCATAAAAAAACGATTTTGCACATACCAAGTGTTAATTCATCTGAGTCAACAAAGGATAAATATAACGAAGTAGGCAATGTGTTTGACATAATCGGTGAGGTAGAGTTTAGAGATCAAAAAACTGGAATTTATACATTAAAAACCAAAGATAGTCGGTTATTAAAAGTTGCAGATTTAGTTACAGATGATGAGTGGCAAGGCATTACATTACAATCCTTACGCGAAGTAACAAAGCGTGATGATTTAGATATCATCATTGCTTTAGGCATGGCAAAGGAAGGCTTTGACTGGCCATGGTGTGAGGTTGCGTTGACTGTTGGTTATAGACGTTCATTAACTGAAGTTGTGCAAATTATTGGACGTGCCACTCGTGATTGTGAAGGTAAAGATCATGCACAATTTATTAATTTGATAAGAAAGCCTGATGCCCTACAGGATGATGTTGCTGACTCTGTCAATAGCTTGCTTAAAGCAATTACTCTATCTTTATTGATGGAGCAGGTTTTAGTGCCTAATATTCATTTTAGGGCGGCTAGCGACCAGACGGATAAAGATGATGAAAATGGGCCATCTATTGTTATTGATGATTCAGAATTGAATTTAAGTGATACTGGTAAAGAGATTTTAAAAGAAGGTATTTTTGATTTAACCGCTGATGTTTTAAACAGCGAAGACATAAAAAACGTTTTAGCGTGTGATCCTAATAGTCTTAACAATGAAAGAGTAAAAGAGATTATAAAATGCGTTTTAACAGAAAAATTTAAGGACGAATTATTACCTCAAGATATCGAGGCAATTTCGCAAGCTATAGTTATTGAGCTTAATAAAAAGGATATTTTTAATCCAAAGCCGTCTCAAAATACTACTAGGGGTGATGGTGAAAAAGGATCGGAAAATATTGTAGATGCTCCTGCTCCTTTTGTTACTGAAGAAGGTGGTACTACCTTTGTTGACAGTAATCAGCGT
Organism: uncultured Succinatimonas sp.; assembly: GCF_905203285.1. Taxonomy (GTDB): domain Bacteria; phylum Pseudomonadota; class Gammaproteobacteria; order Enterobacterales; family Succinivibrionaceae; genus Succinatimonas. The sequence continues at coordinate 54,232 of NZ_CAJKVK010000003.1, forward strand.
AGATTTATGAATTTAGACGATCTTGATATAAATCTTATAATGCAGACCAACCCTTTTATGGGGGCTTATGAATTTATATCAAAAGTTGTTGATGCTCCCACTTTAAAGAGAATTCAGGATATTGCAGTATCTTCCCGAGCTCATGTAACTGAGGAGGAGGCTTTGATTTTGTGGCCAAGCATTAAGACTTTTGTTGCAAAACATAATAGAGAGCCTGATGTGCATAGCAGTGATGATTATGAAAGAAGGCTTGGGGAAGTTTTAGCTTATATTAGAAATAGAAAAGCTCAAAAGCTTGCAGCAGAGCAAGAGGAACAGTAATGAAAATAGCTATAAAAAAAGAACAGCTTCCTCCATCAAGTTTTGATGAGCTTTTTGAAGATGATTCTTTGGGTCTATTGACCAATGTAAAGTTGAAAACGAGTAAAACAATAACTTTTGAAAAAAAAGATGACTTTAAAAAACTAATTGATTTTATAAAAAAAGAAAAAAGACTACCTAATGATGATTTTCCATCAGAATTAGCCCTTACAGTAGAGCTTGAAAGAGTACAAAAGGAAGATCCTGATAAATATCAGCAATGTCTTGAGTTACTGGGTGGTCATTTTGAGACGACTTTAAAAAATAAAGGACGCAAAGAAAGTTGTGCTAATAACTCTCAAGAAAAAATTACTGAAAAAAGACTAACTACTTTTGATGATATTTTTGCTGATGACTCTCTTGGTTTACTAGATGATGTAGGTCAAGAAATTGACTTAAGCTTTCATGGACCTAAAAGAGAATTTGTCTCAAGAGCAAGATCTTCAGATGGTTCAATAGCTCAACTTGTTGAGTGTAAAGACTTTTACAAGTACGAAAAAATCTTTGCAGATCTTAAAGATTTACTGCGTAAAGGTGATTTAGGTTTTGAGTCTGTTGTAAACGGCAAAGCATGGGAAATAAATGTTGGAGACATTTTTCTTGTAAATAATATTTATAGATTGGTTGTTGATGAACATTCTGCTCGCTTTGTAACAGGACATCAGAAAGAACAAAGACGCGTAAGAATTATTCTTGATAATCACTTGGAGCATGAACCATTTGATCAATCGTTAAATCGTGAAGTTAGAAAGTTAAAGGACTCAAAAAAGATTATTGCAAAAACTGCTGAAGGTGCAGGCTTTTTAAAGCAAGTTAAAGAGCACCTTCAGAATATTAGAGCAGGAGATGAATCAAATATTCATACAGGATACATCTATATTTTGCAGTCACGTAGCACTAATCCGGCAATTACCGAATTTGTGCAATCAAGTAGCTTAGTAAAAATCGGTTTTTCAACGACTTCAGTGGAAGAAAGAATAAAGAATGCCGAAAAAGAACCAACGTATCTTGAAGGGAAAGTAGATATCGTAAAAAAATATAAATGCTTTAACTTTGACCCGCACAATCTTGAGCGTTTGATCCATGCTGTTTTAAATTCACAGAGACTTAATGTTAAGTTAAAAGACCATACAGGCAAGCTTTATCGTCCAAAGGAATGGTTTACGGTAAGTCCAGCAACAGCATGCGAAGTTGTTGAAAGAATTATTAATGGAACAATTAAATATTATAGATTAGATAATGTTAGAGGAAGATTGGTTCTTAAATAGGAGGAGATGTTAACAATGAGTGAAGATGGATATGATTATAAAAATTTGATAAAAGAACCTGAATCAGAATTAGAAATAATTTTCATGGAATTGCAAGATAATTTATTGGGTGCTCTTGATACATTTACTTTAGTCAAACAATATGGAATTTGGTGGGAAAATTTAAAAAAGGACGATCCGACAGATCAGCTGGTTGATAAGATTATTGCGATAAAATTAAAGGAATATTTACTTATTCAATTATCAGCAATTTTTTATGATAAAAGCAGTGAAAGCGTTGCGTCAGTGCATAATTTAAAAGAACATTTACCGGATAGGGCAAAATATCTAGTAGAGGAGTTTAACAATAGGCAAAAAGGGATCTTAGAAAGAATAGGCTGTTTAAGAAATAAATTATTTGCTCATAATGAAATTATTAAAAAGGATTCAACGAAAATTAAAATAAATAATTATAGAAATAATGTCTCTAATGAAGATATAGATAAATTATTTAAAGATGCATTAGATATGTTAACAAAATTAGCATATGAAGATTTAAATTTACCTGTGCCAATAACAGATTCACTCATAGAAAATGATGTTATAAGTTATTTTAAAGAAAAATAAATGATAGAAATAGTAGTTTGTTGTAAATAAGGAATTAATAATGTTAAAAAGATTTGATATTGAAATAACCAAAGAAGATCCATATCTAAATGATAAGTTAGAAAGAAAGTCAGTAGGAGAAACGTTAAAATCAATTATAGATATATATGGTTCTCAAGGTTGTGTGTTAGCTATTAATGGTGAATGGGGAACAGGAAAAACCACATTTATTAAAATGTGGGAAAAAGACCTATTAAATTCTGGTTATGAGGTATTGTTTTATAATGCATGGGAAACGGATTATATTGCAGATCCAGTTATAACTATTGTGCATAAATTATTAGAATTAGTGTCTGAAGATAGTAAAGAGTATAAAGGCCTTAAGAGTTTGTTAGGAAAATTGGTTGTAGATGTAACTAAAGATTTTGGTTCAAATGTCTTAAGAAATATTTCTAAGTTTGCTCCTAATACTGTTGATGAATTAGAAAATATAGCCTCTGCATATATAAGTAATATTTTTGAGCAAAAGCATAATATAGATGCATTAAAAAAAGAGCTAAAATCTTTTATAAATGAACACGCAGAAAAACATCCTATTGTTTTTTTTATTGATGAGTTGGACAGATGTAATCCACATTATGCGGTTTCAGTTCTAGAAACGATAAAACATCTTTTTGAGGAGAGTAATGTTGTTTTTGTTTTAGCGATAAATAGGACTGCATTATGCGCTGCCATTAAAGGTTATTATGGGAGTGACTCGATTGACGCAGAAGAATACTTAAGGCGTTTTATAGATTTTGAGTATCATTTGCCTAAACCTAATATCGAGACTTATTGTAATTTTTTATATGATCATTATGGTTATAATTCCTTTTTAGAAAATAAAGAGCGCAAACAGTATCAAGAATTTATATATGATGATATGGTTTTTAAAAAGTTTGCATATTCATTTTGTCAATCATTAAACTTAAATTTAAGGTTTATTGATAGATTATATTCATACACTAGATTAACCATGTATCAATTTTCATTAAATAGTATTGTCTATCCTAGACTATATTTTATTTTATGTTTCATTAGAACTAAAGACTCTGAATTTTTTTATAAAATTAAAGATGCGTCGTTGTCAATACAAAGCCTTCTTCAATATTTTGAAAATAATTTTCCTAAAAAAATGTTGAATCCACCTCAGCCAGATCATTCATTGATAATCTATGAGGTTGCTATGTTATTAGTATACTATTATGATTTACAAAAACATAGTGAATTTTTAAATGCCAGATATGGATATGGAGAGAATAAAATAAATAATTTAGATGATTTAAAAAATTTTTTTAATGTCAAGCCAGTTGTTTTTGATGAAGAAGATTTTTGGGAAAAAATATCTAACCACTTTAGTAAGTTTGATGAATATTTCCGATTGTCTACTTTGTTAGATAATATTGATTTACTTGCTGGGTTTCAAAAGAGTTAACTATATTTAGATATTTTTATAAAAAGCTAGTGTACGAGGTTAATGTGGAAAATTTAGAAAAATTAGTATTGGAATTATGTAAATTACCAAATGAAACTCAGTGGGTTGAATTTAAGCGTGATAATTATGATCCTAAAATGATTGGTCAAGATATTAGTGCATTAGCTAATAGCGCTGCTTTACAAGATAGAAGTTGTGCTTACATGCTATGGGGAATAGATGATAAGAGCCATAGTATTGTCGGCACTAAAAAAGATTTGCAGAGTCTGAAAAAGGGAAATCAAGAGATAGAAAGCTGGTTGCGTAATTTATTATCCAAAAATGCAGACTTTGAATTTCATTCTGTATTAGTTAATGATAAAAATATTGGTGTTTTAGTTGTTTATAAGGCAGAGCATGCTCCTGTAACCTTTGAAAAGACCGAATATATCCGGATAGGAAGTTATACAAAAAGGTTAAATGAATATCCTGCAGTCCAAGTTCAGTTATGGGATAAAATTCGAAATGAAAAATTTGAGGAGCAATATGCTCTTATTGATTTAACAGAAGAAAATGCTGTCCGTAAATTAGATTATTCTGTTTATTTTGACAGGAAAAATATTCCAATTCCTTCAGATATGAAGGGAATTGCGCATTATATGCTTGAAGAAGGCGTATTAGTTAAGCAAGACAACGGCCTTTTTGCTATTACAAATTTAGGTGCTACTGCTTTTGCAAAGGATTTTCATGATTTTCCTAAAGTTTACAGAAAAGCTTTGCGTGTCGTTAAGTATGAGGGGAAGAGTAAACTTGTCCTTTTAAAAGAAGAAACCAGAACAAAAGGCTATGCGGAAGATTTTGAAAACACAATAAAGTTTATTGAAGCTTTGTTGCCTTCATGTGAAGAGATCGTTGATGGAATTAGAAAATCTCATACAGCGTTTCCAAGTATCGCAATTAGAGAGATTTTGGCAAATGCTTTAATTCATCAGGATTTTTCTATTTCAGGGGCTGGCCCATTAGTTGAAATTTTTGATAATAGAATTGAAGTTACCAATCCCGGAGTTCCCTTAGTTGATGTTAAAAGAATAATTGATAATCCTCCTCGTTCACGCAATGAGAAATTGGCTAATTTATTAAGATGTTTGCGTATTTGCGAGGAGTTGGGAACAGGGTGGGATAAAATTATTATTGCTTGTGAGCTTTATAATTTGCCAGCACCTATTATTGATGTTTATGAAGAAAGCACAAAGGTTACACTCTTTTCTCATAAAAGTTTTACAGATCTTTCTATAGAAGATAAATTGTGGGCTTGCTATTTGCATTGTTGTATTAAATATGTTCAGGGTGAGCAACTTTCAAATAAATCTTTAAGAGGGCGTTTTGGATTATCTGATTCGTCTATAGCCTCTATTTCAAGATTAATTAGCTTGGCTGTGAATAAGCACCTTATAAAACCAGCTGATCCTACGACTGCGCCTCGTTACATGAAATATATTCCATACTGGGCGTAGCTGTAGCTCGTTTTTCAGTGAGAATAAGAATGTCTAGCTATGTTTAACTTGCTGGTAACTTTCACCTGAGGCTGGAGTGGTAAAGGAGCCAAAAGTTAATTTATTGAAAAATAAAGGAATACTGAAACGCGGCAAAATAAATCCAGCTATGTTTAACTTGCTGGTAACTTTCACCTGAGGCTGGAGTGGTAAAGGAGCCAAAAGTTAATTTATTGAAAAATAAAGGAATACTGAAACGCGGCAAAATAAATCCAGCTATGTTTAACTTGCTGGTAACTTTCACCTGAGGCTGGAGTGGTAAAGGAGCC
>NZ_CAJKVK010000004.1 GCF_905203285.1 uncultured Succinatimonas sp.
TGTCATCGTTAATGAAAACAAGGATGACACGCACACTCCTATGCGTGAAGTGGCGGCAATTGAGGAAGCGTGATAAAAACGTTTTAATTTTTCTATTCACAGCAAGCAACTGCGGTTTTAAAAATTAATTTGCATTAAAGTTCTTTAGCAAGACGCTTAAAAAATGTAAGAGCACCGTTTAAATCAAGCGAACGGTGCGCATAGTTAAGGCGCTTTAGCTCATTACTTAAACAATAGTCAAACTTATCTGTTTCAAGATTTTTAACTTTCATTACCAGATCGTTAAGCTTAATGTCATTTTGTCTTAATATGTTGGCGACAGCGACTTTTAAGGTATCAATGGAACAGTATTCCAGCTCAATATGGCTATTGTACTGAACATTTTTTATCTGTTCCTTTGCGAGCATGAGGCTTACGGTGCGCATGATGCGATCCCCTTTCCACGGGAAAAGAGCAAGGCCCTGCGGACCTGAGATCATGCACTTTTTATCAAGACCTAAATTAAAGAATGTATCCCGTCCTGCAGATAAGTTTTCTTTAGCTTGTGAGTTTAGGCAGGGAGGATAGTTGCCCTTCATATAAATATCGAACATGGTCATGCGCACTTCATCATGAATAAAACCGGTATTTCCGGAAACGGATAAAGGAGACGCATGAAATTTATACGGTTTAACCGAGATGATGCGCTTTTGGGTATTAACGTCGCTTACTATCCAACCGTTACCGGCAAAAAGGAAAGTATCCTGAACCGCTATCGGCTGACATAAAGGAATGGTACCGATATGTTTGCCGTTATATTCAATAACGTAATCCGGCAAGGTTTCAAAAGAGGCGTAAAACTTCCATTGACTGCACAATCTTTCGCCTTCAAGCCCTAAAGTTAACGTGCCGTCACGCAATTGCACGATAAGATCGTGTTCGGCAAGCGAACGCAGAAAGTTTGCGTATAAGGAGGCCGTGCACAGATTAAATGGTCCTGTTTTACATAGCAGTTCCCAAAGGTTTTTGGCTGAAACGCTGCCGTTTGCCGCGATTACCGATAGAGTCTGCTGCACCAAGGTGGAAAAAGAGTACTCTTTTTCAAGCGGCGGCTCATACCAGCGATTTAACAAAAGCTTAATCATTGCGGCAGATAAAACCGTATCTTCTGAAAGCTGCTCGGTTAAATAGTGTTTTGAACTGTAATATTCCGGGATGAAAAGTCTTAAAACCGCAAGGCCGTCACGGCGTCCCGAGCGTCCTAGACGCTGGCGTAATGAAGCTACGGACAAGGGCGGAGATATCTGACCTATAGAGGCGACATTACTTATATCAATACCAAGCTCCAGAGTCGCGGTGCATATGGCCGTGGTAGGCAGTCTTCCTTCCTGCAGCCGCGCCTCAAGGCTTTCGCGCATATCTTTTGACAGTGAGCCGTGATGCGGAAAGAATTCCTGAGGAACATGATTTTTGCTGCACAGCTCGTGAAGATCGCTTGCGATAACTTCGGTTGCGGCTCTTGAATTGGTAAAAACAAGATTTGTCGTACCGCGCAGCAGTCTGAAAATATCGCCGGCTATTTCCCGATAGCGGGTATCGGATGCCTTAATTGCCTCTTCATCCTTTTTTAGGCGCTTTGCTTCATTAATTCCTTTTTCTACATCATCATTATCGATGATATAGCCGCGAACCTGTACGGCAAGTCGAGATTTGCCGGAGCTGTCGTCTTTGATTAAATCGCATTTTATGGTGCGGTTATTTGGGCGCAGGTATTCGGTTACCGAGTTTAAGTTTGAAAAGGTAGCGGAAATGGCGATGCGCCTTATTACCCTGGCGACGCTGTTTTCAATACGATGCAGCTGCGATTGCAGCTGATAGCCGCGCTGGGTACCCATGAAGGCATGGAATTCGTCGATGATAACAAAATCGGTATTTTTAAACGCTTCTTTTATAAAAGCGTTGTGATTCATTAAAAGAGATTCAAGAGATTCCGGGGTGATGAGTAAAATTCCCTGCGGATTGTCAAACAACTTCTTTTTATTATTGGCGGCACTGTCGCCATGCCACGGCGTTACGGCGATTTTTAAGCTTTCGGTCAGATCTTTTAGTCTTCTTGTTTGATCGTTGATTAAAGCTTTAAGCGGACTGATGCAGAGAATTCTGATACCGGGTTTATTTTCTTTTGCAATATAAGTCAAAGCCGGCAAAAAAGCAGCCTCGGTTTTGCCGCTTGCCGTTGACGCGGAAATAATGATGTCATCGCTGCTCTTTAAAATCGGGACGATGGCATTTTTCTGCACCGGGTGCAGATCCTGCCATCCTCGCTGCCTAATCCATTTTAAAAGTCGCGGATCAAGTAGATCTATAGGGTTTTCCGTCATAGAGTAAAGGCAGTCAGCGCGTCCTCGTCATTGCTATCATCCTTATCGGAAGCAGCATCATTTTTAACCGTTACCAAAGAAGGATCGCTTTCATTTGCGACATTGATTCCTTCAATCAGGGTTTGCCATTTCAGATCCGGGTTTTGCGCTAAAATCGCCAAAAGATCGGTAAAGGCTTTAATAGTATTGCGCGGGGTTCTGAAATAAGCATCGCCGATGCGGTTGCTGCAGTGCTGCAAGAACGCGGTCAGCGCTTCGTCAGGCAACAGATATTTTTCTTTATCGCCGCCGGCAAATACGTTGCGGATATTGCATAAAAGAACGTAAAGCTCTTCAGGATGCAGATTTTCAAGCATTAAAACCGGACTGGTATAATCAACGACATTGGCAATTTGGGCAAATGAGTTTTCAGCAAGGCGTGAATGCAAAGCCTCATAGCTGTAAAGACCTTTTCTCGGATCGATTAAAAACTCGGGAGTTCCGCCTAAAAGGAAGCCCAAATATTCGGCAGAACCTTGCAGGCAGTCGTTTAAGATGCGCAGAATCTGCTCATAGTTTGCCGAGCGTGAACGCTGATTGGAAATTTTGTATAAATTGACCATTTCGTCAAGGTTGACGAGCAGACCCTTGTAACCTGCCTGAACGACGAAGCGGGCCAATAATTTTAAATGATCGTAAACGGATGAATCATCGATGATGGTTCTGACGTCCAAATCATTTCTTGCCTCGGTACGGGTTGAGTATTCTCCGCGCAGATATCTTACGGCGGCGGATTTTAACTCTTCATTATCTTCATTGTAGCCGCGCCAATATGCCGCTATCACTTTGGCAAAGTCGTAGCCACCGACAAGCTCTGAAAGCGATGACAGCTTTTCTTTGATTAGAACTTCGACGTCTTTTCCCTGTTTTTCAGCTTCGGCGCGCTGAACGGTGATGAATTTTTCGATGATGGGGATCATCGCGTTGCCTTCAGGGTGAGCGCGGGTCGCGATATTGCGGGTTAATTCCTGATAAAGATTACGCGCCTGACCGTTGCTTGCCTGCAAACGGCGATCCGGTGCTAAATCGGCATTGACAGCGACCATGCCTTTTTCCAAGGCAATGTAGCGGATTAATTGTAAAAAGAAGGATTTACCGGCACCGAAATCTCCGATGATAAGTCTGAAGGCGCTTCCGCCTTCACAGATCCTGTCAAGATCTTCGATTAAGGCTTTAACCTCGTTAACTCGTCCTACCTGAATATGTTCAAGTCCGATACGCGGAGTTACGCCGGCGCGCAGCGATTGAATGATTGCTGATCTTTCACGAGGTCTTATTGCTGCCATGCTTATTCCTTAAATTTACCAGAGAAAAATTTATTATAGCCCTATATGTTTAAATTTACTTCTTTTGCCCTGTAATTAACGCCCAGCCGTCTTTTTCACGACTTAACGTCATGTTAAAGTCTTTGCTGTAGGCCTCAATGATTTCAGGGGCTTGTTCTGTAAGAATGCCAGATAGTGCAAGCAGACCGTCAGGCGCCGTCAGTTTGGCAATATGCGGCTCAAGATCGGCAAGCGGACCGCAGAGAATATTGGCTACGGTAACCGGAGCCGGAGTTAATGAGGCACTGGATTTTTTGCCGTCGCATAATGTCAATTTATTTAAAACGCCGTTGCGTTTGGCGTTTTCTTTACTGGCTTCAAGAGCCTGCGGATCGATATCAACGCCGAAAGCTTCTTTTGCGCCGAGTTTTAATGCTGCGATGGCAAGAATTCCTGAACCGCAGCCGTAATCCAGGACGGTTTTATCGGTGAGATCAAGACTGTCAAGCCATTCAAGGCATAAAGACGTGGTAGGGTGCGTACCCGTGCCGAAGGCAAGTCCCGGATCGAGCATAACGGTAACGGCATCAGGCTCGGGAACTTTACACCAGGTCGGGCAAATCCACAGTCTTTTTCCGAATTTTAACGGCTTGAACGAATCCATCCAGGCTCTAATCCAATCTCTGTCCTCTAAATTGACCGACATGACAGGCACATGATCGCCTAAGATTTGCTTTAACGAATTTACTATAGCCTTATCGTCGGTTCCTTTATCAAAAAGACCGGTGACGTCGGTGTTGGGCCATAAGCGCCGTTCGCCCGGCAGCGGTTCTAAAATCGGGCTGTCCTCGGCATCGGAGTAGGTAACGGCAAGCGAACCTAATTGCTCGAGCAAGGCAGCGATAGTATCGGCGTTTTTTGAAGTGGTGCGTATTTTAATTTGGATCCAGTCAGACATATTTCACCTATAACGGTTTAACGTGCGGCATGGGTTTAATCGCAAATGCCGGGGTTAAGGGAACTTCCTGCTCGGTCATGAAGAACTCATTTGCGTTTAAAAGCTGCAGGCGTTTTTGAAAGAAAGCCGCATTATCCCCAAAATCGCAGGATAAAACCCGTTTAATGCGATCATAAGAAATTTTCTTATTGGTTAAAGTGTTTAAAGTCGGCATATTGATAAGTGCAATGTCGTTAATATGCAGAAAAACGGTACTGCCTTGCCGTTTTACGTCACGTAAATTACTAAGTCCGCCTAAGGAACGTAAAATCGCTATGACGCTTAAATCCGGGCTGTTTTTATTATTGGCGTTCGCTCCTGCTTTTATTAAGGATTTTCTTTGCTTTATTACCTGGGTTCGTTCTTTTTTGAACATGATGCTGATAAGAACGTAGAAAACCGGGAAGATGAAAGCGAATAGGAAAAGATAGATATGCGACTCTTTAAAACCGACAAGGTGACTTGTCATCATATTGATGTCGGGAGTATAGAGATTGGATATTTCGGTTAGAGCCGGCAGAATCATGAAGTAGGACAAAAAGCACAAGATCACGCTGTTTAACAAAAACACGATAAATGTGCCCGGCAGAAAAATCATTATCAGCAATGAAATAAGCGAGACGCAGCCGCCGATTGACGCGGTCATGGCGCAGATGGCTGCAAGAAAGGTTAAAAACAGCCTCATGCTCGGACCGTTAAAGAAGGAGCGCACTAAAATAATCGTCGGCAGGGAAATAACGTTGCTGACGAAGATTGCATTGATAAAGGCGTTGCGCATTAAAGGTTCGTAATTGGTCGAGGCAAGATAGCTTAAAAACTCATGATGTCCGAAAGTCTGCATTACAAGAAAAATCGGGGCATAAATAAAAGATAAGAAACTTGTCCCGAAAGCCGGACTGAAGCTGAATTCGACAAAGCTTTGAATCTGCCGCAATATGACGATTGAGCCGATAAGCACCAGATAGGGCAGGATAAACGCCGAGATGCGGTTGCCTTCATGAGTGTCGTTTATTGACTGATCTTCGTCAAATAAGACGGAAGAGGGCAGCATGGCAAGAATTGAGGCGGAAGCTGCAAATGAGCAGATAACCGGGTTGTGCAGCAGGTCAGGATTTATATTGGCGATAAGGACAACGAGGATAATATAAGAACTTAAGGTGATGATAAATTGGATGAAACGGTTTTTAAGCGGAATGAGCAAAACTAGGGTGATGGCGAAAATTCCCGGAAAAACGACGCGGATGATATTAAGACACAGATGACGAAGCCCCGGAGTCATTTCAGTTGAAATTCGCGGGCTCAGCGTCCATACGAGCAAAGCAAAAAGCATGAGTGGAAGCAGGAGAAACAAGCTTCTTTGCTGATAGGCCTGATTTTGCAGTCGCTTCAATTTATATCCCCGTTAACCGATCTTATTTATTTTAACAAAAACACTGCGTTTTCAATGAAAAAACTATCATTCTTGTATGAGATTAGAAAAAATTTTGGTAAACGGATAAATATCTTTAAGTCTTTTAGGCTAAAGCCAAACCCTTAAGGGGAGTTTTTTCTTGTGTTACAATTTGTGCCGGTTTTAAAGGAGAAAAAAGTGAAGATTGTAAGACGGGAAAGAGTTGATGACAGCGTACTTGCCGATCGCATTGCCGATCCGATACTGCGGCAAGTTCTTGTTAGCCGCGGTGTTACGTCAGATAAAGATCTTGACCCCGATCTTGCATTACTTTTGCATTATCGCGATTTAAAAGATATAAACGCAGCCTCAGCGAGAATTGCCGCTGCCGTAATCAATAAAGAGATCGTCATGGTGTGCGGGGATTATGACGTAGACGGTCTTACGGGTACGGCGCTGGGCGTTTTATGCTTGAAAGCTTTCGGGCTTGAGAAAGTTTTGTTTGATGTGCCGTCCCGTTATGACGGAGGATACGGCTTGTCATCAAAAATGATTGATAAGGCCAAAGATAACGGTGCAACCCTCATAATCACCGTAGATAACGGCATCGGTTGTCACGAATCGGCATTATACGCCAAAGAAAAGGGAATTGATTTAGTCATAACCGATCATCATGAAAGTTTGGGAACATTGCCTGAAGCTCTTGCCGTTGTCGATCCCAAGCGCCAAGACTGCAGCTTTGCCTCAAAAAATTTGTGCGGCGTCGGTGTCCTTTTTTATGTTTTAATCGCGGTCAGGGCCGTGCTTATCGAAAAAGGATATTACCCCTCGCGCAGCGATGCTCCCTGCATGGGACAGTTTTTGGATTTAGTGGCAATCGGAACTATAGGCGATGTCGTGAATCTTGATGCCAATAACCGCCGCTTAGTCAAAGCCGGATTGCAGCGTATGCAAAGGCAAAATGCGCAAATCGGCGTGAAGGCGCTTGCCGAGGTGTCAAGAATCGATATGGAAAAAATCGATCCTATCGCCATCGCTTTTGATTTGTGCCCACGGCTTAACGCGGCAGGACGTTTGAAGCTTGATGATAATCCTGCGCTGTTGTGCCTTTTATGTGATGATTATGACAAGGCTCTGTCGCTTGCGGTAAAACTTGATTTTTGCAATCGCCGCCGCAGTGATTTTGAAAAGGTGATGCTTGTCGAGGCAAAAGAGGATGCTCTGCTGCAGGCAAATGACAATGCTTTGGTTTTATACCGTTCTTCATGGTTAAGCGGAATTTCAGGGCTTATCGCAGGTCGGCTTAAAGAACAATATCAAAAGCCGTGCTTTGTCTTTGCCGGAGATACGGACAGCGTTACCGGATCGGCCCGATCGGTTCCGGGTTTTTCCATTGTCGGAGCTTTAAACCGTATCAATGAAGAGGCTCCTGATTTACTGCTGCGCTACGGCGGTCATTCCATGGCGGCGGGAGCTACATTAAAAGTTTCGGATCTTAAGCGTTTTAAAGATCTGTTAAATAAAGAAGCTATGACTCTTTTAGATAAAGACGAGCAGGAAGTTTTATCTGACGGCTGTCTGCCCGAGCCTTACCTTAAGGATTTGAATTTTGCTTTGGCGCTTGAGTCATGCGGTCCTTGGGGGCAAGGATTTCCCGAGCCGGTGTTTGACGGGGTGTTTTACATTGAAGAGGCAAGAGTTCTTGCCAATCGGCACGTAAGATTCAGATTGCGATCGGATAACACGGTATTTAGCGCAATCAGGTTTCGAGCCTCGGTTTATGAAAAGAATCTTCTGCCCGGCATTGAAGTTAAAGCCGCTTTTTCGGTGGGAGTCGATCGTTATTTTGCCAACGAGCGGGTGGAAATTAAGATTGAGTACATCGAGCCCGTATAGGGCAGTGAAAAAATTTGTGCTTTTTTGATACAAGATGGCTTTGATTGCTATATAGTATGTTCAGTTAATTTCTTTATTTAGGATAACGAATATGAAAATCGCTCTTATTCTGGAAAATTCCCAAGCCGGAAAAAACAAGATCATTTTTGAAGAGTTAAACCGTGCTGCAAAAGCTCACGGTCATGAAGTTTTAAATTTCGGAATGTATACCGCTGAAGACAAGCGCTGCCTTACTTATGTAATGAACGGTTTGCTCGCTTCATTGGTATTAACCTGCAAGGTTGCCGATTTTGTTGTAACAGGATGCGGAACCGGCGAGGGCGCTTGCGTTGCCTGTAACGCTTTCCCCGGTGTTCAGTGTGGACATGTAACTTCCCCGGTTGACGCTTACCTCTTTACCCAGGTAAATGCCGGCAATGCCATTTCCCTGCCTTATGCTCAGAATTTCGGCTGGGGCGGCGAGCTTAACTTACGTTATACCTTTGAAAAATTGTTCGCAGCTCCGTTCGGCGGCGGTTATCCTCCTGAGCGTGTCGAGGCCGAGCAGCGCAATAAGAAGATTTTAGACGGCGTTAAAGAAATCACTCAGCGTCCTTTAATCGAAGTTTTAAAGGGTCTTGATCGCGATTTTGTCAAGAACACGATTGACGATCCTAAGTTTGCTGAGCTCTTCTATCCGAATTGCCAGAATGAAGAAATTGCGGCTTTCTTAAAATCTTTATAATTTCTTCTCTGAAAGATGAAAATAAAGCGCTGATTTAAATTTCAGCGCTTTTTTAATGCCTAATTCTCATAATAAAGTTTAGTCGTTGTTTGTCCTTTAATTCCTTGAAATATGTTGAACACTTGCGCATCTTTACTGCCGCGAGTGTATGACTGCAGCATTTGTTTGGTAAATTTTTTGCTGCGCTGGCGCATATCGGTAAGATTAGGGTAATTTTTGGCCGTATAGTCAGCAATAAGCTTCTTTTCATTAAAGCTTAAGGCATAGTCCTGAACTTTTTCTTTTACGGCTTTTAGATAACCGTAAACGTAAGCTTCGGTATTTTTGGCAACTTCCTTATTCTCTTGTTGTTTGATTGTGTTTTTGATCCAGGTGTAAACGGCACTTGGCGGCATATTGAATTCGTGTGCGTACTCTAGGAGTCTCTCTTCTGAAAATAAGGCAATTTTCTTTAATGAAATAGGAGAAAGCCTTAAGCGTTCTTTTTTTGCAAATTCTTTTTTAATCAGGGCTAGCTGACGGGAAAGCAAGGTAAAGGTGTAGCTTGCCACTTCAACGCGATCTTTTGCGCCGATAAAAACGATGCTGTTGATTTTACCGTTTTGCGTGCGGAAAAAATGATCAAGCCCAAAAGCGCTGCTTATGATGCCGCCTAACAGTCCCATTAGATGTTTGGCTCTAAGCGCGGGCAAAGCTAAAAGTTCAATTTCCGTAACTGAGCTTAAATTAACGTCTTCAATACTGATGCTGTGCTCCTGCATGAGCTTTTGCGCACGCGACAGGGCAATGGCGGCTTCTGCTGGGTTAGAGCTTTGCGATAAGGCTAAGAACTTTTTAATTCTTTCAAGGATGTTCTGTCTATCGCTCATACTTTTTACTTTTGGATTTAATAGCTTAAAAAAAGGAGCACACTTAGGTGCCCCTTTAAAAGCGGGTTAAAAATTTAGTTTCCGGTAAGTCTTTCTTCGCCGTATAAAGCGGCACCGATAATTCCTGCAAGATTAAGTGTCTTTGCCGGAATCACTTCGGTTGTCAAATCAAAACGATCGGCGTACTTTTCAAATTTCTTTGAAGCTCCGCCGCCTAAGATGAAGACGTCAGGATGCATGACGAACTCAAGATGCTTTAGATATTCATTAAAGCGATCTCCAAACTCTTTCCATTTGATGCCGGCTTTTTCACGGGCTGCGTCCGAGCAGTATTTTTCAGCACTGTCGCCGTGGAAAATGACATGACCTAATTCCGAGTTGGGATAAAGTTTGCCGTTTAAGAAAATAGCCGAGCCGATTCCGGTACCGATAGTGAGCACGATGACAAGTTTGTCAAGGTATTCTTTGCCTGCTCCGAAATGCATTTCTGCAATACCGGCAACGTCGGCATCATTGGCG
This sequence comes from uncultured Succinatimonas sp., assembly GCF_905203285.1. Lineage (GTDB taxonomy): Bacteria > Pseudomonadota > Gammaproteobacteria > Enterobacterales > Succinivibrionaceae > Succinatimonas. Next base: position 10,060 of record NZ_CAJKVK010000004.1, read on the forward strand.
ACAAATACCGGCTGACCTAAAGTCTTTGAGAAGAGTTGTTCAACCGGAGTATTAATCCAACTCTTATCGATGTTGGCGGCTGTAAGCACCGTGCCTCTGATGACGCGGGCAGGGAAGCCGCAGGATACGGGACCGTCCCACTTTATGGTTTCAACAAGCTCTTTTAGCGTATCGGCTATAGCTTCAGGAGTAGCGGGCTGTGGGGTTTTTATTCTGATCCTTTCCGTAAGCAAAGTACCGCTGTCGGTGTCGACGATAGCGCCTTTAATGCCGCTTCCGCCGATGTCTACGCCTAATATTTCCATTATGCTTCCTTCATATAATTAAGGGATTGCATTTACTTTTAAAAAGTAATCTAAGTGCAGAAAATATTAATATAAGCTTGGGCTTTTAAATTAATTTTTTCTCACAGTTTTACAATTTTTTACTCTGTTTTTGAGATTGACTTGCAAAAGATAGAAAAATCAGTCCGGTTTTCTTTACAATTTAGACAAGCATAAGGCGGAGCTAGATATGTCTAATTTATCCCATTTAGTATTTACGTCAGCGCAGATCCGCGCTATTGAAAAATCTCATGCCAAAGATCATGACGGACATTGCTTTGATTTAATGGAAGAGGCCGGAAAGAGCGTTTTTAACAATATAAAGTCGCATTGTCCTTTATTTCATGACGTATGGGTGTTTGCAGGAAGCGGCAATAACGGCGGTGACGGATATATCGTCGCGGCTTTGCTTTTGGATGCGGGCATCAGTCATCGTGTTTTTGCTTTAAATAAGCCGCACTCAGGCTCTGAGGCCGCAACGGCTTACGAGTATTTTTTATCTTTAGGCGGCAAGGTTGAGCATGATCTTCCCGATATTAATGAGGGACGACCTGATGTTATAGTCGACGCTCTTTTAGGTACCGGAATAAAAAGTGCGCCGCGTTCTCCTATTGATGAGTGGATTTTGTTTATTAACCGTACCAAGGCTTATACCGTGGCAGTTGACGTGCCATCGGGTGTAAATGCCGATACGGGAACGGTTGAAGGGGATTGCGTAAAAGCTGATTTGACCGTTTGCATGCTGGCGTTAAAACCCGGACTTTTAACCGGTGATGCCGTGGATTACACGGGAGAGGTTACCGTTGAGTCATTAGGTGTTGACGTGAGCGTATATCACGGCAAGCTTGCCGATCTTGATGAGGAAATTCATTTGCCTTTGCTGCGCCGCTCTTATGAAGACATCATAGATGATTTGCCGCATCGGGAAAAAACCGCTAATAAAGGAGACTGCGGCAAGGTTTTGATTATAGGCGGAGCCAAAGGAATGGGCGGGGCGGCTCGTATCTGCGCGCAGGGGGCGCTGCGTGCCGGGGCAGGCCTTGTCAAAGTCGCGACCGACAGCGTCAATATCAATGCGCTAAACGCAGGTCTGCCTGAGGCGATGACGGTTGATTTTAACGATGAAGAGGCAATGGCCAAGGCTTTAGCCTGGGCTGACGTAATCGCTATCGGACCGGGTCTTTCACAAGATGACAAAGCCCGCAAACTGCTTGAGTCAGCTCTTTCTTTTGACGGTACCGTGGTTTTAGATGCCGACGCTTTAAACCTTATCGCGTCAGGAGATTTCTCTCTTTCTGATAAAATTATCATGACGCCGCATCCCGGAGAAGCTGCGCGTCTTTTAGGACTTACTCCTGATGAGGTCAATTACGATCGCATTAAATCCGCCGTGATGCTGCAAAGAAAATTCGGCGGTATCGCTCTTTTAAAAGGAGCCGGCAGCGTGATTTGCGACGGCAAGAGGATTACTATCGTTCAGGAAGGATCCCCTTCTATGGCCTCAGGGGGTATGGGAGATTTATTAACCGGCATTATCGCGGCTTTTTTAGGTCAGGATCTTACCCCTAAGCAAGCAACCGTTGCCGCGGCGTGCGTTCACGGCCGCGCAGGAGAGCTTTCCGGTCGTGACGGCGGAATTATCGGCACTTTGGCCACTGATTTAACTTCATATGTAAGAGCATTGGTAAATGGCAGAAACTGAGTTTTCATTTAACATAAAAGATGAAGAGCACACTAAAAAATTAGGCGAGGTTTTGGCACGAGTGCTGCCTTCGTTCTCCCGTAGGGTCAAAAGAGCGGCCTGCGTCTTTTTAGAAGGCGATTTGGGCGCGGGAAAAACCACTTTATCCCGCGGCTTTATTCGTGCCTTAGGTTATGATGGTTTGGTAAAATCACCGACCTATACCTTGGTAGAGCCTTATCAAATCAAAGATTTGAATATTTTTCATTTTGATTTGTACCGACTTTTGGATCCGGAAGAACTTGAATTTATGGGAGTACGCGATTATTTTGCTAAAATCGGAGTATGTCTTGTAGAATGGCCTGAAAAAGCTTGCGGATTATTGCCCGATCCTGACGTCAGCGTAACCTTGTCTTACGCGGACGGAAGTCGTAATGCCGTTATAAACGTAAAGGCACTTAATGAAGAAGAATTAAACGAACTTGAAAAACTGTTGCCGTGCTTAAAATAATTAAATTTTTCTTAGTCGTCGCCTTATGCGCGTTATCTGCCGTTTTTGGCAGTGCCGCGATGGCTGACAGCATTAACAATGTCCGGGCCTTTGCCAATGCGGATAAGACTCGCGTGGTCTTTGATCTTGACTATAACGCCCGTTTTTCGACGGCGTTAAATGACGGCGGCAAAACTTTTGTTATTCGCATCAATAAAGTAAGCAATCCGGTTTCAAGCCCGCTAAGTTTTAGCGTGCAGGCAAACAGCGTGATAAGAAAAGTACTGCGCAATATTCAGAAAAATGATGTGCGCTATATTTTCACGCTTGAAAATTCAGGAACGCCCAATGTTTTCATGCTCGCGCCTCAGGACGGACATTCTTACCGTCTCGTGGCCGATTTCCCGCATTTAAAGAAAACCGCAGCGACCTCAAATGAAATCAGGGTTATATCTCAAGAAAGCGCACAGGATTTAAAAGGTAAAAATCGCGGCGCGGGCGCTTACGTGGCGCAGGTCGTAACTCCCGACAAGGCTGACAGCGCTGAAGATGCTTTTCTTAATAAAATGGGTAAAGTGGGCGATGACGGTATCAGAACCTTAACTCCTGCCGATGTGCAGGCTTATGAGAAGATGCTTGAGGAACTGCGCGAGCAGTACGCAAAAACTCCGGTTATTGAGGATAACAGCCCTGAAGAAGCGGTGCCCGAGACTAAGGCCCCGCCTCCTCCTAAGGTTATTATGTCAGATCCTGATCCGTTTATCATCGCGGTGGATGCAGGCCACGGCGGTAAGGATCCCGGTGCTATCGGCAAACGCGGCGTGCGTGAGAAAAACGTTACTTTGGCAATTGCCCGCGAACTTGCCCGCTATATCAATTCCGATAAACAGTTCCGTGCGCGGCTTATCCGCTCTAAAGACGTGTTTGTCGATTTAAATCGCCGCTCGGAAATTGCAAGACGGTATAAAGCCGATATCTTGATTTCGATTCATGCCGATTCGGTGGCATCAGGCTCATCGGCCCGCGGAGCATCGGTGTGGGTATTGTCAAATAATCGCGCCAAGCGGGAGAATCGTAAACTGTTAAAGGACAGCGGTAAGTCTTCACGTCTTTTAGGCGGCGCGGGAGAAGTGATTTCCGATCGCGACCAAAACCCGTATCTTGCGGCGACTATTTTGGATATGACCTCGGATAACGCGCGCTCTGACGGCTATATGCTTGGTGAGGAAATCTTAAAGAAATTAGGCGGCTTTACGCGTCTTCACAACCGTAAGCCGATTCACGCCTCACTTGCGGTTTTAAAATCGCCGGATATTCCGTCGCTTTTGATTGAAACGGGATTTTTATCCAATCGCTATGAAGAAATCCAGTTAAATCAGCCTAACTATCAAAAACAGATTGCTTACCGCATTTATCAGGGCATCAAAACTTATTACGCCAAATATCCGGCACAGCGCTTTAAGTCGCGCCAGGAATCGGCATTAAGAGCCAGTTTGCCCGAGCGTGACCACGTCGTGCAAAAAGGTGAGTATCTTACTAAAATCGCCCGTCATTACGGAGTGTCGGTAAGCGCTATCCGTCAGCGCAATAATTTAAAGAGCGACACTTTGAAAGTAGGGCAGCTTTTAATTATTCCGAAATAATCATGCCGATTCGCCGTTTATCCGTACAGCTTGCCAATCAAATCGCAGCAGGTGAAGTGGTCGAAAGACCCTCTTCCGTCGTGAAGGAATTGCTTGAAAACGCAGTTGACGCCAAAGCTACCAAGATTGTCTGCGATTTGAAAAACTCAGGCAAAAGTCTTATCAGGGTAAGGGATAACGGACAGGGTATTTCGCATGAGGAATTACCGCTCGCGCTTGCGCCGCACGCTACCTCAAAAATCGCGACGCTTGAGGATCTTGAAGCGATTTTAACTTTGGGCTTTCGCGGTGAGGCTTTAGCTTCGATTGCCGCGGTATCAAAGCTTACCTTAACTTCTCGTACTAAAGATGAAGATCATGCCTATAGTGTTGAGGTCGAAGGTCCGCAGCAAAACCCTGAAATTAATCCTGCCGCCCATCCCGTCGGCACGTCGGTTGAGGTTTGCGAGCTGTTTTTCAATACCCCGGCAAGAAGGCGCTTTTTACGCTCCGACCGTACCGAATTCATGCACATCCGTGAAATTTTCGTGCGCACGGCATTGGCAAATCCTGATATTGATTTTGAACTTAATCTTGACGGAAAAAATGTAATTAACGTTAAGGCGGTAATGGGGGATGAAAAAAAGCGCTTGGTCAGGCTTTCAAAGCTTGCCGGCAGTGATTTTAATCGCAGCGGCATCTTTGTTAAAGGCGAAGATCCTTGCCTGAACGTAAACGGAGTGCTCTTGCCGCCTTCTTCCGTTGAAGAAAGCGCGGTTGAAAATATCTTTTTGTTTTTAAACGGCAGACCGATTGCCGATAAAGTGCTGACTCATGCATTAAAGCAGGCGTATTCGGAAGTCGCGGGAAGACCATGTCCCGTGCGCTGCGTTTTATATTTAACCTGCGATCCGCATGAGGTGGATATCAACGTTCATCCGCGCAAAGACGAAGTGCGTTTTCATGAAGCAAGACTCGTGCATGACGTGCTGCTTGAGACGGTGGTAAATTCTCTTAGAAAAGCTCTTCGTGATACTGATGATTTATTAAAAGAAGATGCGGAAAATGAAAAAACTTTACTTGAAGATAAAACGCACAGTGATGAAGACAATTCTTTAAATCAATTTTTAAAAGATATTAAAAGCGTCCCTTCATTAAAATCCGGATCTTCTTATAAAAGCGGCGGTTCTGACCAAAGCTCTTTTGTCACGAGTAATCACGATTCTTTATCTTCTACAGCAAATCGCGGCGGCATCAATTACAGTCCGCACTATATTCAAATGCCTTCAAGCAAAGACGGTGTTAAAGAAAACCTGCGCCGTTATGATTATCAAATCGCAGCAGACAATGCCAGAAGCCGCGCCGGAATTTATGATGTCAAGCGAGTTGATTTAACCTCGCCAAAAGCGGCGAAGCTTCTTTCTTTGCCGGCACCTGATGTGCTCTTTATCATGCAGGAAAACCGCTATTTCTTAGTCAAAGCGTCAGTTTTAAACCGTGAGCTTGTCTCCCGCGACTATATGGCAAAGGTAAAACTCGGTACGGTTGAGGTGTACGCTTTGTCCATGCCTTTTGTGTTAAAGGCGCAAAAGCCGCTTATAAATGCAATTAAAGCCTGTCCCGAGGCGTTAGCGCGAGCCGGATTTACCTTAAATCTTAAAAAAGAAAGTATTGAGTTTTTAAAAATACCCGTACTTTTGCAAGGCGTTGACCTGGCGGGAATTTTGGTTAAAGCTCTGCCCCTTGCCGCTGCTTCGGCTAAAAATTTAAGCATGGGTATTTGTCCCAAGCAGCTTGCCGATATGTTTGCCGCGGCGAAAAAAAGCGTGGTTTATTATAAGGATGAGGCTCAATTGCTTGTGGATAAGATTTCCGATCCGGAAATTTTGGAAAGTTTAGGTTCTGACGCGTTTGAGCTTAATATCGCCCGCTGGGCACGGGAACTTGGAGGCGCCGGAAATGCCTGATTTTGATTCCTTGGTGATTTTAGGACCTACGGCCTCAGGGAAAAGTGCCCTGGCCCTTGAGGTTGCAAAGCATGTTAAAAGTGAAATCATAAGTCTTGATTCAGCTCTTGTTTATAAAGAGATGGATATAGGAACGGCCAAGCCCACTAAAGAAGAGCTGTCTTTAGTGCCTCATCATTTAATCAGCATTATCGATCCTAAAGAAAGCTACAGCGCGGCGCAGTTTAGAACGGATTGCATAAGCCTTGTCGGCAAGATAAAAGAACGCGGCAATCTGCCTATAATCTGCGGCGGTACCATGATGTACTATAAAGCATTGGTCGAGGGCTTATCCTCTTTGCCTGAAACCGATCCTTTAGTTCGTGAAAAAGTGGCAAAGGAAGCTGAAGTTCACGGCTGGCCTTATATGCACGCAAAGCTTGAGACTGTCGATCCTCTTTTATATGCAAAGCTTGCGCCTAATGATAAGCAGCGTATTTCCCGCGCGCTTGAGGTTTACGAGATGACGGGAAAAGCTTTAAGTTCTTTTTATGAAGCCAAAAAAGATGCCTGTCCTTTTTCTTTATGTGAGTTCGTGATTTTGCCCGATAACGATCGTAAAGCGCTGCGTGACGGCATAAGGGTAAGATTTGAAAAGATGCTTGAGTTAGGTCTTATCGATGAGGTTAAAAAACTAAAAGAAAGAGGGGATTTATCCCTTGAGATGCCGTCAATGCGCTCTGTGGGCTATCGTCAGGTCTGGGAATATCTTGACGGCGTTTATGACTATGACACGATGATTGAAAAAGCGGTGATAGCCACTGCGCGACTTGCAAAGCATCAGATGACCTGGCTGCGCGGGGGACTTAAAAGTGAAAACCGCACCGTTCTTGACTATAAAGATCCTAATAACCTGCAGAAAATCCTTAATAAGCTTTGTAATTTACAGGACTAGACCAAGGCTTTCTCTTAATAAACAACAGCAAAATAGTCAGAAAATTTAAATTACAGGCTTTGGTTTTTAAACTAAAAGTCTGTAAGTTTCTGCTTTACTATCAGGGCAAATCACATATTTATGTATAAAAGTGTGAAAATTAACACGAAATTATTAATAAAAATGTGAAAGACGGGGTATGAAACGATTTGTTTTGCAAAAATCGTTTCAATGAAAAGCTTCTTTTTATCGTAATTCTTTAATTTTCAAAGGAGTTCGGCAGTCTTTACTTGCCTGCTAGGCGGTTTCCCGCTATCGATCTTAGTGTATTTAATATTTCTTTGTTTATGGCTGATAAGACCGATAAGTTAATAGGTCTTGCGCTTGCAAAACAGTAAAACCGTGTCGGAAGCAAGCGTAAAGCTACACATTTAGTTTTTAAAACGTAAGCTTTAATTAATATGAACAAAGTTTAAAAAATTTGATATTGGTAAATTTTTTAATAAAAAAGTGCCTTTTTTTACTCACATTAGGCAAGCTTTTTATTAAAATTTAGCGGCTCATCACTACTATTTACTTAATTTAGTTGTAGTTTTGTACAAAAGGCGTAAAAGCGACTGTAAAAAGTTGTTTATCGTCTATTATTTAATAATGATTAATAAGCCAATAATAACGGGATAAATATGGCAAAAGTACAATCTCTTCAAGATCCGTTTTTAAATACTTTAAGAAAAGAGAGGATCTTGGTTTCAATATATTTGGTCAACGGCATTAAGCTTCAAGGTCAGATTGAGTCATTTGATCAATTCGTGGTTCTCTTAAAGAATCAGGTAAGCCAGATGGTTTACAAGCATGCCATTTCTACTATCGTTCCGGCTCGTGCTGTAAATATGCAGGCAGGACAGCAAGATCAGGCGGCAGAAGAGGTTCCGTCCTAATTAATTAACGATAAGTGCCTAATTTTGTGGTTAGGCACTTGCTACCTATTTTTAATACGTAAAAACAAGAAAACGCCGATTCAACATAGGATCGGCGCCGATAGGGTTATGTATTAAAGTTAGCTAAAACTCTTTTTTAATAAGCTCTCCTTAAAATAGGGCAATTAAGTTGCTCTGTATCTTTTTTCAAAGTAAAACCTTTTTGAAAATTAGAACACACAATACTTTTTATTATAAATGTATAAAAAATTGAAAAGGTTTGAGTTGGCAATTAAAGAAAAATTTAAATAAGGCAAAAAAAAAAGCTCTGCCGGGGCAGAGCTTATCAAAACAAGGAGTACTATGAAAATTAATTTAACAGCCATGCTTTAAAGCAGTTTTAACCGCTTTATGCCAGCCGTCAATTTTATTGCTGCGCGTTTTATCATCCATCTTAGGAGTAAAACCCTTTAAGGTTTTATCTCTTTTTAAGATGTCGTCAGTATAAATTCCTACGGCGATGCCGGCCATGTAGGCAGCGCCCATTCCTGAAAGCTCTGCATCCTTGGGGACTTTTAAAGGAAGATTTAAAAGATCGGCCTGAAACTGCATCAAATAGTCATTGCGCGTAGCTCCGCCGTCAACGCAAAGTTCACTTACGTCAATTGGTGCTGATTTACGAATAAGGTCAACCACGTCATTTACCTGATACGCAATGGAATCAAGCGCGGCTCTTACTATTTCATTTCTGCCCGTTACGCGGCTCATGCCGACGATAGTACCTCTGACGTTTCCGGTAAAGTAAGGAGCCCCAAGTCCTGAAAAAGCCGGAACGAAATAGGTTTTGTCGGAAACATGGGCTTTTTCGGCAAGATCTTTAGTTTCTTTAGGGTCGGAAATAAGTTTTAGGTCGTCTTTTAGCCAGTTTATAACGCCAGCAGAGTAATTAATATTACCCTCAAGCACATAAGTAACTTTAGATGCTCGTCTCCATCCTACAGAATTGACTATGACTTGTTTGCACTTTACGACTTTATCTCCTGCGTTCATCATGATGGAAGACCCGGTACCGTAAGTGGTTTTGGTATGTCCCGGTTGTAGACAGCCTTGACCGAATAAAGCCCCCTGTGAGTCGCCGATGGCGGCATGAATGGGGATCTTGTGTGCTAAAACACCGTCAAAATCAGTCATACCGAACACGGTGACTTTTTAGTCACCCTCAATAGAGTTGTTCTTCTACTTTGCTAAAGTGAAGTTATTAAGATTTTTGGCGTTATCAATAGTGATGGCTTCACAGTCGATGAGTTGTTTTTCAGGTTTGCCGGTTGAGCCTGTCTTTAAGTACTGATCTGCCTGACGAACGGCCATTTCAGCGATTAATGCGGCAGGCTGCATGGCTGTGGCGGTCATATTGCCGGCGAGGATTTCGTCGCGGGCGTCATTAGAGCCGTCAACGGCGATAATGTGAAGAGGTCCTTTACCTGCGGCTTTAATGGCGGCGGCTGCACCTACTGCCATATTGTCGTTGCCGGAAATTACGCCTTTAAGGTTAGGATAGGACTGAAGGATGGTTTCCATCTTTTGATAAGCAAGGTTCTGATCCCAGTTGGCGGTTTGCACGGCAACAAGCTTCATGTCCGGATACTGATCGATAACCTCATGGAAAGCGGTGGAGCGGGTCTTGGCGTTGGTATCGGAGTCAATACCGTAGAGTTCGGCGTACTCTCCTTGCTTCTTCCATAGCCTCAACGAAGATTTCGGCTACCTCTTTTGCGCCCTGATAGTTGTTGGCAACGATTTGTGCTATAGCGATGCCTTGCTCGTTGATTTCGCGGTCAATGAGGAAAGTAGGGATGTTATTGTCATAAGCACGTTGAACTGCTGCTAAAGTAGCATCTGCACCTGCGTTGTCACAGATGATGGCGGCAGCCTTATCAGAAATTGCGGTTTCAAAGAGCTCTGACTGTTTTACGGGACTATCGTCATGAGAAACGGTTTTAACTTCATAGCCCAGTTCCTGAGCGGTTTTAGCGGCAACCTCAGCTTCGGTCTTAAAGAACGGGTTGGAATGAGACGGTGTAATGATGTACATAATGTTGGAACCGCCTCCGGTAAGACGCTTAGGAGCATCTGCGGCGAAAGCGGATGTCGCAAAAGATGTAGCTGCGCATACCATTGCTAAAGATGCACAAAACTTCGTTAATTTCATAATAAGACTCCTCGTTTGTTTAGCGATGCCTTTAAAAAGCTTTTCAACTAAAAATCTGTTGATCTGTAAAAACACGTTTTACTTAGTACGGGTTTTACGTATAGCTAATATATCCGTCAGGAATTTTTGTGTTTGTCATTTTTATAATTTTTTTGTCATGATTATGAAAAAAGTATGTACAAAAATGCGTACGTAATAACAATTTTGTAAAAGGGGGCTTTTGTCTTTTTTTTAAAGCTATAAGAATCGGAGTGGAGGTTAAAAAACAGATCTGTTTTTTTAACTTTTGTTCAAAAACACTATATATATCAAAAAAGGCATCTTAGACTTAAAGTCTAACCGGCAACATCTAAATTTAAAAATCAATTGAAAAACAAGTGTGTATTTTATGAGCAAAATATTAAATTTCGGTTCCCTTAACATTGACTATGTTTATTCCGTTCCTCATTTCGTCATGCCAGGCGAAACTTTAGCGGCCATTGAACGCAATGTTTTTGCAGGAGGCAAGGGATTAAACCAGTCGGTTGCGGCCGCAAGAGCGGGCGGAAATATTTATCATGCAGGGGCGGTAGGCAAAGATGACAGTAAAGTGCTTACCGATACTATTGCCGCGAATAAAATTAATGACAAATTTTTAATGCGCCGTGACAGTCCCAGCGGGCATACGTTTATTCAGGTTGACGCAAAAGGACAAAATTGCATTTTGCTATACGGCGGAGCCAATCAAAGCATCACTTGTGATGAAATTGATGCAGCCTTAAGTTTTTTTGATAAAGGCGACTATTTAATTTTGCAAAATGAAATCAATAATATTGAATACCTTATTAAACATGCGGCAGCCAAAGGTATTAAGGTGTGTTTTAATGTTTCGCCTTTTACTTTGGATCTGTTGAATCTGCCGTTAGAAGAGTGTGCTTATCTTATAGTAAATGAAATTGAAGGATCTTCGATGGTAAATATGCCAGAAGATACCGATCCTTATCTCTTAATTGAAAAACTTGCCGCAAAATATCCTAAAACATCCTTTGTTTTAACTTTAGGCTCTCGCGGATCTTTACTTAAACTGCAAAATCAAGAAGTTATTTCTTGTAAGTCGTTTAAAGTCAAGGCTGTTGACACTACTGCGGCAGGAGATACTTTCCTTGGCTACCTTATTGCCAATCTTGCAGCCAATGTCGAACCTGCCCTGGCGCTTAAGACCGCGACCGCCGCTTCGGCTATTGCCGTCACAAGAAAAGGAGCCGCTCCGTCAATTCCGCTTAAAAAGGAAGTTGAACAATTTTTAGCCGAAACTGACGTTGAAGTTTTAACCAAGCATTTATAGGAAATAAATATGAAAAAAATCGGCTGTCTTAATTCTGAACTTTCTTATGTTTTAGCAAAACTAGGTCATTTTGATACTTTAACTATCGGCGATTGCGGACTCCCCGTGCCCAAGGGCGTGCAAAGAATCGATTTGGCCGTAACATACGGAATTCCGTCCTTTGATGACGTTTTTGCCGTAGTCGATAAAGAAGCTAAATTTCAAAAAGCGACCATAGCTACGGAAGCTAAAGAACAAAATCCCGATTTTTACTCCAAAATTTATGCTTGGGCAAATAAAAACGGCGTTACGGTAGTTGAAGTTCCGCACGTTGAGCTTAAAGCTCAAAGCGTGTCAAGCGTAGCCGTAGTCAGAACCGGAGAATGTCATCCCTATTACAACGTTATTTTAGAGTCAAACGTATCTTTTTAACTTTTCATGGCTAAAGATAAAAACTTGATCCTTTCAAATACGGTCAGCATGCCGCTGTCTTACGCTCTTGGCATGCTTATTCAGCTTTTGCCTTTGCCCTTTCATGTTTTTAAGTCAGATGATCATTATTTGGAGAAATTTGACAACGGAGCGTCTGACAGTTGGAATGTGCTGAAAAATGATTTTGCTTTCAGGAAACAAATTCTAAGCGAAATACGAAAAAAAAATATAGCGCTTATCTCTCAAGAGCGTCCGGTGATCTTTGGCGGAGTTAAATGCAATGACGAGTTGACATTGATTATAGGACCAATAGCAATAAGTGATGTCGATGCAAACTTTTGCAAACTTTACGCGCTAAAGCACAAATCGGAAAACGTTTCTTTTTTTCGTTGTGATCCGTCAAAACTTGCAGCCGTTTTACTGCTTATCTATTCTTCTTTGACCGGAAATTTAATCGGTCTTAATGATTTTTTGGATCATAATTATCTGCAAAAAGATTTTCAGGTCGCGGCGCAAAAGCAAACGGCCAACGTTATTTCTTATCACAGCACGAAAACCAAACCCCATAATCCTGCCTCTTTTGAAGAAGCAATTAAAGACGCTATAAAAGCAGGAGATGTAGAAGCCTTACGCAAGGCGCTTAATTCTCCATATGCGGGGATGCGCGGAACTTTAAGTTATAACTCCTTGCGGGCTGCCCAAAATCTCGCCATCGTTGACATAACTATAGTAACGCGTGCCGCAATCGAGGCCGGCATAAGTGTTGAAGAGTCTTATATTCTCGCCGACGCTTTTATTCTTGAAGTTGATAGCTGCAAATATCCGACTGATGCAGCAGCACTCTCCCGTGCTTGTGCATTGCGCTGTACACAGCTTGTTGCCAATTTTAAAAAATCCATGCTCGATAACAAAGCTTTATCTTCTGCTGTAATTAAAGCTTGCGCATATATAGACAGGCATTTATATAAAAAGATAAATGTTACAGATCTTGCCGATAAACTTAGGATAAGCGCAGGTTACTTGGTAAAGTTATTTAAAAAAGAACGAAAACAAACTATTTCTGAATATATCGCGATGCGCAAAATAGAAGCGGCAAAGATTATGTTGCAGGCTACAGATAAATCAATAGCCGATATTGCAATGCTGCTGTCTTTTAATTCTCAAAGTCATTTTGGAAGAGTGTTTTTAGCTAAAACAGGTGTGTCTCCTGCCCGCTATCGCAGAAAAATTATTTCTGATTCTATTTAGTATTTTATTATCGGTATTTAGGACAGCATATCTTGCAGAGAGGCTTTTCAGATATCAAGTTTAGCAGGTTAGTATTACTACGGTTTTTTAAAGAGAGCCAAATAGCGAAGAGCCGATTTAAACGTGACTTTTATTATTTTAAAAAGGTAAAATATTCAAGTTCTGTTTGTCTGCAAAAATTTTTAGTTTTTAGTGACGATTTAACGTTAAAAGCAAGAAGTGCAGATAGTTATCTTTACGAAAAGAAGAAGGAAAATCTTTTTTAGAAAACATGTCAGATCAGAAGATAGAAGCGTTAGGTCCGACACTTTTAGTTCATGTAGAGCTGCCGCAGGCAGAATCCCAAGAAGATTTAGATGAGTTGTACCGTCTTGCCGAGTCGGCAGGAGGAGAAGTTCGTGATGCCATCGTATGCAAGCGCGATGTTCCCGATGCCAAGACTTTTATCGGTAAAGGCAAGGTCACGGAAGTAGCCGATGCCGTAAGAGCGCATGACGTATCCTGCGTTATTTTTAATTCTTCGCTTACTCCTGCCCAAGAACGCAATCTTGAAAAAGAGTTTAACGTCCGCGTTATGGACAGAATCGCGCTTATTCTGCAGATTTTCGCGCAGCGCGCTAGAACTTATGAAGGAAAGCTGCAGGTCGAACTTGCCATGCTGCGCTATGAGCAGGCAAGACTCGTGCGCGGATGGACACACCTTGAAAGACAAAAGGGCGGTTTCGGTTTGCGCGGAGGCCCTGGTGAAACTCAGATTGAGCTTGACCGACGCGCCTTGCGCGAGCGTATCGCGGCAATTAAAGCCGATTTGGAAGTGGTGGCATCCCGTCGTGAGCAAAACCGCAGACAACGCGTTAAAAATGCCGTTCCCGTGGTTTCTTTTGTCGGTTATACCAACGCCGGTAAATCGACACTATTTAACCGCCTTACCAAATCCTCGGTTTATGAAGCCGATCAGCTCTTTGCCACGCTTGATCCTACGCTTCGCACCGTAAGCCTTGATGTGGTCGGAAAAGCAGTTTTTGCCGATACCGTAGGCTTTATAAGACATTTGCCGCATGATTTAATCGCCGCGTTTAAATCAACTCTTGAGGAAACCGTTAAGGCTGATTTGCTTTTGCATATCATTGACGCGGCGGATAAGCGCGTTGAGGAAAATATAAAAGCGGTTAACGCGGTTTTAAAACAAATAGGCGCAGATGAAGTTCCGACGCTTTTGGTGTTTAACAAAGCCGATTTGCTTGATGCTCCTTACGATAAGGTAGTAAGGGATGAAACCGGTAAACCCGTGAGGGTTAATGTCAGTGCCAAAACCGGCTCTGGACTTTCCGATCTTTTATCATGCGTAAGTGAGCTTTTATCTTCAAATTTATGCACTTTTACTGTTAAGATATACCCTCAGGACGGTAAATTGCGCAGCATGCTTTACGAAAGTAAGGCCGTAAGCAAAGAAAGCTATGCCGATGACGGTTCATTAATGCTTGAGCTTAAGATTTTGGCTGCCGATGCCGCACGCATAGATAAGAAAACAGCAGGTCGCTTGAGTGCTTCATGCGTTGACGGAAAAACTCCGTGGATAACGCCTGAGGCAAAAGAAGATCTTGATCTTGATTTAGTTTTTGATGATATAGATTAAATATGAAAGAAAATAATCGCGATTATATGGCTTGGAATGCTCCCGGCTCGTCAGGTCCCGGCAATTCAGGTCAAGGACCGCAAAACAACGGTAGTCAGAACAACGGAAGTCAGAATAACAATAACGATCCGTGGGGTCGTAATAACAACAATAACAACGATCCGTGGGGAAGACGCAAAAAGAACAATCAATTTGACGTAAACGATCTGCTAAATCGCCTAAAAAAAATGTTCGGCGGAGCCGGCGGCTCAGCCGGCAAAGCGGCTAAAAAGGGCGCAAGCTACGGTCTTTATCTTTTAGTCGCGGTAGCCTTGGGCGTTTATATTTTTTCAGGTTTTTATACCGTACGCGAAGCCGAACGCGGCGTAGTTCTGCGTTTTGGTAAAGTTTATGACGTGGTGGAGCCGGGCCTTCGCTGGAAATTCACCGGTATCGATGATGTTAACGTAGTTGACATCGAGCAGGTTCGCGCCATTCAATCTTCAGGAATGATGCTTACTGAGGACGAGAACGTGGTTATCGTCGAAATGGACGTGCAGTACCGCATCTCCGATCCGGTTAAGTATTTATATTCGGTAACTGATCCGGACAATTCCCTTACCGAGGCCACCGACAGCGCTTTGCGCTACGTGGTAGGTCATACCATGATGGACGATATTTTGACTTCTGGCCGTGAAATGGTAAGACAGAATACCCGTGACCTCTTGGTTTCAATCATCGAGCCGTATGACATGGGCCTTAGTGTCGTTGATGTAAACTTCCTGCCCGCTCACGCTCCGGATGAAGTTAAAGAAGCTTTTGACGATGCAATTGCCGCTCAGGAAGATGAGCAGCGCTTTAAGCGTGAGGCAGAAGCATACGCCAACGAAGTTCTGCCGCGCGCTGACGGTCAGGTACAACGTATTACCCAGGAAGCTGAAGCCTATCGTTCCCGCGTCGTGCTTGACGCACAAGGTCAGGTCGCTCGCTTCGAGCAGATTCTGCCTGAGTATCTTGCCGCTCCTGAAATTACCCGCAAGCGTATTTACCTTGATACCATGCAGCAGGTAATGGGCAGCTCATCTAAGATTATTCTGGATACTCCTGAAGGATCTTCCCCGGTTTTATATCTGCCTCTTCCTGAGAACAGAGCAGCTCCTGCTCCGGTACAGAACGTAGATAGCGCCGTGCAAAGTGCCGACTCCGTTCCCGTGAAGGTTACGGAAACTCCGGTGAACGAGCCTTTGCCTTTACCGAGAAATGAAAGCGCTCAGACATCAAGCTCATCAGGCAATCAAGGATATGGAAGCAGTTCGTATAACACTTCAAGATATGGAAGGAGCGTAAGATAATGAGCAAAGTAGGTTTTAATTCAATTCTTGCCGTTATCGTCGTTCTTGCGTTAGTGGCTTTTAATTCACTGTTCGTGATTAAAGAAGGCAATGTCGGTATTGTTACCCGTTTCGGCGCTGTGGTTCGTACGTCAGATGCCGAGCTTAATGTTTCAAAGCCGGGCCTTCATTTTAAGATCCCGTTTATCGACAAAATCAGAATTCTTGATTCAAGAATTCAGACTTTAAGTTCACGTGCCGATCGTTTCGTCACTTCAGAGAAAAAGGATTTGATTATCGACTCCTATGTTAAGTGGAGAATAAGCGATCCTGCAACTTTCTATCTGACAACTGCAGGCGGCAACAAGATGCAGGCAGAGGAATTATTACGTCGCCGCATCACCAACTCTTTGCGCAGCCAAATCGGCCGTTTGACCATTCATGAGATTGTCTCAGGACAGGGCAGCGAAGATATCAATACTCCAAGCGGCGCCAATGAAGAACCTGCCGTTATCGGTGCTTCAAAACGCGATGAAGTAATGCAGAACGCCTTAAAGGATATCGGTACTTCAGCTACCGAGCTTGGTATCGAGATTGTCGACGTTCGTATTAAGCAGATTAATTTGCCGCCTGAGGTTTCAAACTCCATTTATCAGCGTATGCGTGCCGAACGTAATGCCGTAGCTAAACTGCACCGTTCCGAAGGCCGCAAGGAAGCTGAGACCATTCGCGCTAAAGCCGACCGTGAGGTAGCGATTAAAGTCGCATCTGCCGAGCGTGACGCCAGAAAGCTTAAAGGTGAGGGAGACGCCGAGGCAACTAAGATTTACGCTGAAGCCTACTCAAGAAATCCCGAGCTCTTTAATTTCCTGCGTTCCATGGACGCTTACCGTGCTTCAATGCAGAGCGGACGTGACGTAATGGTATTAAAGCCCGACAGCGAATTCTTAAGATACTTTAACGATTCGCATGGCAATGCTCAGTAAAAATAGCTATAATTTAACGTTTGCGATTTTTACCTTGATTTTGGTTTAAAGCGGATATTTCCGCATGAGAGAGATGCAAAATGCCGAATAATGTTGTAGTTCTCGGAACACAATGGGGTGATGAGGGCAAAGGCAAAGTGGCCGATTTGCTCACTGCAAAGGCCGGTGTCGTTGTTCGCAGTCAGGGCGGCAATAATGCCGGACATACTTTGGTAGTAGGCGACAAGAAAGTCGTGGTACGTTTGGTACCGTCAGGTATTTTACACAGTTCCTGCCAGTGCCTTATCGGCAGCGGCGTTGTGGTTTCTCCTGAAGCTCTTTTCTCTGAAATTGAGGAGCTAAAGCAGGCCGGCTTTACCGATGCCGAATCCCGAATCAAGGTATCAGGCGCCTGCGCCATGCTGCTTCCGATTCATCCGGCAATTGATCGTGGCGCTGAGAAAAAGCGCGGCAAGAACGCAATCGGCACCACCGGTCGCGGTATCGGTCCTTGCTATGAAGACAAGGTTGCCCGCCGCGGTGTCCGTATCGGTGATTTGTTTGACATGAAACGTTTTGAAGAACGTTTGAAGTCTTTGCTTGATTATCGTAATTTCATGCTCAAGAACTACTACGACGAGCCTGAAGTTTCATTTGAATCCGTAATGGAAAACGTCATGCGTTACCGCGATCGCCTTTTGGCAATGGTCACCGATGTTTCCGACGTTATCGCTAAAGCTCGTGCTGTCGGCACTAAAGTTTTGTTTGAAGGAGCACAGGGTACTTTCCTTGATATCGATTACGGCACTTATCCGTATGTTACCTCTTCAAATACCGTAGCAGGCGGCTGCTGCACCGGATCCGGTGCCGGTCCTTTGCACATTGATTATGTTTTAGGCATCGCTAAAGCTTATACCACTCGTGTAGGTGGAGGTCCGTTCCCGACCGAGCTTACCGATGAGATCGGCAAGGGTATTTGTACTCGCGGTAAAGAGTTCGGTGCCGTAACCGGACGTCCGCGTCGTGCCGGCTGGTATGACGCTGTAGCCATGCGCCGTGCCGTTACCATCAATTCTTTGTCAGGAATTGCCTTGATGAAGCTTGATGTTTTGGACGGAATGGATGAAGTTAAGATTTGTACCGCTTATAAATTGCCAAACGGCGCAATCACCGAGCTGCCTCCGCTTGCTGCCGATGACTATGCAATGGTAACTCCGGTATATGAAACCATGCCCGGCTGGAAAGAATCAACTTTCGGCGTAACCGAGTTTGATAAACTGCCGGTTAACGCCCGCAACTACGTACGCCGCTTAGAAGAGCTTGCCGGCGTTAAGATTGCAATCCTTTCTACCGGACCTGAGCGCGATCAGACCATTTATATCGAAGATCCTTTCGCTTAGTTTTTAAAGGTCTTCAAGAAAAATGCCCGGCAATTTCAGTCGGGCATTTTCGTTATGGCAATACTCTTTTCTTAAAAATCGTAGGTATCTGGATCAGGACCTACGCGCTCGTCTTTATTTAAGTTGTCAATAAGCGCGATATCTTCAGCGCTAAGCTTAAAATCAAAAATATCGGCATTTGATATAACCCGTTCTTTTTTAGTGGAACGTACGGCAAGGCACAATCCTTTTTCAATGATCCACCTTAAAACGACTTGCGCTGCGGTTTTGTTATATTTGGCGGCAATCTTATTGATGGTTTCATCACCCAAGACAAGACCGCGCATTAAAGGAGACCAAGCCTGAACGACGATATCCTGCTTTTTGCAAAATTCCACCAGATTCTTGCGCGTATTGTAAGGATGAAATTCTATTTGATTTAAAACCGGCTTTACTTTGGCAAAAGTAAATAAATGTTCTAAATGATGGATCTGGAAGTTGCTGACGCCGATGGATTTTGCTCTGCCGCTTGCGTAAATTTCCTCAAGGGCTTTCCAGGGTTCAACGTAAGCCTCGTTTTGCCCCGGCCAATGCAGCAAGTACAAATCAATATAATCAAGATTAAGCTTTTTTAAGCTCTCGTCAAAGGCTTTTAATGACTCTTCTTTTGAAATGTGTTTATTCCACAGTTTAGTGGTAACGAAAATGTCTTCACGCTTAAGTCCGTTTTTCTCAAGACCGTTTCTGATGCCGATACCGGTTTCAACTTCATTGCCGTAAATAGCGGCGGTATCAATAAGGCGATATCCTGCACTTATAGCGTCTTCAACATTTTGCGCGGCCATAGTAGTATCGACTTTAAAAACGCCGAGACCGAAAGCGGGGATAGCGGTTTGGTTATTAAGCATGAGCCTTGAAGCAAGTGAATCAATCATAGGAGCCTCTGCGGTGAATGAAAAGGTAGTGAAGCATATTTAATGCTGATGCTTAAGAAAGTATAACTTAAAAAAGAATTGTAAGCTGTTATGCACATTATTAAGCTTTTAAAAGGCAAAATTAACTGCATATAACGGTTTGTTTTCCATCCAACCTTGATCTTCATATGAAAGCATTGATAGTCTCAAGCCTTTTAACTCCGGATTTTTTTCGATGTATGTTTTAAGCGATTTTGACTTGGTATTGATTTCTGCTTTGACTTCAATCGGGATGACTTTAGTGTCTTTTTGTACGATAAAATCAATTTCAATGCGTGAGTCGTTAGCGCTGTAGTAATAAATAGGGAGATTTTGCGGTAAGAGTTGCGTTAAAACAAAAAGCTCAGTAAAAGCTCCTTTGTATTCTTTAAAGGCATTGTCTCCTATAAGGATCATTTGTGCCGGGGTATCGGTTATTGCTCCCATCAATCCTACATCTAAGGAAAAAAGCTTAAAGGCAGAAATGTCCTCGTAAAATTTTAGAGGAAGGTGTGGAGCTGTAATTCTGTTTACTTTGTAAATTAATCCGGCGTCGATAAGCCATTGAATGGCAATTTCAAATTCTGCAGCTCTTGCTCCCTTTTTAATTGCTCCGAAAATAAATTTTTTGTTATCTTTTGCAAGCTGTGAGGGGATTGAATCCCATACCTGATAAATACGCGGAACTTGTGTGGATGGAGCATGTTTTGAGAAATCTCGCCGATAATCAAAAAGGATCTGTTTTTGCAGTTCTCTAACTGTTTGCAGATTATGACTTTTAATATATTCTTGTACTACAGCAGGCATTCCGCCGGTAAAATAATATTGGCGCAAGCAATCTTTGAATTTGTCAGCAACTGAATCAATGGTTTTGAAGTCTTTACTTTTAAGTATTTCAAGTAAAATGTCTTCACCGATAGCGGCTAAAAATTCCTCAAAAGTTAGAGGATACATTTTGAGCATATCTACTTTTCCAACCGGAAAGGAAACTCCGCTATGCAATGAAACGCCAAGTAAAGATCCGGCGACGGCGATGTGATATTCAGGTGCATTCTCACAAAAATATTTTAATGAGTTAAGAGCCAAGGGATTTTCTTGAATTTCATCTAAAATTATTAAGGTTTTGCCGGGAGTTATATGTATGCCGGTGAGCGCCGATAAAGATAAAATTATTCTTTTTATATTGAAACCTAAAGAAAAAATATCATTAACAGTTTGATTATTGTCGCAGTTAACGTAGGCTACGTTTTGGTAATAAAGTTTGCCGAACTCTTTTAAAATATAAGTTTTTCCTACCTGCCTTGCTCCGTTTAAAATTAACGGTTTTCTGTTTTTACTTTCTTTCCAGTCAATAAGCTCTTTTAAGATTTTTCTTTTCATAAGATTACTTGAAGTCCGATTACATTTATTTGCACGAATCTTTTATAGATGTTACATTTATTTGCACGAATAATCTATGTTTTTTTACATTTTTTTAAACGAATAATTGATACCTAACCACATTTATTTGCATGAATATTTTTAAACGCGATTTATCAAAAAAATGATTGGAAAAGAACCGAAAGCAGGAAAAAATAAAAGAGCCGACTTAAAAGTCGGCTAAAAGATAGGATTTTTAATGGGTATGATTAAATCTGTTACTTGCCTAAAGCTCTCTCAAGGCGCTTTACATTTTCAATCGGGACAAGCAAACCGTATTGATGCTGAGTCTTAAGCGAATCAGTTAAATAACCTGCGTTTAAGTGCTGCAAGGTAGTGATCTTAACTCCGGAAAGTTCGGCAGCCTTTTTCATGGAGTTAATCTTTCCTGCAACCTGTACGCGTTTGAAAGCAGGACGGTTTTTAAGTGTAGGGCGTTCTACTCCGTATTTTTCGGGGAAACGCAGAATGTCGGCATATGCGTGGAATCTTCTTACATATAAGCGGGCATGGTTTGAAAGCTTTAAGGTGCTCATATTGTAAGTTTTTATACCGTTTCTTTTGGCGTTACGGATGGCGCGCTTAATGGTGAATTCACCTTGATTGTAAGCGGCGATGGCAAGATCCCAGTTATGATTGAGCTCTTTATATAAATGAGTCAAATAACGCAAAGACGCATCGGTAGAACGGATGAAATCATAAAACTCGTCATAGTTTGAAGAGGTTTTAAGTCCGTATGATTTTCCGGTGGCACGAATAAACTGCCAAGGGCCTTTGGCTCCAGCGTTGGAGCGGGCGCGCTGGTTATAGCCGCTTTCAAGTAAAGGCAGAGCCACGAGTTCTACGGGAAGATTGCGTTTTTTAAGCTCGGTCAGCAAATGATGCATAAAAGGAGCACCTTTTGCCATATGTGACTCAAATGAATTAACGACTCTCTTGGCTTCCTTCTTTTCTGCCTGAGTAAGTTTTATGTTAAGCATAAAACGGGAAGGATTAAAAAGATCGCTGTTCCATAAGGAATTACCGGAACTGCGGCTTACATTAACGGAGTTCTCCGTTTTGTAGGTCTGATTTTTGCTTACCGTAGCAGAATGTGTTGAAAATACGGTAAAGACGCATAATAATATAGCTGTCGCAAGCGCAATAGTTTTACGAACCATTTTCACCAACTTGGCTAAAGCCGTTTATTTTTTCTCCCTAGGAAAAGGAAAAACCGGTATCTTCCTGTTTTCCTTCGCCGCTGGCTGCGGCACGGGCAAGCTCATCGCAACGCTCATTCTCAGCGTGTCCGGCGTGACCTTTTACCCATTCCCACTCTACAAGGTGTTTTTGGCAAGCTGCATCAAGTCTTTGCCATAAATCCTTGTTCTTGACGGGCTTTTTATTGCTCGTTATCCAGCCGTTTCTTTTCCAGACATTAATCCAGGACGTAATTCCGTTTTTGACATATTGGCTGTCACTTGTAACGGTTACGCTGCACGGCTCTTTTAGTTGTTCAAGTCCCGCAATGACTGCCATTATCTCCATGCGATTGTTGGTCGTCTGAAGATAACCGCAAGATAATTCTTTTACGTGTTCCTTATATTTGAATATTACCCCGTAACCTCCCGGTCCGGGATTGTTTAGACAGGAACCGTCTGTGTATAAATTTATTTTTTTCATTATTATTCGCAGCTAGTGTTACCTTGGCTGTGCGGTAGATTATAACATAAAGTTTATTAAAATACTTTCTTATAAATCAATAAGTTATTTGTTATGCTCGAAAATTCAGGCGCTTAGAAAAGCGTGATCTCGATCAAAGTTTAAAAATAGGCAGCGGGAATTCCTTGCGGCGCAAGGGCTGGAAAAACACTGATTTTTTTCAATGCATATGTTTCTTTTCTTTACTTAAGGTGATTTTTTTACTTTTGTATGTTTTGTCCTTTTCATTATGTATAATCACTTAAACTTAAAAAATTTCTTCTCTTTTTATAGGTTAAGCGGTTTTTCTTTTGTTTTATAAGCGCTTGCCGCGCGTTTTTATAAAAAGGCGTTTGTTAGGTTATGGCTCTTTTACGACAGGTCGCACTGGATACCGAAACTACCGGAAAATCCGATGACGGAACCACGGGAACTCACCGCATTATTGAAGTAGGATGCGTGGAGATTATAAATCGCCGCCTTACGGGACGACAGCTGCAGCTTTTTGTTAATCCGGATCGCCACATTGATGAAGAGGCTACGGAAGTTCACGGCATCACCGATGAAATGCTTGCCGATAAACCGCATTTTGCCGATGTCGCCGACGAGCTTATCGATTTTATTCGCGGCAGCGAGCTATTGATTCATAACGCCAAGTTCGACAGCGCGTTTTTGGATAAAGAATGGGATTTGCTTAAGTTAAATGAGCATACCAAGGACATGTGCAAAATCGTCGATACCGTGGAGCTTGCCCGTAAAATAAATCCTAACAATCAGGTAAACCTCGATAATTTGTGCTCGATTTACGATATCGATAATTCACGCCGTACGGTGCACGGAGCATTGCTTGACGCCCAGCTTTTGGCCGAAGTTTATCTTGCCATGACCGGCGGCCAAAGCTCATTTGATTTTGGAGAAGAAAGCGTAAATGCTTTAAGCCGTCATTGGGAAAGACCTAAGGATATAAAGCTTCCTCTGATGCACGTGGAGACGGATAGGCACGCGGTGCACGTGGCGCAAATGATTTCTTTGGCACAGGGTACGAAGATCTCCGATGACGGAAACGGCAACGTTTTGGCAGGTTCATATTGGAGTGATGATTTTTCAATGCCTTTTCTTGCAAAAGGAAAAGAAGAAGGTAAAAAAGATTACGCCAAGCGTCTTGCCGCACAGAAAGAGGAAATGTTAAATAAGCTTCTTTCGCAAAAAGAGCGTGAAGGCTACGCTTCTTACAAAGCCAAAGATCAGGCTCTTTATGATGCTTGGGTGGCACGAGTTATGAAAACACACTAATAAGGAGAAAATATGCTTTCTTTTTCTGTAATGGATGATTTGAAAGAAGCTTCAAAGGTACTTAATGATTTTATCAGTAAGGAAGATACCGAAGAAAAAATAGAGAAAGCTATTTCTCTTATGGCCGACTCCATAAAAAACGGCGGCAAAATAATTTCAGCGGGCAACGGCGGCAGCATGTGCGACGCTCAGCATTTTGCCGAGGAGTTAAGCGGACGCTATCGTGATGACCGTCCTGCGTATCCGGCGATCGCCATTTGTGATCCGAGCCATTTGACCTGCGTCGGCAATGATTATGGTTTTGATTACGTTTTTTCCCGTTTTCTTGAGGGATTGGGGTTTAAAGGCGATGTCTTTTTAGGCATTTCAACGTCAGGCAATTCCCGCAATATTATCGAGTGCTGCAGAGTATGCAAAGAAAAGGGCCTAAAATCAGTTGTGCTTTTAGGTAAAGACGGAGGCAAGTTAAAAGACGCCTGTGATTTGCCGATAATCGTTCCGCACTTTGGTTATGCCGATCGTATTCAGGAAGTTCATACCATGATAATTCACATCATGATCCGCGGAATTGAAGAACTGATGGCAAAAAATAAGTAACGGTTTAAGAAAAAAGCCGACCTTCGTTGTCGGCTTTTTTGTACGCTTTTTTGGCTTTTTCAAGGTGCTATAATTTAAAAGCACGATTTAAAATTTCATTATTTTTACTAAGTTAGCTGCAAAAGGAGAAAGACACATGGCGATGTCCGATCTTAGCAAAGCCGGAATTATTTTTAAGCAAGGACTTACGATTGCGTCAAAAACAACCGTTGCCGATTTGGAAAAAGCCTGCGGTGCGACTTTCTCTGATGATTACAAAGAGTTTTTGGAAAACGTGAACGGAGCGAGAATTGCGTTAAAAGACAGCGACGCAAAACGCGTTCCTTCGGCAAACATAAATTGGGTGAGCGCAAATTTCCTGCATCAGGCCCAAGAGTTTGTCGGCGTTGACTATATTTATGATAAGGATACCGCGCTTAAGGTCTACCGTAATATGCGCCACTATCCTATAGGACAGGTTTTCCCCGTGGCGGCGGCAAACAATAATACTTGCTTTGTAATGTCATTAAACGAAAAGGATAAAGGTACGATAAAAGCCGTTCGCGTGTATACCGAAGGGTCGCACAATATTATGGGCAGCGTTATTGTGTGTACCTCTTTACCGATAGCAAAGAACGTCACTGACTTTTTCTTAAGCTTAAAATCGGTAAAGCGCTCTTAATTTGTTTTCTGCAGATATAAAAAAACCGGCATTTTTGCCGGTTTTTTAGTAGAAAAACGATTAAGCAATAGTAACCTGAGCGCCGTCAGCACCCTGCTTAACGATTGAACCGATACGCCAGGCTTTTTCCCCTTCAGCATTTAAAACGGCGATGGCTTTTTCGACTTCGCTTTCAGGCATTGCGATGATCATGCCGGCGCCGCAGTTAAAGGTGCGGTACATTTCATGGCGATCGACACCGCCTTTTTCCTGCAGCCAATTAAATACCTCAGGCCACTGCCAGGTTGAAGAATCGCAAGCTGCGCAAGTGCCTTCAGGAAGAACGCGCGGGATGTTATCCCAGAAACCGCCGCCGGTAATGTGGGCCAAAGCATGGACCTCGACTTCTTTTAAGAGCTTAAGTACCGGTTTGACATAAATACGGGTAGGCTCAAGCAAAGCATCGGCAAGGAGTTTTCCTGACGGGAGTTTGTCCTCAAGAGGTTTTGCGCCTGATACTTCAACGATGCGGCGGATTAAAGAGTAGCCGTTGGAGTGAGGGCCCGATGAGGCAATGGCAACTAAAGCGTCTCCGACTTTAACGGCAGATCCGTCAATGATTTTTGATGCTTCGACAACACCGACGCTAAAACCTGCTAAATCGTAATCACCGATTTCATACATGCCGGGCATTTCTGCGGTTTCACCGCCTACTAATGCGCAGCCTGCCATTTCGCAGCCGCGGGCAATGCCGGTTACGACTTCGGTGGCGATATCGACATTAAGTTTGCCGGTTGCGTAGTAATCAAGGAAAAACAGAGGCTCTGCGCCCTGAACGATAAGATCGTTAACGCACATGGCAACAAGATCGATGCCGACGGTTGAATGACGGTGTAAATCAATTGCAAGACGCAGTTTGGTACCGACGCCGTCAGTTCCGGATACTAAAACCGGCTCTTTATAACCTGCAGGAATGCGGGTCAGAGCACCGAATCCGCCGAGGCCTCCGATGACTTCAGGACGATTGGTTCTTTTGATGGGAGCCTTAATACGCTCGACGAGCTCTTCACCGGCATCAATATCAACACCGGCTTCCTTGTAGGTTAAATTTGTAGCCATAGATCCTCCGAAATAAGCTGTGCATATTGTACAAAAAAAGGAAGGAAGGTTGAATGTAAAAGTGCCTAATTTTAGTGAAAGCCCTAAGAATATTTCTTGTTTTTAAAAAAAGAAGGAAGCGCATAAGCTAAAATTGAAACGTGGTTTGAAGGCTCAAAGGTTTTTGTATGAACGGTTTTAAGAAATGTTGTGTGGCAGCGGTGTTTTTTGCTTTAAATCCGCTTACGGCATACGCTGCACAAGAGAACAATACCTCCTTTTACGCAGATTCCCTTTCTTTGAGTGAAGGTCTTGATTCTGCTGTTATGTCAGCATTTTTTCAAGCAGCTGACAGCATCACGTTAGGTTCAATGAATAAGGTAAAAATAAAAGAAGACGACGCTTATTATGCGGTGACCGATTTACGTTTAAATGCCGGAAAGCTTAATGTGGTGCTTGATACTGATAAAGTCGCTGCGGTTTTGGAAAAATACGGGGCTCATGCCTGGCAGGGACTTTCAGATCCGATAATCGTATGGATGTATGAATCAGGTCCTGATTCAGGCAGCTTTGTCGGCAGTGAGCTTTCCTCATTTGCCGGAGCGTTTGTCCGTAGTGCCGACAATTATAAGTATCGTTTGATGTTTCCACTTCTTGATTTAGAAGATATCCAAAGCGTGACTTACGATACTTTGACAAAAGCCGATAACGGCACGTTGGTAACGGCATCCAAGCGTTACGGATCCTATTTTGTAATTGCCGCTGTCGTTAAGCATTTAGATGACGGCAACATTTTGATAAATTGCAGGCTTTTGGATAAAGACGGCAAAATTCTTTATGACTTTACCGGAGATGGATCCGAGACGGTGCTTGCGGACAATCAGGCCAAGGCAATAGCCGGAGCTTTAAGTAAGCTCCAGCAGGTCAATACGACAACTGCCGCGGCAATAGAAGATCCTGATAAATTAGGTGCGCACGAAGAGTTCGTAAGGCTCAAGCTTTACGGCATTAATAATTTAAATGATTTAGTTTCATTTGAGCGCGTCTTATCCGGAATCGGCGTTGAGGGAAATATAAACTGCGCGATGGTAAGCGACAGTGACGCTTTTATCGTTGATGTTTACACAAAACTTGATCCGGCTTCTTTGGACGGATCTTTAGAACCCAGCTCTGAGTTTTCAAAAATCGAGCCTTTTGCCTACCGCTATAATCACGGGACCGCTAAGTTGAATCCGCAGATAAGCAGCGTGGGCAGAGCTTCAGCGCAGCGTCCTGATACCAGGGTTGCCGATTTGGCATCATCTCCTGTAAACTTTCCTGCATCTTTAAGCGCGTATTAAAGGAAAAGACATGATTATTACTCCCAAGGCTCCGCGTCAGGAGCCTTTGGCACTTAAAATCAATGATGAAGGCTTTTTTGATTCGTTTGTTCCGGGCGGCAATCGTGCGGCGGTAGATTTGCTGCATGACGCGGTTTTACGTAATAAAAATGAATTGTTTTTCGTGTTCGGTCCAAAGCACGTCGGTAAAAGCCATTTATTAAATGCTCTTTTTAGAGAAATAAAAAATCCGTCAGTTAACGCTTTTTTTGTTGATTTGCGCTTGGTAAAAGATATTTCGCCGCTGCTTTTGTCTGTTGATCCTTATCCTGTCATTATTCTTGACAATATTGATGCAATCGCAGGCGATAGTGATTGGGAATTGGCGCTTTTCGGCCTTTATAACCGCTGGGTGGATAAAGGTACGGGAACCTTTATCGCCTCGGCTTGCACCTCGGCGGATTTAATTCCTTTTTTGCGTAAAGACTTAAATACCCGTTTTGAAAACGGCGTTTCATTGCCGCTTGATTTTTTAGATGAGAAATCCTGCTGCGATGCGCTGCAGATACGTGCTAAAAAACGCGGCTTTATTATCCCGGAAAAGGTAGCCGCATTTTTAGTCAGGCACAGCAACCGTGATATGGACAGCCTCGTTAAAATTCTTGATCGCCTTGACGAAGCCTCGCTTAGCGAACAGCATGAACTTACGGTGCCTTTTGTCAAGAAGGTATTAAATATCTAGACCTTACCAGGATTTGTTAAGCTCGGCGTCAAACGCTCTTTGCTCAATAAGCTCGCTTACGCGGGCTTTTATTATTTCTACGGTCAGATTATTGCGGCAGATATTTAATGCTTCGTTATAAGAGCCGATGGCGCGGTTGTAATTGGCTTTTAACGCAAAATCTTCTCCTTGTGCCTGCAACGCTTCGCAGCGGTTACCGCTTTTAAGGTAGGCTTCGGTAAGCAGAGTGTAAGAAAGAGGGTAGCCGCGATCGCGTTTTAAATAATCACGAATCAGTCTTATGGCTCTTTGATTTTGTCCGCTTTGAATGTAGGCGTTTGCCAAGTTAACGATAACCGCTTTATTGCGCGGCATTCTTTTATGCAAACCGTTAAGACGGTTGATGGCGCTTTGATAATTGTGTTCTTTAAGATCGATATCGGTTAAAAGATCGACGACAAAAAGATTATTTTGCATGGAAGCGCCTAAATTATTTAAATAAGTTTTAGCTTCTGCGTATTCGTTTAATTCATAA
Organism: uncultured Succinatimonas sp.; assembly: GCF_905203285.1. Taxonomy (GTDB): domain Bacteria; phylum Pseudomonadota; class Gammaproteobacteria; order Enterobacterales; family Succinivibrionaceae; genus Succinatimonas. Next base: position 38,710 of record NZ_CAJKVK010000004.1, read on the forward strand.
CAGGTTAAAGCCAGAGCGTAATTTTTGTAATAACGATTTGCCTTAGCGTCATTTTTGAGAATTTCTTTTAAATCGGCAAAATCGTTTTTCTTATAGCGTACGTCAATACGTGCCTTGGCCATGAAAAAGTCAGGGTTGGTCGAATCTTTTTTCTTTTTAAAATGGGCGATGCGGTTTTCCGCTTCGGCAATACGCACTTCCGATAAGGGGTGATCGACAAGTAAGGCAAAAACAGGATTAATATTGCCCTGCATGTTCAAAAGCTTTCTGAACATATCGGTGGTTCCTGCGGGATTGAAGCCGGCGCGGTTTAAAAGATCGATACCGATGCGATCGGCCTCTGATTCATTCTCTCTTGTAAAGTTGATGCGGCTTTGCTGCGCAATTCCCAAAGATGTGGATAAAGCGGCCATGCCTACGGCGGGATTAATGATGGATAAAGCGATAGCTCCTACCATAGAGGCAATTGAGGTATTGCTCTTTTTTACTTCGCTTTCGATAAAACGCGCGATATGTCTTTGGGTAACGTGAGAAATTTCATGGGCAAGAACCGAGGCAAATTCATCTTCGGTATCGGAATAGACGAAAAGTCCGGTATTTATCTGAACTTTTCCGCCTAAAAAAGCCGAGGCGTTAAGGTTTAAATTGTTTACTATGAAAAATTCAAAGGGAAACTGTACTCCTTTTGCGTGCATTAAAAGTTTGTTTCCCACTGAGCTTACATATTCATCTAAAACCGGATCGACTACTATAGGCAGACGCGATCTGGCCGTACGCATAAAATAATTACCGATTTGTTCTTCTTTTTGTACGGTAAGTCCCATGATCCCGGCTGTGCCTATATCAGGTACCGAGATTTCGGCAAAAGTAGGCAGCGTTAAGAAAGAGCTCAACGCAATGCCCAAGGTAATTTTCTTTAATGCTTTAAGCATGATTTTCTCAAATTCTTGTTTTTAACGACGGCGCTTTTCTACGATTGTAAACAAAAAAATTATATATGAACAAAAATGAGCAAAAAGATAGCAGCAGCTTTTTAAGCGCTAATTTTTAGCCGGTAAAAAAGTCATTTGCAAACTGATTTTAGAGTACAATCAAGACAGAAAAATAAGGATTTTTATGATAGAGCTGTTTAAAAACTGGTACCGGAGGCATTTTTCCGTTCCCGGCGCCCCTGAATTTGCCTGCGTGCTTATCGGCATTTTCATTATTATTTATTTTTTCATGTGGTTAGTCGGCCCCTTGGTGGTTGCTTTATGTCTTGCCTATTGCCTTGACGGCGCCGTATGTTTTTTCATGCGCCGTTTTCATATCGGCAGAAGATTAAGCGCAAGCATCGTTATGTGCTTGTTTATAGGATCTGCGCTGTTGGCGTTGATTTTAGTCGTACCGCAAATTATCAATCAGGGGATCTCTTTTTATAACATTATTCTTTCCATGGGTGCCGACGTAAGTCAGGCAATAAACGGTGATGCGGCACATTCCGATGAGTTCGTGATGTCGGTAAAAGACATTGATTTGCTTATTACTCAGCAAATTATGGATTTTGTCAGCACGCTGCCAGATCCGATCCCGTCAATGGTGGCTGAAAATACGGTATTATCGGCGCTTACTTCAATTCGTCTGCAGCTGATGAAAGCAACTGCGATGCTGATGCGCACGCAGCTGATGCCTTCCGTTTTTAACGCTTTTAGCTGGCTTATTTATTTAATTATCGTGCCGATTTTTACTTTCTTGATGCTCGCTAATAAATCGGCGCTGCAAAAACGCGTTTTAACTTACATTCTGCCTAACCGCCAAAATATCATTAAAGAATTTTGGCCGAGCATTAACTCGCAAATTGCCGGCTACATCCGCGGTAAAGTTGTTCATATCATTATTATCGCAATTGCCAACACTTTAGCTTTTAAAATCATGGGCCTTAATTACGGAACGCTGCTTGGCGTCGGGGTAGGGCTTTCTGTGGTCGTTCCTTATGTGGGCGCCGTGCTTATCGGTGTCCCGGTGGTTTTGGTCGCGATGCTGCAGTTTGGCTTTAGCATGACTTTGGTTTGGGTTTTGGGCGTCTATGTAATAATTCAGCTTTTAGACAGCAACGTTCTCACTCCGATGCTGTTTTCAAAAGCTTTGAATCTGGATGCTTTTTCCATTTTGGCCGCTATTTTGATTTTCGGCGGATTGTGGGGTTTTTGGGGAGTGTTTTTTGCCATTCCTCTTGCCACGCTTATAAAGACGATTATAAGCAGATGGCCTTCGGTGGATACAGCGCCTAAAAAAGTGTCGCTTAAAGAGTAAAAAGCTTATTAAAAATCGGTATGAAGCATGCCTCATACCGATATTACAGTTAAGAGAAAAAACTCAGTTACTTGCCCAGATGCTTATCAAAAAATACGGTCAGATTTTTGTAGTGATCCTGAAGCTCTTTTGCAGTAGGCGGCAAGCCTAAATAAAATTGGCAATGTGACTGGCCTTCATAAACGATAAGATTATTTTCAATTCCGGCCTCATTGAGTTTTTGCTGCATTCTTACCGTATTGCTTAAAAATAAATCACGGGTTCCTGAAACGAGTAAAGTCGGCGGAAAGCCCGTTACGTCGCCGTAAACCGGTGAAAGATACGGATCTTTTAAATCATTTCCCTGGGCATAATCGCGTGCGGCATCGTCAATCCAACCGTCGTAGCCTACAAGACTATTGTCAACGTGTTGGTTGGTAAAATAGGTGTCGCCGGTTTTAGTTAGGTCGGTCCATGGTGTGCATGGAGCAAGGGCTCCCGGCATCGCGACGTTGTTGTCGCGGGCTTGCATGGCAAGAACTAAAGTCATGCCGCCTCCGGTAGAAGATCCGAAAACTCCGATATTTTTGCCCGGGTATTCCTTTAATAGTTTTTTATAGACGGTAAATGCGTCGTCAATCGCGGCAGGGTAGGGATATTTAGGCGCCATTCTGTAATCTACCGCGACTACTTTGTATCCGCCGATACCTGCCATCATTATGCCTTCGTCAATGCCGGCAATTCCCGGATTTAAAACGTAACCGCCGCCGTGGATGAATAAAATTACCTTGGCTTTATGCGCGTCGGGAATACTAGGCGGAGTGAGAGTGTAGGTGTGGACATTGCCTATATAGCCTTCGTCAATGCTTACTTTAAAGTAGTCGGCCATGATTTTTGCATTATGGCTGCCGTATCGGTATGAAGAGTCAATAAGCGGGAACCATTCCTCTGCGGATTTGATATTGAATTTCCAGCTATTATTTACCGCGGCAATGCTTTTTTGCATGTCAACGCTTACGGTTTGCGGAACGGGAAAATCTCTTGATGCAGGAGCTGCCTGGATCATTCCTGAAAAAATAAGACCGCTTAATAGAAAAAAGCTTATTTTGCGCTTCATGTTATTTTTATCTCCTTGCAGCATTGTCACTATTCGGTACTGTAATACAAAAACAGCGCGTAATTAATGCGCGCTGTTGTAAATACTAAAGAAAGATTGAAAAATCGTACTTTAGTACATCAAAGTATAAAGATTGCGGCGATACTTGCTTTGCAGCGGATCGCCCTGCATCGTGTTTAAAATATCGATGATAAGTTGTTTAACTTGAGTATTGCCGGTGTCTTTTTTGAAGGCTTCAAATAAGAGATCTAAAGCCTGCTGGCGTTTTCCCGCCTCGCTTAATGCGGCGGCAAGCTGCTTTAAGATTTCCATATCTTGAGGATTTTCTTTATATTTTTCCTGCAGCAGCGCAAGCTCCGGGCTTTCTTGAGCTTTTAATGCCAGATTCAAGGCAGAAAGCAGATCCTGATAATCTTTGCTGTCTTTTTCTTCGCGAGTTGCCGTATCAATAAGTTCTTTGGCTTTATCCAGATTTTTCTGTTTTAAGCACAGTCTTATGTAGATGAATTTTGCCTGGCTGTTTTTAGGATTATCGCTGTAGACTTTGGCTACTTTTTGCAGCGCCGTTCCCAGATCTCCTGCAGCTTCCGCTTCTAACGCGGCACGGAGGTTAAGCTCCTCTTCAGAGGGCATATATTTATTTAAAAGCTCATTTAATTTTTCAGTTACGTCAGCTCCCTGCAAAGCGTCAACGGGGCGGCCTTCTTTAAAAACGATCAGCGCAGGAACGTTTCTTAAGCCTATCTGCATGGCGATAGCCTGAGCGACTTCTTCCTGAACGTTTGCCATAACGAGGCTTACGTACGCGTTGTTATCTCCTATGGCACTTTGTACCGCGGTCGTTGTGGCGGCGCATTCTTCTGCGTCAACATAAAAATAAGCAAAGACCGGTTTGGTCATTGAGGCATCGATTAATACTTCTTTTACGTTTTGAGCTGTAAGTTGCATTTATTTTTATTCCTTAAAACGATTAAGAGTGCGCATGGCGCGAATTAAGTTTTCAAGATTGGGTCTTATGCGTAAAGCTTTGCCGTTGTCTTCAATTAAAGCGCTGCCTTCGTCACTGTAAACAGTCGTATCTTTACTGCCGATAAGAATGATTTCAGGTTCATCGCTGACGATAAATCTGCGATCGCTTAACTCTTTTAGATTTTCGCCTAAAGAATAGTCGGCAGGAGCGGTGGTGACCTGCAGAATTTCCGTGGCGACAGTCGCAGGCAGATCAAAAGGCGAGCTTAATTTATTAACGGCAACGGACATATTATCGCTTCCGGGCCATTTGATGATAAGCGGAACATGCTGACAGTCGCGATTAAATGTCAAATCGCTTTTTATAAAAGGGCTGCCTGCTGCCGAGGTGACGATAATCATCGTGTCGTCATAATGATCGTTTATCTTAAGCACGTTGAATAAATCAACGATACGGCTGTCTAAAATTTTTAACTGCCAATCATAATCATTCTTGTTTTTCGTCTTAAATAAGTCCGATAACACGACGGTAGTCGAATAAGGACGATCATGATCCCAATCGGCAATTTGCTGCGCTGCTTTGTTTAAGGTTTCATTATCGTCAACCGCGGTTATTATTTGGTTGGCGCGGGCTCCGGTGGCCTTTTCGATGACGGAAGGATCAAGATCCGAGCTTTGGCTTATCACGAAGCGGCTGATATATTCCTGCGCTGCCATTTCTCTGAAAATGACGGGCTGAATATTTCTATTTAAGAAAGTATCTTTATATAAAAGAGGAACGCCGTAGCTTGAGGCAAAAAGATTGTCCTTTAACAGCTTGTAGGGCAGATAGTGCTGCTCGTAGCTTTCGCTTTGCTGCTTTAAAGACAAAAGGTAAGGAGTGATCTTGGGATCCTGCGAATCATAGCTTAAGCCGTTAATAAAAATGGTGACTATGTTTTGCGGTTTGCCAGAGGAATTGGAAACAATCGGCTGCAGCGGGTAATCGATAGCGCTGATGTTATTGGGTTTGGCACTTCCTTCAATCCAACCGTGGCTTGACAGGAATGATTTTGCGGTCATCGGGTAGTGCGCGGGGAATGCAGATCTTAAAATCGTGATTTTATCGTAACGGGTAGCGTCGGCCCAAATGTGAATGCAGTGAGAGCTGACGAAAGCGGCGATGAAAACAAGACTTGTTATTTTTACCCATTTTTTACTGCCGTTGCGGTAGAGATTTTTGGTGGCAAGTTTGGCAAAAAGCAGCTCAAAAGCAATTACGATGGGAATAGCTATAAAAAGGAAGTTGTAATTAAGACCGGTATTAAAGTCAAGTTCACGGAAAATAAGATTTAGTGCGGTAAGCGATAAATGGATTTTGACGTTTAAATATAATTTGGCGTCAAAAAGCAAAATTGAATGAAATAAAATGGCGATAATTACCGAAAAAACCCGGTAGTAACGGAAATTACCGATGAAAGTTAAAGGGAACAGAATAATAAGATAGGTAACAAAAGCCAAAAAGCCCATGTGCCCCATCCAGGTCACGATTAAGTAGAAAAATGCAGCAAAAGAATCGGTTGACGGAGCTGCGTAAACATAAGTAAGACCGATTAAAAGAGATAAGAGTACATTTAAAAATAAAAAGTGATGTCCCCACAGGGAAGAGCGGGAAACCTGTTCTTTATACGAAAAATTTTTTAAGTAATTTACCGAGTCGCTCATTGTCAGATCCAAAATAGCAAAGCTTTAACCTAGCATTGTAACTTAGATGAAGGCTCTTTTCTTAAGCTTTAAAGCTTAAAAAATTTTTTACATTTTAAAAATGGCTTGTTTATGCCTTTTGTAAAGCCGTTGTGTGCAATTTGCAGTGTTTTTGAAAAAAGTCGGTTTTAGCTTAAGCGACAATATAACTCTTTGTAAAAAATGAGGAGTTATACGTGAAAAACGCAATGCCGATAATTGTCGCCAATTATGCAAAAGCTTTTAATATAAAAGTAAGGATGCAGGGAAGCTATGCTTATACCGACGGCAGGGAAATAGTTATTCCGAGGCTTAATCTTACCGATGATCGCATAGCAAGGCTTGCATACGGGTATTTGGCGCATGAAGCCGCCCATGTACGCTATACGGATTTTAAAATTGTAAAAAGCATAAGAGGTAACTTTACTTTCTTTTCGTTATTTAACGTACTTGAGGACGCACGTATTGAGCGGCTTATCGGCAGGGAATTTATCGGGGTTTGGGAAAATCTTGAGTTTTTGCGCTCAAGTTTTGATGAACATTTAAGTGAGTTTTTAAATAAGCATAAACATCCTTTTACGCTTATCTTTTCATTTATTTCCTATTATTTGTGCGTAAAAAGTCAGGGCTTTGCCTCCCAAAGAAAAAATACCTTGTTATTGTTTAAAGAAGTAAAAGCGTTGCTTAGAGTCAAGGCGTTTTGCAAGCTAATTTTTTTAATCAAAAAGGCTCCTTATCTTAAAAGCAGCTCTGCCGTGCTTAAACTTTGTGAAGAGATTGGTGAGCTTTTGTCTTTAAAAGATTCTTATAAAAATACTAAAGCGCTTTCTCAAAGCGATTTGCAGGCGATAAACGGTAAGGACTTTTTAAAGGAAAGCAGATTTTTACGGGATGATAATTTATTTGCCAAAGTATGTTTGAATAAAACGGGAAAAGCCTATGTCGGAGCGGACAAGTCCGTTCTTTTAAATTATGAAGCGGTAAAAGATAACGGCTCTTCGCGTGATGATTTGGGAGTTGTCGGCCCGTGCGTATGTAAAAACGGAAATCCCCAAGCCGTTTTGGCGGCAGCGCGCGATCTTTATCCTTTAAAAAGGGCTTTGATGCTGTCAGCCCGCGCTTTTATCGATAGGAAGCGTTCAGGCAGGCAAAGTCATACGTATCTTGATACCAAACATTTATCAAGACTTTTTATGTTTGATGACCGATTGTTTTTAAAAAAAGAAATAGAGGAAGATTTCTCTACTTATATTCATGTCCTTGTAGACGTATCCGGATCGATGATGATAAAAGAAAAATCAAAAGGTCGGATGCGCAGTGAAATCGCCTGCAGCTGCGCTTATTGTCTTGCCAAAGCGCTTGAAGGCATCGACGGAATATTTTGTGAAGTGACCTTTTTCCCGGGATTTACGTCTGAATATGAAATTGCGCTTAAGCATAATGAAAAAGTAAGTTCCGTCATTGCAAGATTTGATCAAAAGCCCCGAGGCTCGACTCCTCTTGCTCAAGCCTTGTGGTATGCCTTGGGCAGGCAAAAAGAATTTTCCTTTAAGCGCAGTATCTTTATCGTAATAACCGACGGAGTCCCCGACAGTGTTGCGCAGACCGTAAGGGCTTTGGAATTTGCCAAGGAGCTTTCATGTGAGGTTTACGGTTTTGGAATAGAAAGTACGGCAGGCTGCGATCTTTTCACAAGCTTTACCGTGGTAAATGATATTGGAGAACTGCCTAAAGCCGTTTTTAATACGCTTTATATGATCTTTAAAAAGCGGAGAAATATATAGTTATAACTTGCCGTTCTTTTCGCTTTTTTACGTGCATTTTTTACCGTCACTATCACTAAAAAATGCTAGAATGCTCCGAGTTTTTTTGAGGTTAAGACAGTGTTACGCAGTGATTTTAATTTTGATTTGCCAAAAGAGCTTATAGCCAATTACCCAAGTGCCGAGCGCACCAAATGCAGAATGCTGTGCCTTGACGGCAACACCGGAGAGCTTTGCGATCGTACTTTTATCGATCTTAAAGATTTCGTAAAACCGGGAGATCTTTTAGTGTTTAACGATACTAAAGTAATTCCCGCCCGTTTGTACGGCACCAAGAAAACCGGCGGAGCTGTCGAACTTTTAATTGAAAGAATAACGGGACTTAATACCGCTTTGTCGCATATCAGAGCCAGTAAGGCGCCCAAAGCCGGAGCGGAGCTTTTTATCGACGGCGGATATGTTTTAAACGTAACCGGGCGTGACGGCGATTTATTTATGATTGAGACCGCTGACGGTTCGTCGCTTCTTGATCTTTTGGATAAGGTAGGACATATTCCTTTGCCTCCGTATATCGAAAGAGAAGACGAAGCTTTGGATAAAGATCGCTATCAGACCGTTTACAGCAAGGTGCCGGGCGCGGTTGCGGCTCCTACTGCAGGTCTTCATTTTGATAATGAGCAGATTGAAGAATTAAAGCGCCTTGGCGTTAATACCGCTTTCGTTACTTTGCACGTCGGCGCGGGAACTTTCCAGCCCGTTCGCGAGGACGATATCGTAAAGCATCATATGCATAAGGAATTCGTGCAGCTGCCTGAGGAAGTGGCAAGCGCGGTAAAGGCGACGCATGCGGCAGGTCATCGCGTTATAGCCGTGGGAACCACCGCGGTCCGTTCCCTTGAAAGCGCTGCATCCTATGCAAGAGAAAACGGACTTGGCGAAATCGCACCTTTTCACAACGACACCTCGATTTTCATTTACCCGGGTTATAAATATCAGGTGGTTGATTGCTTAATCACCAATTTCCATTTGCCTGAGTCAACCCTTATCATGCTGGTGTGCGCGTTTGCCGGTTATAAGAACACGATGCATGCCTATCATCACGCGGTTGATGATAAGTATAAGTTCTTCAGTTACGGCGACTGCATGTTTATAACCAAGAGAACCGAGCCGATGGATTTACCTCCTTCCGCTTAAAAGGATCACAGATGGAATTTAAAATTTTAGCTAAAGACGGCAAGGCCCGTCGCGGTGAACTTCATTTTAAGCGCGGAATCGTGCGTACCCCGGCTTTCATGCCCGTAGGAACTTTGGGAACCGTTAAAGGCATCCGTCCCGAGCAGGTTGAAGAATTAGGCGCAGATATTCTTTTGGGAAATACTTTTCATTTGTGGCTGCGCCCCGGAACCGATGTTATAAAGCTTCATGGCGACCTTCATGACTTTATGCACTGGAATAAGCCGATTTTGACTGATTCGGGCGGTTTTCAGGTCTTTTCTTTGTCAGGCATCAGAAAAGTAACGGAAGAGGGCGTTAAGTTTCAGCATCCTATCAATGGTTCGAGATTGTTTTTGTCGCCTGAGATTTCCATGCAGGTACAGCATGCCTTAGGATCGGATATCGTCATGCAGTTTGATGAGTGCATCGGACTTCCTGCCGACTATCGCCGCATGGAAAATGCTATGGAACTTTCGCTGCGCTGGGCAAGACGCTGCAAAGACGAGTTTTTAAGACTTGAAAATCCCAACAGCCTTTTCGGCATTATTCAAGGCGGAACCGATGAGGGGCTGCGCGAGCGTTCTTTAGAAGGGCTTACTAACATAGGCTTTGACGGGTACGCCATCGGCGGCTTAGCCGTGGGTGAGCCTAAGGATGTCATGTATAAGGCTTTAGGCCATATCGCTCCTATCATGCCGGAGGATAAACCGCGTTACCTGATGGGAGTCGGACGTCCTGAGGATATTCTGCAAGGCGTTTTAAACGGCGTTGATATGTTTGACTGCGTGATGCCGACGCGCAATGCCAGAAACGGGCATTTGTTCACATCCCAAGGTGTGGTAAAGATCCGCAACGCAAAATACGCAACTGATACTAGTCCGCTTGATCCGAATTGCGGCTGTTATACCTGCAGACATTTCTCCCGTGCCTATCTGCATCATTTGGATAAATGCGGAGAAATGCTCGGCGCTCATTTAAATACCATTCATAATCTTTGGTATTACGAGCATCTGATGCAGGGAATTCGCGACGCAATTGAAAGCGGAACGCTTGAAGCTTTTGCCGATAATTTTTACAAAACAGCTTGTAAAACCGTTTAATTCTTTGTCTTGCCGCCTTTTGTGCTGGTAATATAAGGAATCTGCGAGATGTGTTATACTTGTCGCAATTCACTCTTATACGGTCTGTGATTTAAAGGCGTCTTTTTTAAGGCGAAAATTGCAAAAACCGTAACTTTTTGCACGATAGATAGTAATATTATTCTTTGTGCATAAAGTTTCTTTCTTAACGAAAGAAAAGATGGTAATCAGCTGATAAATCGGGATTTAGAAATTCCGTAATTTTTAACTTTATTTAAGGTACTTGTACTATGTCTTTTTCTTTAATTCCTGCAGCTTATGCCGCTGAAGCCGCTCCCGCAGGCGGTGATATGAGCATGATGATCGTTCTTGTGATGTGTATGCTCGCGGTGTATTTTTTCGTAATGCGCCCGAACTCCAAGAAGCGTAAAGAAATGCAGAAATTGCTTGACGGTCTTTCCGTAGGTGATGAAGTTTTAACTAACGGCGGTATTGCCGGCCGTATCAGCAAATTGCCGGAAAACAAAGAGTATGTTCTTATTTCCGTAGCTGACGGTATCATTATTCAGATGAAGCGTAACTATATCGTTGCCGTTTTGCCTAAGGGCACTTTAGTTGCCACCGGTGCTGAAAGCAAATAATAAAAATATGCCGCGGCAGTAAGTCGCGGCTTCTTCTTTTGGGTAATCATCGTGCTTAATAAATTCCCTTTGTGGAAGAATCTTTTAATCGCAGTCATTATTTTGCTGGGATTCTTCTACGCACTTCCTAATTTATACGGTGAAGATCCTGCGTTGCAGATTTCCGGCACGCATGGAATCGAAGTAGATTCTACGGTTTCCTCTCAGGTTCAGACCTTGCTTGACGGCAAGAATATTAAGGGTGATTACGAACTTGAGAACGGTCAGTTGTTAATCCGTTTTGCCAACACCAACGATCAGATTTTAGCCAAAGACATCGTTTCAAAAGCGTTGGGTGATCGTTTTATTACCGCATTAAACTTAGCTCCTGCAACTCCTGCATGGATGCGCTCTTTAGGCATGCATCCTTTAAAGCTCGGTCTTGATTTGCGCGGCGGCGTTCACTTCCTTATGGAAGTTGATATGGACGAAGCCATGAGAAAGATGAAGACTCAGCTGGTGTCAGATTTCAGATCAGAATTGCGCAATGCCGATTTGCGCCTTGCCGGTGCCCGTACCGAAGGCGATGACGTTGTTGTGACTTTCCGTGATGCCGCTACCCGCGACGCCGCAGAGAAGCTGCTTTCCGATCATCATCGTGATTTCGTTTTCCAAAGTTATGATCGTGACGGCAGATATTTCATCTCCGCAAAGATGACGCAGCAGAAGCTTTCTGAAATCAGAACCAATGCGGTTGATCAGAACATTAATATTATTCGTAACCGTGTTAATGAATTGGGCGTTGCCGAACCTTTGGTTCAAAGACAAGGTGCCGATCGTATCGTGGTTGAACTTCCGGGTATTCAGGATACTGCCCGCGCTAAAGAAATTTTGGGCGCAACCGCCACTTTGGAGTTCCGTTTGGTTGACAGTTCCGCCGATCTTAATGCCGCGATGCAGGGCCGCGTTCCTGCAGGAACCGAACTTCATTACGATAAGAATAACTATCCCGTTGTCCTTGAAAAACGCGTTATCTTAACCGGCGATCATATCGTTGACGCTTCATCTTCAAGCGATGAAAACGGTCGTCCTCAGGTTAATATCAGCCTTGATTCCCGCGGCGGCAGCATTATGTCCGCCTTTACTAAGGACAATGTCGGTAAATCAATGGCAACTAACTTTATTGAATATAAAGTTATTCCTAATGAAGATGAAAATGCTCCTAAAGTAGGAGAGGAAGGATATAAGCCGCGTTTTGAAAAGGTTGAGCAGATCATCAATGTCGCAACCATTCAGACCCGTCTTGGCAGTAATTTCCGTATTACCGGCATTGACTCGGTAAAAGAAGCCCATAACCTTGCGCTGCTGCTGCGTGCCGGTGCTTTGATTGCCCCGATTCAGATCGTTGAAGAACGTACTATCGGCCCGAGCCTCGGTCAGCAGAACATTGACAGCGGTATGCAGGCTATGTTCTACGGCGTATTGTTCCTTGCCGTATTTATGCTTATTTACTATAAAGCTTTCGGCTTTATCGCCAATTTAGCGTTGATTTTTAACTTGGTATTGATTGTCGGCGTTATGTCTCTTATTCCGGGAGCGACAATGACGTTGCCGGGTATCGCGGGTATCGTCTTGACCCTCGGTATGGCAGTTGACGCGAACGTGCTTATTTATGAGCGAATTCGAGAGGAATTGCGGGCGGGAAGAACGGTTCAGCAGTCTATTAATTTAGGCTATGAGCGTGCTTTTGCCACCATCGCGGACTCTAATATCACGACATTCATTACCGCCTTGATCCTCTTTATGGTCGGTACCGGCTCAGTCAAGGGCTTCGCTCTCGTCCTTATGGTCGGCTTGGCATCTTCAATGTTCACCGCTGTCACGGCTTGCCGTGCCATCGTTAATATCATTTGGGGCGGACGTCCTAATTTGAAGAAGCTGAGTATTTAAGGAGGGAATGACTATGATGCAGTTTATTAAAGAAGGTGTCGTCATCCCCTTCATGAAAATCAAGGAGATTGTCGAGATCGGTGTCACTATTTTGGTTGTTGCCTGCATTGCCGTTATGGCAGTAAAAGGCCTTAACTGGGGCCTTGATTTTACCGGCGGTATCGTGGTCGAGACCAAGTATTCCGAGCCTATGGACTTGGAAAAAGTGCGTGAAGCTTATGCCAAGCAGGGGGTAGAGGGTATAACGCAGCATTTCGGATCTACAAGCGACGTTATGATCCGTGTGGCTCCTAAAGACGGTCTTAATCAGCAGATTGTCGCCGACAAAGTAATGACGGCAGCAAAGCAGCTTGATCCTAAAGCTACTTTAAGCCGTTCCGAGTATGTCGGTCCTGCAGTAGGTGAAGAGCTCGTTCAAAGCGGTATTTTAGCCATTGTCGTATCTTTGATTGCAATTTTGGCTTATATTGCTTTCCGCTTTGAGTGGAGAATGGCAACCGGTGCGGTTATCTCTCTTGCCTATGACGTTATCGTGGTTCTTGGCGTGTTCTCTTTTTGGCAGATTGAATACGATTTGACGGTTCTTGCCGCGGTGCTTACCGTTGTCGGTTATTCACTTAACGATAAGATCGTCGTGTTTGATCGTATTCGTGAAAATGCCAGCCGCATTTCACGTGATGTGAGCATGGAACGTCTTTTCGATATTTCCTTGACGCAGACTTTGTCCCGTACGATTATTACCTCAGGCACCACCCTGATTACGGTTATTTGCCTGCTGGTCTTCGGCGGTTCGCTTATCTTCGGTTTTGCGTTGGCCGTGACTATAGGTATCGTATTCGGTACTTTCTCGTCAATATACGTAGCAAGTACCTGGCCGCTCCTGCTCAAGATTCAAAGACGCCATGTCCTGCCGATGAAGATTGAGAAGAAGGAAACAGACGGCATTGAAACCATGGATTAGTAAAAAATAAATGGTTAAATCGTTGAAAATATTAAAGGCAGGAACCGAACGCGTAGTTCTTGCCTTTTTCTTATGCGCTGGTTTATGTTCCTGTTCTGTGCTTTCTTCAAAAGAAACGCAAAAAGAGGAATCTCCTTTTTTAGGAGTATTCAGCGTTCCTAAAGAAGATATCGTGATCGTTGAGCCTTCAAAAGAAAATCGCGATCGCGACCAGCTTATCGTGATTCAATTGTCGCAGATGCTTGAGTCTTCTCAGGTAAAGTCACCTTCGGCCCGCGCTGAAGTCTTTTATGATTTAGGAATTATTTACGATCGTTTGGGACTTGAAGCTTCAGCTCGCAGCATGTTTTTAAATTCTCTCTCCGAGCGCCCTGATTTTGCCCCTGCTTACAACATAATAGGCGTATATCTTGCGCAAAACGAGAATTTTCAGGATGCTTATGAGGCGTTTGATTCGGCTTTGGAGCTTGATCCTGACATTTTGTATCCGTTAATGAATAGAGCTATAGCTTTATATTATGCCGGACGCTATTCACTTGCCGTTCCTGACATGGAACGCTTTTGCGATGATGATTTAAACGATCCTTATCGTATGTTGTGGCTTTATCTTATAGAAAGTAAGACTCTTTCCCACGGGGAAGCTCTTGCTCATTTAAAAGACCGTTATCAAAAAGCTACAGTTGAAGCTAAAAACGATAATTGGGCCTTTAATGTCGTTGATTATTATTTAGGAAAGAAAAGCAAAAAAACTCTCATTGAGGAAATGAGCAGCAACGAAGTGCCTCTTGCGGAAAAGCAAAGCCGCTTGTGTGAAGGATATTTTTATATCGGAAAGGAATTTGAACGATTGGGGCAGGATAAGCTTGCTTACGATTATTTTAAGCTTAGCATCGCTACTCAAATGTACGGTTATCTTGAATACCGCTACGCTTTTTCCGAAATTAAAAACCTGCGCAAGCAATATGACTTTTTAGAGTATTCGGAACCTTCCCAAGATAATGAAATAGACTCCGAATAATTTAAAAAGTGTCGGTGCTGATCTACAAATTAAAGTAAGTCTTACAGTATATTAATCAAAAGCACATGACTGCGATACCGCAAGTTTGCAGTCATTTTTTTTAAATTAAAAAGCAGAAAAATTAACTGCTAAGGAAAAAATGATGCAAGCTGATTTGCTGTTTAAAAATGCTGAAATTTTCGATCCGGATACTTTAGAAATAAAACGCGGAGAATTGGCCGTAACCGGTACGGTCATCAGCGGTAAAGGAGAAAAGCTTGACTGTCAGGCTAAAAAGGAAATATCTTAAGTCCCGGCTTTATTGAACATCATTGTCACGTCTTTCCCGTAAGCTCGGTTTTAGGTATAAGCCCCGATCTCTTTTTCTCTTTAGGCTGTACTGCCGTAGTTGATGCCGGCAGCGCCGGTTTTGCTAATTTCAAAGCCTTTGCCAATGCCGCAGCCTATAGCATGATGGATGTTTATGCTTATTTGAATGCAGCCTCTTACGGTCAGGTTATTTTGGATTGCCCGGAAGATTTTAGAAGCGCGAAAATTCATGCTGATGCGATTAAGGAAGTTGTAAAGCAGTACCCCAATAGAATTCGCGGCATCAAGATGCGTTTTGATAAATCTTGTGCTCTTGATGAAGATAATAAATCACTGCAATTTTGTGCAAACCTTGCTCATTCCCTTAATTTGCCTTTATGCGTACATGTCACCAATCACGGCAGTACTTTTGTCAAAATTTTAGATCCGCTTGAAAAAGGTGATGTTGTCTGCCATGTGTACCAGAATCTGGGAGAGACAATTCTTGACGATAGCGGTAAAGTTCGCAAAGAACTTATTGATGCCCGAAATCGCGGCGTGATTTTTGATGCTGCAGATGAATATGTCAATTTCTCTTTTGATGTTTTAAAGCCTGCTGTTGAACAAGGTTTTTACCCTGACATTATTGCGTCCGATTTAACTACTCTTTCGGCTTTTAATAACCATGTTTACGGCTTGCCTTTGCAGATATCAAAATACCTTGCTTTAGGAATGAGTTTGCCTAAAGTCTTAAATTGCGTAACTAAAGCTCCTGCTGAGGCTATAGGTCTATATGGGCAAATCGGATCGCTTAAGGTAGGTGCAAAAGCCGATCTCACAATCTGCAAGCTAGAAGATCATGACTTTACTTTTAAGTCATACGATCATGCTTTTGTTAAAGGTGAAAAGCTTATTAAAGTATTGGCTACTTTAAAGCACGGTGCATTGCGTTTTGCCTCGTTTGATTATTATTAGAAGAAATTACTTATAGTTACGTTTTGATTAAGTGATAATTTAGCATTACTTAATATGCGATTTAGCTATTAAGTAATGCTATTTTCATATTAGAAGTGCAATGTTAAGGTTGAGGGCATAGTTTAAGTCCCACAACACCGATAACGCATAGACATATGAAGAATACTTGATACAAATTAATTTTTTCGTTAAACAGGAAAATTCCGGCAATAATGATCCCGACCGTACCGAGGGCGGTCCAAACAGCATATGTAAGACCGGCGGGAAGATAGCGCATTATATGGGCAAGTAAGGCCATATTAATTAGACTAAAAATGATTGGAATTGCTATAAAAAAGCGATTGAATGAAAAATACGATAGAGCTTTTAAACTGCAGCCCCAAGAGATTTCTGTTAATACGGCGATGATAAGCAAGCCCCAGGCAAGTAGCATAATACAATCCTTTAGGGCTCATATTAGTGAAGATTCAAAAGTTATGGAAACCCTTAGATAACCTTCAAATCTTTTTTTGCTGATTATACTTGTTTTAACCGCTAAGTCAATCTATTTAAAGAATAATGTAAACTATTAAAAAGACTAAGGAGTATTTCATGACTGATTTGACCAAACTGCCTTTAAGCATTACTTCATTTAGTCAGTTTGCTGCAAATTCGATGATCTACGTTGATAAAACGGATTTAGTGGCAAATCTTGCTCGTTTTAGAAATCCGTTTTTTTTATCCCGTCCGCGCAGATTTGGTAAATCGACATTAGTAAGCACTTTTCATGAGCTATTCTCAAACGGTCTTGATAGGTTTCAAGGACTTAAAATTGTTACCGACAATTTATGGAATGATAAAACCTATAAAGTAATTCATCTTGATTTATCTAAAATCAAGGAACAAAGCGGTGACGTAACTTTTAATGAATCATTTTTGCAGCAGCTTGATGATGCTTTTAGTCACAGCGGCTATGAAAATATATTAAATGAAAAGATAAAGACTCCTGCCAGATATTTGGATATAAGATTCAATCAAAAAGATATTACCAATCTGGTTTTGCTTATTGACGAGTATGATGCACCTTTAACCGCGCTGATGGGAGATAAAGAGGAATTTGAATCAAGAAGAAGGGTATTGTCCAACTTCTTCTCCACGATAAAAGCCTACTCAGGCAAATTTCGCTTTATTTTTATCACGGGAGTGACTCGTTATTCCAATACTTCTATCTTCTCTGCCTTTAATAATATTGAAGATATAAGTTTTAATCCTACTTATGGTGCTCTTGTCGGGTATACTCAGGAAGAGCTTGAGCATTATTTTAAAGATTATCTTGAAAACGCGGTAACGGAGCTTAATGATGATTTAGGTGAAGATAAATATACCTATGATTCATTAATTGAAGCTCTAAAATTAA
>NZ_CAJKVK010000005.1 GCF_905203285.1 uncultured Succinatimonas sp.
TGAATTTAATGAATATATTTTTTCAAAATAAAATATTTTTGAATGATTTTGGTGCATATGATTTTTTGCAAAATTATATGTTTTTGTAAAAAATGATTTTTGTAAAAGCATCATGATTTGCAAAAATTACGTAAGTTGTTGGCAAAAAATGATTTAGGCTTTTGGGTAAAGTCCGTAAAAAGTGTGAGAAGAATCAAGTTTTGCATGTATAATATGTGCGTTTTTATGCGGTGTCCGGGTGCGCAGGGGTTGCGGGCCGTTCCGAGAGTATCTTTTGGTAAGAGTTTTTTGCGCGAATTTAATCTGTATAAACGGATAAGTAGACAGATAGGGCGTAGGAAAGTTAGGTGTGGGGGATGCCGCTTTGTATCTTTTAGGAGAAATTAATGACTGAAATCGTCAATAATGATGAAATCAAAGAAGTAGAGAACAGTGAGGGTATCACTGTTTCCGTTGGGGCTGATGAGAGCTTGCTGCTTAAAGAAAGTGAAGAACAAAATGATGAACAAGTTGCTGTTGAAGAAGAAAAAGAGCCTGAGTTAATCTCTTTTGATTCTTTACAGTTAAGCCCATTAGTTTTACAGGCAATTAAAGATTTAGGCTTTGAAAGTCCGACTCCTATTCAGGAACGTGCTATTCCGGTAATGATGTCAGGTGATGACATGATAGGTCAGGCACAGACCGGTACCGGAAAAACCGCAGCTTTCGCCTTGCCGATCCTTTCAAAACTTGAACCTGAAAATAAGAATATTTTTGCCTTGGTATTGGAACCTACTCGCGAGCTTGCTTTGCAGGTAGCTGAATCTTTCCAAGCTTTTGCCCGCCACATCGAGGATTTCCACGTCGTTCCTATTTACGGCGGCGCATCATATGACAATCAAATAAGATCGATTCGTCATGGAGCACAGGTTGTAGTTGCAACTCCCGGTCGTCTTATCGATTTAATCGAACGCGGTAAAATCGATTTATCAAGTGTTTCTTATATGGTTATCGATGAAGCTGATGAAATGTTGCGCATGGGCTTTATCGATGACGTCGATTGGATTTTGAATCATACTCCGGCCGAGCGCCATACTGCATTGTTCTCTGCAACTATGCCTGAAGCAATTCGCCGCATCGCTCGCGATCATTTAAATACTCCGGTTGAAGTACGCATCGAATCAAAGACCACCACTGCAACTACCGTTCATCAACGTTACTGGGTTGTTTCAGGTGTACATAAGATTGACGCTATGACCCGTATTCTTGAAGTAGAGCCGTATGATGCCGTGCTGGTTTTCGTAAGAACTAAAACCGATGCCGAAGATGTTGCCAATAAGCTTATGGCCCGTGGTATGGCTTGTGCTGCTTTGCACGGTGATATTCCGCAGCGTCAGCGCGAGAAGATCATCGAACGCTTGAAGAACGGATCTCTTGATATCATTATCGCAACTGATGTCGCAGCTCGCGGTTTGGACGTTGATCGCATTACCCATGTTTTCAACTACGACATTCCTTATGATGCCGAATCTTATGTCCATCGTATCGGCCGTACCGGTCGTGCCGGTCGTCAGGGTGAGGCTATTTTATTTGTTTCGCCTCGCGAACGCCGTGCATTACGTCAGATTGAACGTGTAACCCGTCAGCGTATTGAGCCGATGCGTATGCCTACCGTTGCCGATGTCAATAAGCGTCGTCTTGAGAATTTCCGCAATCAGATCCTTGAGACTATTGAGGCCGGCG
Source organism: uncultured Succinatimonas sp. (assembly GCF_905203285.1). Taxonomy (GTDB): domain Bacteria; phylum Pseudomonadota; class Gammaproteobacteria; order Enterobacterales; family Succinivibrionaceae; genus Succinatimonas. Next base: position 1,723 of record NZ_CAJKVK010000005.1, read on the forward strand.
AACTCGGAATGTACCTTGAAGTCGTTTCCGATATTCTTTCTGATGATTCAATTGAGCCTGAAATGCTTGCGGCTGCTCTTGCCAAGATGGCACAGCGCGGCAACGCATTGCTGCTTGATGAAACCGGTCCTGAGCCTGAGATGCGTACTTTTGATGATCGTCATGAAAGAAGAGAGCGTCGTTTGCCGTCAGCAGAGCCTGTACCTCTTCGCGATTTCCCGGATATGAAGATGGTGCGCTATCGTTTGGCTGTAGGTCATCGTGACGGAGTTAAGCCAGGTCAGATCGTCGGAGCTATTGCTAACGAAGCGGATATGGACAGCAAATATATCGGTGAGATTTCAATTTTTGATTCATTCTCAACCGTTGATTTGCCTGAGGGAATGCCTGAGGAAACTAAACGCGTATTGGCAGCTGCAAGAGTCTGCGGACGTGCTCTTGATTTAAGAGAGTATACTGCCGAGCCGCCTCGTCGTCGCCCGCCGCGTCACTTTGATGCTCCGCGTCGTGAGGATTTTGCTGATGAAGGCGAATATCGTCATGAGCCCGGTGATATTAACGGTAATAGCATTGATTATGATCCGCGCCGCTCACGTCGTGATTTCCGTCCGCGTCGTAATGACTATGATCGCCGTTCTTCATTCAATCTTGACTTTAATCGCCCGCGTCGTAACGGCGGTATGCGCCGCAACGGTTTCCGCCGCGACGGCTTTTAAGCGTTAAAGGATTAAAGTAAGTAAAATTTGTAAAAACAATCCCGGATCTTGAAAATAAGATTCGGGATTTTTCTTTGTTTTAAAGCTTATTTTACTTTTTAGGAAAATGAAACGGCAGGGTGGATGACCTGCCGTATCCCTTAATTTAATGATGATCGAGATCGCTGCTGGAGAAGGGACTCGAACTCTTACACCTAATAAATTGGTACGTAAATACGGTGCTTATCGGCAAGAGTTAAGCTTTTCTTATAATCTTTGCCATATAAAAGCCGTCAAATCCCTCTGACGGATACAAAGTTTTATCCTCCAAAAGTTCAAAAGCTCCGTTGCTTTTTGCAATGAACTCTTTGACTTGCAGCTCGTTTTCTGACGGTAGAATCGAGCAGGTAGAATAAACTACGATACCTCCGACTTTAACCATTTGTGCATAGCGGCTTAAAATATCCTGCTGAATTTTTTTCAGTTCAATAATTCTTGGTCGTAAATCGCGCCATTTTGAGTCTGGGGTGCGGCGCAGTACGCCAAGACCTGAACAAGGGGCGTCAATAAGTACGCGATCGGCATGATCGTAAAGACGCTTTATAACTTTAGTTGAGTCAATAACGCGGGTTTCAATGTTAAAAGCACCGGCGCGGCGGGAACGCTTTTTAAGATCGTCAAGTTTCCATCCTTCGGTATCTAAAGCGATAATAACGCCTTTATTTTCCATTATTGCGGCAAGCTGCAGGGTTTTACCGCCTGAGCCTGCACAAGCGTCGATTACGCGCATACCGGGTTTTGCATCAAGGAAAGGAGGAATTAATTGAGATCCTGCGTCCTGTTGTTCAAAAAGACCTTCTTTAAATGCCGAGGTTCTGAATAATGCGGCATTTGAGGTGACTTCTAACGCTGAGTACACGCCTTTGACGGGACGGGTAACAACCCCTTCTTCCGATAAAACGTGACCTAAATTTTCACGAGTTGTTTTAAGTGCGTTAGCGCGGATGTAACGTGACGGCTCTTTTGCTAAAGCTTTGCGCTCTTGAGGCCATTTATCGCCAAGCTCTTTTGAGCATAATTCGTTAAGCCAAATCGGGCAGCCTTCATTTAAAAGTTCGTCTTCTTTGGCAATTTTTATACGCTCTTTAAGCCCGGCTCTATCAAAACCTTCTGCGTCAATGTCGGGTAATGGCCATTCCTGTTCGGCGCAATACGCAAGAATTAACCAATTTATATGTCTTGATAAATCGGATGGACGCTTTAGGCAGCAAACTATGGCATAAAAAGATAAACGTCTGAACATGGCGTTTATCTGCTTAATTAAAAATCCCTGTTCAAGAGCTTGAATTTTAACCTTGGCAAACCAATAGGCATAAGCTTTATCAAGAGGTTTCCCGTCAACTAAGACAGAACTTAGAATACTTTGAATAAGACGGATCTGAAAAGGTGAAAAACCAAGACGCTTTACGGTCGTATCCTTAAAAGGGCGATCATGCATGGTTTTCTTATCACCGTTTTTATTGAAAAAACGCTGACGCGGTTTGTTCGCAGTTTTACCGGCATTTGCTTTACTGTTAATGCGCGGAGCTGATCTCTTATTAAAATCACGCTTTTCCATTTTTTAATCCTTTTTTATTTTTACGGGCTACGGTACCGAATCCTGAATGTTTTAACGAAAATCCTTCACGATTTATCCACACGTCAAGACCGTTTCTGACATTTCCCGCAACCACGGCAGCGGCGCTGCTGGCACTTGAAAACTCCACATCGGAGGTAAACACGAAACAATTGTTTTCTCTATCAAGTTCAAGTTTGCCGTTATCTTTTAACTGCTCTCTTAATTCAGTGATATTAGAAGGCAATGATTTGACGCAGATAAGCGCTGCTTTTGAGCCTTTTAATATGACGAAACTCGGTTTAAAACGGCGTCCGCTAGGATAGCCTTGAGCGGTTATGTGCTTTGCCGTCATGGTGTAAATTTCATGACCGGATAGAGAGGCGGTATTTTTCACCATGCTCTTTAGTCCGACGAAAGCCTCGTACGTATCAATAGGGATCACCGCATGAGTCTTTATGCCGTTACGGTCATATAAAAAATAAATATCTTTGCTATTCATGATTTTTGTTATTGTTTTTAAAGCTCGGCAAGCTTAGCAGTCTTAGTTTGGGAATACAAGCAAAATATCTTGTTATTTTGATATTTTATCAAAATGCCGTAATAAAAATACCCGTAAAGGGTAAATAGATTGCGGGGAAGTCTTGGTTTCCCCCGCAGTGCTTATTATTGATGATAATTCTTGAGGAAGCGCTCTAATCGATCGCAGGCATCGTTAATTACTTCGACCGTGGGCAGGAATACGATGCGGAAATGATCGGGAGCAGGCCAATTAAAGCCGGTTCCTTGAACGATAAGCATCTTTTCCTGACGCAACAAGTCAAGACAGAATTTTTGATCATCTTTTATGTTATAGCGCTTGATATCAATTTTAGGGAACATATATAAAGCGCCGTGAGGCTTAACTACTGAAATACCTTCTATGGCATTTAAGCGGTTATACAGAGCCTCTCTCTGCCGATGCAGTCTGCCGCCCGGAACGATGAGTTCATTAATGCTCTGGTAGCCGCCAAGCGCCGTTTGAATGGCATGCTGTAGCGGAACGTTAGCGCAAAGACGCATGGCCATCATCATTTTGATGCCGTCGATAAAACCTTTGGCGCGGGCTTTTGGTCCTGTAATCATCATCCATCCCTGTCTGAAGCCGCAGGCACGGTAGACTTTGGATAAGCCGTTATAGGTAATGATGGTGACATCGTCGCATAAAGTGCAAATACTGCGATGAGCGACATCATCATAAAGAATTTTGTCGTAAATTTCGTCAGCCATGATGATTAGATCGTGACGGCGGGCGATATCAATTAAACCTTGTAAAAGCTCAGTACTGTATACGGCACCTGTAGGATTGTTCGGATTGATGATCACGATTCCGCGGGTTCTCGGGGTGATTTTCTTTTCAATATCCTGTAAATCAGGGAACCAGTCGGCTTGTTCGTCACACATGTAATGTACCGGTTTTCCTCCGGCCAATGACACGGCGGCTGTCCACAACGGATAGTCAGGTGCGGGTACTAAGATTTCATCACCGTTATTAAGTAATGCGGTCATGGTCATGGTGATGAGTTCGGAAACTCCGTTACCGATAAAAACGTCTTCAACGTCTACGTGCTTTAAGCCTTTTTGCTGATAGTATTGAGCAATGGCTTTACGGGCGGAGAAAATTCCGTTTGACTCACAATATCCTTGGCTTACCGGAATATTTCTTATAACGTCGCGAATAACCTCTTCAGGGGCTTCAAAGCCGAATGCAGCCATGTTGCCGATATTAAGTTTCAGAATACGAACGCCTTCGTCTTCCATGCGGCAAGCTTCTTGATGGATTTTTCCGCGGATGTCATAGCAAACATTGTCAAGCTTATGTGATTTTTCAATAAGTTTCATAATTAATCGGCTCTAAGTTCAGAATGAGTGCTATCCATTGTAGCACTCAAAAAGAGTGTTGATTATCATTTTTCTAATAAAGCGTTTTTGTAAAGATTACATGAAAAAGCTTATTTAATGAGATGAAAATAATTTTTCAGCGTTTTTGTACAAAATTTGTTCTTTGTATGGCGCTAAATCTTTTCTATCAAGCATGATAAGCAGTTTGTTTAAATTGCTTTTTACAAGTGCTGCCGGTGTAAAAGGGAAATCGGCTCCGTACATGATTTTGTCAGGTGCGGTTATGGTTAAAAGCCAATCTAGAAGATGAGGAGCGGGATTTCCGGATAAGTCAAAATACAGCTTTGCTACGCTTTTTTTGATATCAACATCCTGCATCAGTCCTTTAGGGATCAGAATTTTTGAAAGACCGTCAAAGCGATCATAGATATTGGGGAGAAACGATCCGCAGTGAGGAATGATCCAGGAAATTTTAGGATAGCGCAGAATTACCCCGTTGCTTATCAAATTTAAGATCGCGCGGGTAGTATCGGCTAAAAACTCGTACAAAGGAACGGGACCTGAGGTGAAAATTCCTTCTTTTATCGGCTCGGGACGGTGTGGATGAATATTGCAGATTGTGCATCTTTGATTAAGCTCTGCCATTAAAGGGTTAAGTTCTTTAGCTCCCAAATATAAACCTCTGCTGTTGCTTGCAAACTTAACGCCGTCGGCTTTTAAAACATCAAGTGCATAAATAGCTTCATCAATTGCAGCTTCAATATTAGGAAGCGGCAGACAAGCTTGAAATTTAAAACGCTTGGGATATTTGGTTTTAACTTCAGCCATGCTTTCGTTTAAATGACGGCACATTTTTACCGCTTCTTCATCAAAACCTGCAAAATACGGCTGTGGAGAGGAAACGGAAAGTAAAGTCCATTCAATATTGCATTCATCCATAAGTGCAAGATGTTCTTGCACTTTCCACGTAGGTAAGGGAAAACCGTCTTCTAAAGAAGCTCCGTGGCGTTCAATCAGCTTTAAATACTCAGGTGTCGTGAAGTGAGAGTGAATATCAATAATTTTATTTATCATTATCTAATCCTTATGTTTTTTTTATACTAATTTATTTAAATGATAATATTTTTTCATTATAAATATCTGTTATTACAGACTTTTCAAACTCATAATGCGGTGACTTTTTCTTTAGCTGATTTATTTCCTCACGCAAATCCTGGGGATAGGTGAGGGAGTTTTCCAAAATTACAAAAGGGATCAATTTATTGTTTTTGCTTTTGATAAATCCGGCAAGATTAGAGACATTCTGTAATGAACCGGTTTTTGCTATGACTGCGCCTTTTAACTGACTTCCTTTAACCGACGGACGGTATTTTAAAGTACCGCTTATACCGGATTTGGGTAATATAGCGATGAGATTTAAGGTTGAATCATGATCTTTAATATAAGTTAAGACATCAAAAAGATTTTTGGCAGATAAAAGGTTATGGGATGAAAGTCCGGAACCGTCTACCATATATGCGTTTTTAAGATTGATTCCTGCTTTTTCTTTTAATATTGATCGAATTGCGGTAACTGCATCCTGATAAGATCCTGCGCGTTTGAAATATTCAAAACCGACGGTTTTGGCTATGGAGTCGGCATAAAGGTTATCGGATTTTTGCAGCATTACTTTTACAAGATTGTAAAGCCGCGGGGAATTTATCACAGCATAAGGAGTAAAGCCTGCTTTATTTTGCTTTGTGACGCTGATCCCGCCGGATACGCTTAAATTAAGATTTTTTAAAATTTTTGCTGTCCAATCTATTCCCCAGGATTTCGGATCGTTTACTGCAAAGAGTAGCGGATAGGGGGTATCTTTTTTAAGCTTAGGGATACAGCCGCTTAAATGGTAAGAATTAGATCCTAGAATATCGGCCTCAAGAGTGCATTTATCTCTAAAATCACCAGCTTTTACCGTAATGGCTTCTGAAGATACATTGATAGGATTGCGGTTTAAAATTTCAACTTTAGCACGGTTGCCTACAGATGAAGGCTTAAGTCTGCAGCCTGCGCAGTTGTGATTTATGATAAGCGCAGATGACGGAGCGGTAAAACATACCGGCAGATCACTTGCCGACCAGCCGTCGGCACGATCTTTTCCGGTAAAGCGGCTTATGTCTAAAAGAACTTTGCCTTTGATGTGCTTTACTCCCTGATCTTTGAGACTCTTAAATAAAGAAGAAAGATTTTCTGAAGTAAAAAATGGATCGCCCGTAAACTTTATTTTGATGTCCCCGACTAATGTTCCGTTTGCTGAAATTTTAAGTTTACCGTTGGCATGACTTTGTTTACTTATATAAAGAGCTGTTTTGAAAGTATAGTCAGGACCTAAATATAAAAGAGACGCAAGAGCCGTAAGCAGTTTTTGGGTGGAAGCTGGATGCATGTAAGCATTGTAATTTATACCGTGAATTTTGTTATTTAATGAATAGATAACGCTTACCGACGATCCTTCAAGCGGTTTGGCCGCATGCGCTTTAACGCCTGTGCTTATGCATAAAGCACTAATGAGCGCTGCAAAAAATAATTTATATTTTTTCAAGATGTTAGTCCTAATTAATATTTTTTAATTAATGTGCAAGCTTACAACAAATATGGGGAATATTTTCATTTTGTGTCGTATCTCATTAAGAGAAATTAAGCCTCGAGCTTTGTAATTTTGTATAATTGCGTCAAAACCTTAAAGCGTTTTGGAGATTTTTTTAATGATTATTGAACCTAAAGTACGCGGTTTTATTTGCGTAACCACTCATCCTACAGGTTGTGAAGCCAATGTTAAACAGCAGATTGATTATGTAAAATCTCAGGGCAAAATTGAAAACGGTCCTAAAAAAGTTTTAGTAATCGGTGCATCTACCGGTTACGGCTTAGCCTCACGTATCAGTGCGGCATTTGGTGCCGGAGCTGCTACTTTAGGTGTGTTCTTTGAAAAACCGGGAACTGAAAAGCGTCCCGGATCTGCAGGCTGGTATAACACTGCAGCATTTACCAAGTTTGCAAAAGAAGAAGGCTTATATGCTAAAAACATAAACGGTGATGCTTTCTCCGATGCTTGCCGAGAAAAGGCCATTGAAATCATTAAAGCCGATTTGGGCCAGGTTGATATGGTCGTTTACTCTCTTGCAGCACCGGTTCGCAAGATGCCCGATACCGGCGAGGTTGTCCGTTCTTCATTAAAGCCTATCGGCAAGGCATATACCTCAACTGCCATTGATACCAATCGCGATACCATTATTGAGTCAACTGTCGAGCCTGCTACTCCTGAAGAAATTGAAAATACCGTTAAGGTTATGGGCGGACAGGACTGGGAATTATGGATTAAGGCTTTAGCTGGTGCCGGCGTTTTAGCTGAAGGCTGCAAGACCGTAGCTTACAGCTATATCGGAACTGAAATTACATGGCCGATTTACTGGCACGGCGCTTTAGGCAAAGCTAAAGAAGATTTGGATAGAGCAGCTGCTGCAAATCGTCAGGTTTTAGCCAAGGTTAACGGTGATGCCCGTGTGGCCGTATTAAAGTCAGTTGTAACCCAGGCTTCTTCGGCTATTCCGGTTATGCCTTTATATATTGCTATTTGCTTTAGAGTAATGAGAGACGCCGGAACTTATGAATCCGTGATTGCTCATATTTATCGTATGTTTGCAAAATCTTTATACGGTAAAGACGCTGAGCTTGATAACGAAGGCCGCGTACGTATGGATTCTTGGGAGCTTGATCCTAAGATTCAGGACAAGTGTAAAGAATTGTGGCCGACCATTACTACTGAAAACTTAAAACAGCTTACTGATTATGAGGATTATAAGCATCAGTTCTTGGAGTTGTTTGGCTTTGAGATTGACGGTGTTGACTATTCTAAGGATGTAAGCCCGGTAGTGGATTTTGATGTTGTAAATATGATTTAACAAAAAGCGCGGAAGTCGCCGCGCCTTTTAGTTAACTGTAAAGATCCTGCTTAACTTTAACGTTAGCAGGATTTTTTGTTATTTGATGTGTTCAAAATATGCTTGAACCGTATTTTCCATCAATGTAGCAACAGTCATAGGACCGACTCCGCCCGGAACCGGGGTTATGTATGATGCTCGTTCCTTGGCATTGTCAAAATCAACATCACCGCATAATTTACCGTTTTCAAGACGGTTAATGCCGACATCAATTACGATTGCGTTTTCTTTAATCCAATCACCGGGAATAAAGTGGGGTTTTCCGACGGCGACGATTAACAGATCCGCATCTTCAACGAAATGACGCAGATTTTTAGTAAAGCGGTGAGTTACGGTTACAGTACTGCCGGCATATAAGAGCTCAAGCGCCATAGGGCGGCCGACAATATTTGAAGCGCCGACTATAACAGCGTTCATGCCTTTTAACTCACAATTAATGCTTTTTAGCATTGTGATGACTCCCTTTGGAGTGCAGGCGCGAAGTGCAGGAATGCGCTGAGTAAGGCGTCCTACGTTGTAGGGATGGAAACCGTCAACGTCTTTTTCCGGCAGAATTTTTTCAATAACGCGTCTTTCATCAAGTCCGTCAGGAAGCGGAAATTGTACGAGAATGCCGTCAATTCGTTCATCCTGATTACACTTTTCAATAATTTTTTCAAGCTCTTCTTGAGTGGTGGTATCAGGGAGATCAAAAGGGAAAGATTCAATTCCTATTTCTTCGCAGGCTTTTCTCTTGTTGCGGACATAGACTTCCGAAGCGGGATTGTTTCCGACTAAGATTACGGCAAGACCCGGTTTTCTGTTGCCGTTTGCAATACTTGCGTCTACTTTATCTTTTAAAGATAAACGCAAGTTTTTAGCAATTTGTTTGCCGTCAATAAGCTTAGCTGGCATGTTGTTAGATCTCCTACATAAATATAAGCATGTGTATTATATAGCGCTTAAAAGCATTCTTACACTGACGATAAAAAGTGCCACGGCAAAAATTCTTTTTAAAGTGGCAGGTTTGATGTTTTTACCAAAGCGTACTCCGTAAGGGGCGGCAAGTACGGATAAAGGAATAACGCATAAAGCTCCTAACATATTGACTAAGCCGAAGGTTCCAATCGGAGCGTTTGGCGGAGTATGACCTGACAGAATAAGAATAATAGCGCCGGGTACGCAGACAAACAAAGAAACGGCAGAAGATGTACCGATTGCCTTGTGAGGTTCTACCGAGCAGGCATTTAAAATTGGTACGGTAAGAGTACCGCCGCCGATTCCGAGCATTACGGAGAAGCAGGATATACAGAAGGCTATGATGTTTTGGAAAAATTGGCGCGGTAAAGATTTGAATGCAGGTTTTGCATTGGCGCGGAATAATGTGTTGATGCTGTTTAAAATCATTACGCTGCCAAAAAGAATGGCAAGCCATTGCCCGCCGTAGAATGCGGAAATCACAGAGCCGACGACAACACCGCATAACATACCTAAAGACCAGCGCTTTATTATATGCATGTCGGTATTGCCCCGTCGATACTGCGAAATTGCCGCTGAAATTGAGGTGGGGATCATGCACATCAAAGAGGTGCCGGTGGCTAGTACCATGGCAAGATTAGGATCTACTTTAAGTACGCTTATAAAGACGAAATATAAAGCTGGGACAAAAATAACTCCGCCGCCGATGCCGAGAAGTCCGGCCAAAAATCCGGCAATTGAACCGCAGACAGCCAAAACGCCTACGGTAAAAATTAATTCACTTACATCCAAACCTAGCATATATGCATCCTTTCTTATACTGTGATCACAGCCATGGAATTTTAGCGAAAAATTCTTTTTTCGGCATACTTTTTTGTAATTTGTCTCGTGAAAAATAACCTCTTGTTTAAAGCTTTACAGATGAATTGTTAAGCTAAAGAAAAAAAGTTCAAAAAATTGTTGACTTGCAAAATAAAGGCCTGTAGAATTTGCCCCCGTTGATTGCTAATAAACATCGGTGATTAGCGCAGTCTGGTAGCGCACTTCGTTCGGGACGAAGGGGTCACAGGTTCAAGTCCTGTATCACCGACCATGGCAATAAGAAGTGCCCTTAGCTCAGTTGGATAGAGCAACAGCCTTCTAAGCTGTGGGTCGAAGGTTCGACTCCTTCAGGGCACGCCAGTGTCTTGAATTTAGCATCACGCATTTCTGTTACGGTGGCTGTAGCTCAGTTGGCAGAGTCCTGGATTGTGATTCCAGTTGTCGTGGGTTCGAGCCCCACTAGCCACCCCATCCTAACGAAATCCATCACACTTCTTGCGGGAGTGGCGAAATTGGTAGACGCACCAGATTTAGGTTCTGGCGCCTTCGGTGTAAGAGTTCGAGTCTCTTCTCCCGCACCACTAAAACAGCGTTTAAAAAATTTCATTGTTCTTTTTTTAACTAAAAAAGTATTTGAATTTGTTTTGGTGAGTCGATTTTGAGGTTAGGAAGGATAAACTTGGAATATTAGACGCTTAAAACGGCTTTTCTATCTTGTTTTTTTCTTGTTTTTTTGGTATAAATACAGCGCTTTTATTCCATAGATTAAAAGCGGTTTTGGCAAGGCGTAACCTTGTTGAGATCTAAACAGGTGGAACTTAATAAAGAAGGCCCCATGTAGAAAGGGGCTTTTTTTTTGGTAAAACACGGAGTTTTAATGGCAGGAACCATTGAAGAAAAAATTGATGAACTCGTAAGACCGCTTATTGAAGCTAGCGATCTTATTTTGTGGGGCGTCAGATACAGAGGCGGACGCGACAGTGCTCTTTTGCAGATTTTTATTGATTCAAAAGACGGGGTAAGCGCTGATACTTGCGGAGATATTACCAACATGCTGTCACCTGCTTTGGATGCTGCCGATATTATTGCTCCGGCTTATATTCTTGAAGTTTCATCTCCTGGTTTTGACAGAATTTTATTTACTCTCGATCAGGCAAAAGCTTATATCGGGAAAAAGATTAAAGCTGAAGTGCGTATTCCGGTAGGCGGTCGCCGTAAGTTTGAAGGCGTCCTTGAAGAAGTTACCGAGGATAATTCACTTAAGATAAATGACAAGATCTCAGGATCAATGGAAATTGCGTTTTCAAATGTTTCCGTTGCAAGACTTGTCCCGGAATTTCCACAGACCGGCAAAAAGCCGCAGTAGTAAATTAAGAGGTGTTTTAAAAAATGGGTAAGGAAATCATTGCGATTGCCGAGGCACTTTCAAACGAGAGAGCAATTCCTAGAGATAAGATTTTTGAAGCTCTTGAAACCGCATTGGCTACTGCGACCAAGAAAAAATATCCTGTAGAAATTGCCGTTCGCGTAGCTATTGACAGAAAGGACGGTTCGTATCGTACTTATCGTCGTTGGACCGTTGTTGATACTGACGGACCTCTTGAGAACCCAGCTTCTGAAGTTTCTCTTGCTGCTGCAAAAGAAGATCATCAAGGTATTCAGGCAGGTGATGTCGTAGAAGAAGAAATCCCTTCAGTTAAGTTTGATCGCATTACCATCCAAACCGCAAAGCAGGTTTTGTCACAGAAGGTTAAAGATGCCGAGCGTGAGCAAATAATTGCCGAGCAGCGTGAACATTTAGGGCATGTAGTTAATGCCACTGTTAAAAAGCAGGGGCGTGACTTCCTTATTTTGGATCTCGGTAATAACGCTGAAGCTGTTTTACGCCGCGATCAGATTATTCCGCATGAGACTTTCGGCCGCGGTGACAGAATCAAGGTTTTACTTTCTGAAATTCGTGCTGACGGTAAAGGTCCGCAGATTATTTGCTCACGTACTGCAAATGAGTTTTTAAGTGAGCTCTTTAGAATTGAAGTTCCTGAAATCGGTGAAGATATTATCGAGATCATGAGCGTAGCCCGTGATCCTGGTTCCCGTGCCAAGATTTCAGTACGCAGCAAGGATCGCCGTATTGATCCTCGCGGTGCATGTATCGGTATGCGCGGAGCTCGCGTCATGGCCGTATCAAATGAACTTGCTGGTGAAAAGATTGACGTTGTTCTTTGGGATGAGAATCTGGCCCAATACGTGAATAACGCTATGGAGCCTGCAGAAGTTTCCAAGATCATTATTAACGAAGACAGCCATACTATCGATGTTGCCGTAGCTGATGAAAATTTAGCTCTGGCTATCGGACGCAACGGTCAGAACGTTCGTCTTGCTTCTCAGATTTTAGGCTGGAATCTTAAGGTTATGACCGAAAGCGAAATGGAAGAAGGCTTAAAGGCTGAGGAAGGAAAAGTAATCAAGACTTTCGTTGACGCTTTAAATATTGATGATGAGTTTGCAGAAGCTTTATCAAGCGTAGGCTTTACTACTTTAGAGGAAATCGCTTACGTTCCTATTGAGGAATTTGAGTCTATTGAAGGCATTGACAGAGAGACTGCAACCATTCTTCAGGAAAATGCCCGCAGAGCTCTTGCTGAGCGTGAAGAGAAGCTTAAAGAGTCAGGAAGCGACGCTTTGACTAAGCTTGAAGGGATTGACAGTGAGCTTGCCATGAAACTGGTTGCTGCCGGAATTAAGGATCCTGAAGAACTTGCCGAGCAGGCAGTTGACGATTTGCTTGATATTGAAGGCATGACTGAGGAAAAAGCCGGTCAAATCATTATGGCGGCTCGTAACGAGTGCTGGTTTAAAGATGAGCAGTAGGAGGCAGTGATAATATGAACGATAAATTTAATAAAAATGATAATGCCCCTAAACGTATGTCATTAAATAAGAGGACTCACAGTACTTTGACCGTTCAGGGTTCTACCGGACGTGCCAAAGTAGTACAAGTTGAGTTCCGTAAGAAAAAAGTAGTTATTGATCCTAAAGAGATTGAGGCCCGTAAGGCTGAAGAAGCACGTAAAGCTGAGGAAGCTCGTCAGGCAGAAGCCAAGAGACTTGCCGAGGAAAAACGTCAGGCTGAAGCTGCAAAGAAAGCAGAAGAAGCTAAAAAAGCCGAAGAGGCTCGCAAGGCTGCAGAAGAAAAACGTAAAGCCGAAGAGGCAAAACGTAAAGCTGCAGAAAAGAAAGCCGCTGAAGAGCATAAGCCTTCTCGTAAGGAAAATGATGAAGACAAGGCTGCTGAAGAAGCATTGCGTCGCCAGCAGGATGTGCAGCAAAAGCGTAAGATTGAAGAAGAAGCAGCCCGTCAGGCAGAAGAAGCCCGTCGTTTGGCTGAAGAAAACGAAGCTCGCTGGGCTGCCGAAGAGGAAGAACGTCGTAAAGCTTCTGAAAGCGATTTAGATACCAGTACATCAAAATATGTACGCGAAGCTGAAGCTATTCAGGAACGCGAAGCGGAAAATCGCGGTCGTCATCGCGGCGGCAACAATGAGCGTCGTCAGTCCACCAAAAAGCGTGAAGAGACTGAAAATCAGAATACCAATCAAAAACGCAACAGCCGTCGCGGCGGTAAAGCTCAAAAGAGCGTTGCTAAGCTTAATCAGCAGCAGCACGGATTTAATCGTCCGGCAGCTCCGGTATCTCGTGATGTCGTAATCGGCGAGACCATTACGGTCGCTGAGCTTGCCCAGAAAATGGCAGTTAAGAGCGCAGAAGTTATTAAGACTTTGATGAAGCTCGGTGAAATGGTAACTATTAACCAGGTTATCGATCAGGCTACAGCTCAGATTGTCGCTGAAGAAATGGGGCACAAAGTTATTTTGCGCCGTGAAAACGAGATTGAAGAGGAAGTTCTTGCAGAGCGCAAGACTTCGGAAAATGCCGTCACACGAGCCCCTGTGGTTACCATCATGGGTCACGTTGACCACGGTAAGACTTCCCTTCTTGACTATATCCGTAAGTCAAAAGTCGCAGCAGGTGAGGCCGGCGGTATTACTCAGCGTATCGGTGCTTATCATGTTAAAACCCGCGGTTCAGGCATTACTTTCCTTGATACCCCGGGTCATGCCGCTTTTACCGCAATGCGTGCGCGCGGTGCCCAGGTAACCGATATCGTAGTTTTGGTTGTAGCAGCAGATGACGGTGTTATGCCGCAGACCGTTGAGGCAATTCAGCATGCTCAGGCTGCCAAGGTTCCTCTTATCGTTGCGATCAACAAGATGGATAAACCCGGTGCCGATCCTACCCGTGTTGTCAATGAGTTAATTCAGCATTCGGTTATTCCTGAAAGCATGGGCGGTGAGACTCAGTTTGTCGAGGTGTCGGCAAAGACCGGTATGGGAGTGGATTCTTTACTTGAGGCAATTTTGCTTCAGGCAGAAATGCTTGAGTTAAAAGCCGTTGCCGACGGCATGGCCGCAGGCGTTGTTATTGAGTCTCGTCTTGACAAAGGCCGTGGTCCGGTTGCAACCGTTTTGGTACGCGAAGGCACATTGCATAAAGGCGATGTCGTCTTGTGCGGTCTTGAGTATGGACGCGTCCGCGCTTTGCGTAATGAAAAAGGCCAGAATTTAGAGAGTGCCGGTCCGTCAATCCCGGTTGAGATTTACGGCCTGTCAGGCGTCCCGGTTGCAGGTGATGAAGTAACCGTTGTCCGTGATGAAAAGAAAGCTCGTGAAGTTGCATTATTCCGTCAGGGCAAATACCGTGAGCTTAAGATTGCCAAGCAGCAGAAGGCCAAGCTTGAGAATATGTTTAAGGATAATACCGCCTCTGAACTTAATGTCGTGCTCAAAGCCGACACTCAAGGTTCTGTTGAGGCTATTTCCGATGCTCTTAACAAGCTTGCAACTGATGAAGTTAAGGTTAATATCGTAGGCTCTGGAGTCGGCGGTATCACCGAAACCGATTCTACTTTGGCAGCCGCTTCCAATGCGATTATCGTCGGATTTAACGTTCGTGCCGACGGACCTGCTCGCCGCGTTATTGAATCTGAAGGCGTTGATTTACACTATTACAGCGTTATTTATGATTTGCTTGATGACGTTAAGAAAGCAATGAGCGGTATGCTTAAAGCTGAAGTACGTCAGGAAATTATCGGCATGGCCGAGGTACGTGATGTCTTCCGTCATCCTAAATACGGCGCGATTGCCGGCTGTATGGTGGTTGAAGGCCTTGTTAAGCGCTCAGCTCCTATCCGCGTATTACGTGATAACGTTGTTATCTTTGAAGGTGAGCTTGATTCATTGCGCCGCTTTAAAGATGACGTTTCTGAGGTTAAGTCAGGAACCGAGTGCGGTATTTGCGTTAAGAACTATCAGGACGTACGCGTAGGCGATCAAATCGAAGTGTTTGAAAACGTCGAAGTTAAGCGCTCTTTATAGGACACGATATGCCGAAAAGTTTTGGAAGAAACGAACGCGTCGCCTCTGCTATTTTGCGTGAGGCGGCAGATGTTTTACATCATTCTGTCAAAGATCCGCGCGTGAAATCTGCAACCGTCACTGAAGTATCGGTAAATTCCGATTTACGTGACGCGCGTATTTTCGTGTCATTTTTGACCAATGATGAAAAAGCGGTAAAAGAAGCTATGGAAGGATTGAATAAAGCAAAAGGCTTTATCCGTTCGGAACTTGCTTCACGCTTAAAGCTAAGGTATATGCCCGAAATTCACTTTATCTTTGACAGTTTGCTGTCAGAAAGCATGAAGCTTGACGCTTTAATCGCTAAAGGCCTTGGTCCTAAAGAATAAAGTGTTATTTTAATCTTTCATAAAGCCTCTGAGGTTTCAGCCAAAGAGGCTTTGTCCTTCATATGTGCTTAATTCTGAAGCGTTTTGCTTAAGGCGCGGATGAGATGATAGGCATATTTTGTTTTAGTCGTTATAATAACGATTTTAATAATAAATTGATGAACGGTTTTACGCATGAAGCTATATCGACATTTATCCGATTATAAACGTCCCAAAAGCGGTGTCGCTTTGGCTATCGGGAATTTTGACGGCTTCCATAAAGGGCATCAGGCCGTTATTGCTGCCATGCGTGAAAAAGCTTTAAAGTTCGGTTTAAAAAGCGCAGTAATGATTTTTGAACCGCAGCCTTTGGAGTTTTTTGCCAAAGCCGTACCCGCAAGACTTTATTCTATTCGCGATAAATTAAAGGCATTTAAAGAGGCAGGCGTTGATATCGTTTTCTGCATGCCTTTTAAAAAATCTTTTTGTCAGATGAGCGATAGAGAGTTCGTGCTTGATTTGCTGGTTAAACAACTCGGCGTAAAAAGTATTACCGTCGGATCGCTTTTTACTTTCGGCAAAGGCGGAGTTTCCGGAATTGAAGAATTAAAAGCTTTGGCAAAGGAAGCAGGAATAGAAGCCGGCGCTATTTCAGGCGTGGCTCCGTCGGGAACGCGGGTTTCAAGCACCATGATAAGAGCTTTGATTCAATCAGGTGATTTTACGACGGCAAAAAATGAAATCGGCAGACCGTATTCGATTTCAGGTAAAGTTTTGCACGGCAACGCTTTGGGCAGAACTTTAGGTTTTCCGACGGCAAACATCAATTTAAACAGAATAGTATGTCCGTTAGTCGGCGTTTACGCTGTTAAAGTTAAAACCTCGTACGGTATGTTTAAAGGTATGGCCAATGTCGGAACCAGACCCACCGTTGAAAAGGGCAGACTTAAAAATCTCCTGGAGGTGAATTTATTTAACTTTAACGCCGATTTATACGGTCAGGAAATTGAAGTTTTTTTCGTTAAGAAGATCCGAGACGAGAAAAAATTTGATGATTTAAATTCTCTTAAAGAGCAGCTTCATGCCGACAGAAAGACGGCAATGACTCTTTTGGAAAATAGTGATAATAACTTAAATATTGTTAATGAGTAGGTATATTCATGGCAGATTATAAAAGTACTTTAAATCTTCCGGTTACCTCTTTCCCGATGCGTGGCGATTTAGCCAAGCGCGAGCCGAAGATGCTTAAAGATTGGGAAGAGCGTGAGTTATATAAGAAAGTCCGCGCTTCACGTGAAGGCCGCGATATGTTCATTTTACATGACGGTCCTCCGTATGCTAACGGCAGCATACATATCGGTCACTCCATTAACAAGATTTTAAAAGATATTATCGTCAAGTCTAAAACCATGTCCGGTTTTGACTCACCGTATATTCCGGGATGGGATTGCCATGGTTTGCCTATTGAACTTAAGGTTGAAGGTCTTGTAGGAAAACCCGGTGATAAAGTTGATGCTGCGACTTTCCGTAAAGAATGCCGCAAATATGCCTATAAGCAGATTGAAGGTCAGAAAAAGGACTTTAAGCGCCTGGGTGTTTTAGGTGATTGGGATCATCCTTATATCACCATGGATTATAAGACTGAAGCGGATACAATTCGTGCTTTAGGTAAGGTTATTGAGAACGGACATTTTGTCCGCGGTTCAAAGCCCGTTTACTGGTGCCTTGATTGTCAGTCAGCTTTGGCTGAAGCTGAAGTCGAATACTATGACGTAACTTCAGATGCCATAGACGTAAGATTTAAAGCCGTTGATGAAAGCGCAGTTTTAAAAGCCTTTAATACCGATAAAGGCGAAGGTCCTATTTCATGTGTAATTTGGACCACTACTCCTTGGACATTGCCTGCCAATCGCGCAATCTGCTTAAACGAAGCTTTTGAGTATGCATTGGTTCAAATCAAAGGTGCAAATCCTGAACGTTTGATTTTAGCTCGTGAATTAGTTGAGTCGGTCATGCAGCGCTGTGAGATTTCAGATTATGAAATCTTAGCTTTATGCCGCGGAAAGGATTTGGAGTTATTGCGCTTTAGCCATCCTTTTTATGATTTTGACGTCCCGGCTATTTTAGGCGCCCACGTTACTCTTGATGCAGGTACCGGCTGTGTTCATACTGCACCTGGTCACGGTCTTGATGACTATGTGGTAGGTCAGAAATACGGAATTGAGGTATTTAACCCGGTGGGGCCTGACGGCTGTTTCTTAAAAGATACCAAGTTCTTTGCAGGTCTTAATGTTTTCAAGGCAAATCCTGAAGTCATTAAGCTTTTAAGTGAAAAAGGCGCTTTGCTTTGTTCTAAGAAAATAACTCACAGCTATCCTCATTGCTGGCGTCATAAGACTCCGGTTATTTTCCGTGCTACCGCTCAGTGGTTTATTACCATGGACGGCAATAATTTAAGAAAGCGTGCTTTGGAGGAAATCAAAGGCGTTCGTTGGATCCCGTCTTGGGGACAAAATCGTATTGAGGCCATGGTCAGCCAACGTACTGATTGGTGTATTTCCCGTCAGCGTACCTGGGGCATGCCGTGTGCAATTTTAATTAATAAAGAAACCGGTGAAATCCATCCGCGCACTCCCGAAATCATTGAGAAAGTCGCTAAGGCCGTCGAAAAAGAAGGTATTCAGGCTTGGTGGGATCTTAAGGTCGAAGATTTAATCGGACCTGAAGAAGCTTCTTTATATTATAAAGATCCTAATACTCTTGATGTATGGTTTGATTCCGGTTCTACCCAGTTTAGCGTTGTCGATCAGCGCCCTGAGTTTAAAGGCCATACGGCTGATATGTATCTTGAAGGATCCGATCAGCATCGCGGCTGGTTCATGTCATCCTTGATGCTTTCTGTTGCCATGAAGGATAAAGCTCCTTACCGTCAGGTTTTAACTCATGGCTTTACCGTTGACGGTAACGGCCGCAAGATGTCAAAATCATTGGGTAATGTTATCGCTCCGCAGTCTGTTATGGATAAGCTTGGCGCCGATGTTCTGCGTTTATGGGTCGCATCAACCGACTATACCGGTGAGATCGCCGTATCCGATGAGATTTTCAAGCGTTCATCCGATTCTTATCGCCGCGTCCGTAATACTATCCGTTTCCTGCTTGCCAATTTGTCAGGTTTTGATCCGCAAAAAGATCTGGTTGAATTTGACAAGATGATTGAACTTGATAAATGGGCCGTATCGCAGGCTGCTAAGGTACAAAAGGAAATTAAGTCTTATTATGACAACTATGATTTCCATATGGTTGTTCAGGACTTGATGCACTTCTGTTCAATTGAGCTTGGTTCATTCTATCTTGATATCATCAAAGACCGTCAATATACGGCAAAAGCCGACAGTCTCGCTCGCCGTTCCTGCCAAAGCGCTCTGTATCTTATCGCTGAAGCTTTAATCCGCTGGATTGCTCCTGTTTTGTCATTTACTGCCCAAGAGGCTTGGGAAGCAATGCCGGGTAAGCGTGATGAGTTCGTATTTACTGCCACTTGGTTTGACGGATTGCGTGAACTTGATGAAAATGCCGAGTTCGGTCATGCCTATTGGGATCGCATCTTAAAATTCCGTTCCGAGGCTAATCGCGCTATTGAAGAGGCTCGCGCCTCCGGTATTATCGGCGGCTCATTAGAGGCTGACTTGAGTGTCTATGTTAAGGGTGATTTAGCTTGTGATTTAAAGAAATTAGGTGATGAGCTGCGCTTTGTCCTTATTACTTCTCGTGCTGATATCCATGAAGAGGATGCCCCTGAAGGTGCATTTAAGTCAGAAGTCTGTGATTGCTCTTTTGTTATCAAGAAATCCGCTGCTCCTAAATGTGAACGCTGCTGGCATTATGAGGCTGAGGTCTCTGCAGATCCTGAGTATCCGGGATTATGTCCGCGCTGCATTGAGAATATTAAGGGCTCAGGTGAAAAGAGGCACTTTGCTTAATGACGCAAACTAAGCCTAACGGCTTGCCCTTTTTATGGATTAGTCTCCTGGTCATTATTCTTGATCAGGTGACTAAATATCTTTGCGTGAATTTGATTGAATACGGCACTGCGGGTATAAACGTATTGCCGTTTTTTAATTTGGTCCATGTCTATAATTTCGGGGCAGCCTTCAGTTTTTTAGCTGATAAAAGTGGATGGCAGCGCTGGTTCTTTGCGGTACTGGCGATTGTTATTGCCGTCGGTTTTGTCTATATCTTAAAAAAGACGCCGAAAACTCATAAATGGACGTGCCTTGCTTATGCCTTATTTATCGGCGGAGCTGTCGGCAATCTGATTGATCGTCTGTTTTTAGGTTACGTAGTGGATTTTTTACTTTTTTATATCAAGACCGACTCGGGAATTTTAGCTTATCCCGCTTTTAATGTTGCTGACATTGCAGTTTGCGTCGGTGCGTTTTTATTGGTTATCGTATCTTTTAGCGCTAAAAAAACAGTTAAGGGCAAGAGCGAAAAATGAGTTTTAAAATTTATTTGGCTAAAACTCGAGGAATGTGCGCTGGTGTCGACCGTGCAATTAGGGTAGTAAATCTGGCTCTTGAGCGATACGGTGCGTTGAAAGTATGGGTTTTGCATGAAGTGGTGCACAATCATCATGTAGTGCAAGAGCTTAAAAATAAAGGTGCTATTTTCGTCGAATCTTTATCTGAGATCCCTGATGGAAGCGTGGTTATTTTTTCAGCGCACGGCGTAGGTATTGCCACTTTTGAAGAAGCTAAAGCTCGCAAATTAACCGTTATAGATGCAACCTGTCCTTTGGTTAGCCGTATTCACCGAAAAATGAATCGCGCAGGAATCGAAGGCAAAGATGCCGTGGTTATCGGTCATGCCGGGCATCAGGAAGTAACGGGAACTATCGGACAGTACATGGGTGATCCGAAAAAGGTTCATGTTGTTTTGACTCCTGAAGATGTTGCTGCTTTGGAGTTATCGGGAGATAAAGCAATTTTTGCAACTCAGACCACTTTATCCGTTGATGAAACAGCTAAAACCGTTGCTGCGTTAAAAGAGCGTTTTCCGCAAATTGAAGGTCCTAAGACGGATGATACGTGTTTTGCCACACAGCATCGTCAAGGTGCGGTTAAGAACTTAGCTGAAATTTGCGACGTGGTGTTGGTGGCTGGATCTAAGAATTCATCAAATTCAAATCGTCTGCGTGAAGTTGCTGCAAGCTGCGGAGCTAAAGCTTATTTGGTGGAAGATCACACGGAGCTTCAGCCTCAATGGTTTGAAGGCATAAAGGCTGTAGGTCTTACCGCAGGAGCTTCAGTTCCTGAATATGTAGTGGACGGAATTTTAGCCTTTTTAAAAGAGAAGGGACATTGTGATGTTGAGGAAGTGGGAGAAGCTCCTGTAAAGCGAACATTTGCTTTACCGTCTGGAATTTAGGCTTTAAGCAGCAGTAACGCCGTATAAATTCCTAAAAGGCAATCCTGCCACGAAGAATGTCCGTAATTTTTTAATGAGAAGATCCCGTCAATGCAGTCGTTAAAATTGGCGGGATTTATTTTTTGTAAATAGTTAGCTGTTTTTATAAGGTTAAGATTAAATCGTTTTGATAAAGCATGTTTTAACATCGTTGCGCTAATATCATTTGTAAGAGTCAGCTGTTTTTTTATCTCTTCTGATATATAAGATAAAGACTTTGCGTTACAAAGCGTAAAAATAAATAAAAAACCTAAGATGAAATCATCTCCTGATGGGGTAAGACCTGATCCGAGACCTAAAAAATCGGATAAATCGCGGCTTAAAGATTGAATGTTAAGATTGTTTGCAGATTGAGAATTTATTTTAAGTTTTTCATATTTTTCTTGGCAAAAAGGATCTCTTTTGTCAAAAATTAATTCAAACAATGAATTTTGACGCTTATTTTTATTTAGATAAGTAAAAAAGATTTTAAAAAAATCGTCTTTGACATTTATTTTTAACTGCAAATTTAATTTAAGATCCTCGCAGTTTTCTGATGTGAAGATGTATTGTTTTAAATTGTCTGGTAAAAAAAGAACGATAGAGTCGTTTTTCCCTTTTTTTAAGAATAAATGATTATGTGGAGAATATTTGGTAAAGAAATCTATGGGTAAAGTTAAAGAGTAGGGCGCTAATACTTTATCTTCATTTAGAATTGAGATTAATTTGTCATCTAATTTTAGATTCAACGCTTGTGTAAAAGATGAATGTTCTTGTAAGTTAATGCAATCAGCATCTTTTAATTTTTCGTAAAGATTATAGAAAAGATCACGGCATATTCGCATAAAAGAGATCCTTGCACTATCTATTTTCATCATACTGTAACTGTCAGAAAAATTAAATTTATCGTAACTTAATTTTTAAGGTCATGATCACAATGTAACAATGACACCAGAATGTGTTTTTTTGGATACATTTCATAAAAACCATAAAAAACAATGGTTATTTGAAGATCCTCAAATTTTTTGAGGATCTTGTACAAAAGATTGCAATTTGCTTTTACTTTTTAGCTTCTATACTCAATTTAGATAAGTTTATAGGGGATAAATATGATTAAGCAGATAAAAGCAAGACCGTTTGATTTTACTTTTGATCCTAAAACTACGGCATTGATAGTTATTGATATGCAAAGGGATTTTGTGCAAAAAGGAGGTTTCGGCGAGGCTTTGGGTAATGATGTAAGTCCTATGCAAAAAGCCATAGCTCCTATTTCGAAGGTTTTAGAGTGTTGTAGAGCTCAGCATATGCTGATTATTCATACCAGAGAGGGACATCGCCCTGATTTAACTGATTGTCCTCCGGCTAAACTTACTCGTGGCGGAAAAACTTTCATAGGTACTGACGGACCGATGGGCAGAATTTTGGTTCGCGGTGAATACGGTCATGACATTATTCCTGAGCTTTATCCTAAAGATGGAGAAGTGATTATTGATAAGCCGGGGAAAGATGCCTTTTTCTCAACTGACTTATATCAGATTTTATTAAATCGCGGTATTAAGAGTTTGATCATTTGCGGAGTAACAACAGAAGTTTGTGTACAAACCACGGCAAGAGCTGCCAATGATCGCGGGTTTGAACTTGTTATTCCTGAAGATTGCTGTGCTTCTTATTTCCCTGAGTTTCATAAAACCACGCTGGATATGATAGCAGCTCAAGGAGCAATAGTGGGCTGGATATCTGATTCTGCATCTGTGATAAGTGCTCTTGGGGGCTAAGATATGCCGGTATTTTTTAAAAGTTTTAAGAATCTGTATAAAGATTCGGTGAGCCTGATGCAGATCACTGCGAAAGTCATCTCAGAAACCGGTATTGAAAAGTTATCGGTAGCGATGCAGACTAAAGCTAATTTGCAAAGGGCCAAAGTGTTGGGACTTAATTTTGAGTTAGAACCAAGTCCAAACGATTTAATGGCGGTATTTGAAGCGCAAAATGAAGATGAAGCATTAAAAATATTTAATTTTATAGAAAAATCTTTAACTTCAAATGAAACACGCAAAACAGAAACAAAAGAGCAGATAACTGTAAGTATTCGGCAAGCAAAGGATCATCAAGAAAACCTAAATTTTGCTTTGATTTCTGTACCAGGATCTTATGCGGCTGCAGAGGCATTAAAAGCACTTAAATCCGGACTTAATGTAATGCTCTTTTCTGATAATGTCAGTGAAAAAGATGAGCTGATGTTAAAGAAAGAGGCGGTAGAGCGTGATTTATTGATGATGGGTCCTGATTGCGGTACTGCCGTAATAAACGGTTTGCCTTTAGGTTTTGCAAACGTTTTAAGGAAAGGCAATATCGGATTGGTCGGAGCATCCGGTACCGGTCTGCAGGAAGTATCTTGTGCCATTTCAAATTTAGGCTGCGGTTTATCTCAGGTTATTGGCACAGGAGGTCGCGATCTACATGAAAATATCGGCGGTTTAATGACCTTATATTCTCTTGATCTACTGTCTAAAGATGTCAATACCAAGGTTATAGGAGTTATTAGCAAGCCTCCAGCTGCCGACGTTAAAGAAAAAATTATTGCTAAATTAAAAGAAATTAAAAAGCCTGTTGTCGTACATTTTGTCGGAGATAAAAACTCTAAACAGCAAGATGAAAACATTATATATGCGTCTTCTTTAGTCGAGTGTGCCGAAATCGCCTGCAAAGTACTTGAAAATAAGGAAATTGGCGTTAGTAAAATTTCTTTGCCTAAGGTAAAAGAACAAAGACTTGGTAAGATTTGCGGTATTTTTTGCGGCGGAACATTTTGTGCGGAGGCTCAAAGTATAGCTCTTGCATGCGGTTTTGAGGTTGCTTCGAATGTTCCTATTGATGGAGCAAAGTCTTTAAATTCTTGCGGCTTGACCAATATTTTTATTGATATGGGCGATGATGAGTTTACTAACTGCAGGCCTCATCCGATGATCGATCCCTCATTGCGTGACGAGTATTTTGCAAAGAGTATGGGCGATCATAAGATTAAAGTAATTTTATTTGATGTTGTTTTAGGATACGGAGCAAGCCTTACTCCGCTTGATGGTCTTAAACTTCTTATAAAGAAAAATACGCGTTCTGATTTACATTTGGTTTGCCATGTGTGCGGTACCGATGAAGATCCTCAATCTCTTAAAAACACGGTATGTGAGCTTCAAAATCTTGGTGTAAAGGTTGCCAAAAGTAACTATGAAGCCACTCTTTGCGCGCTTTCCTTACTGTAAGGATAAAAATCATGAATGATATTTTTACTAAAAAGTTAAACACGGTAGCATTGGGTGTCAAAAGTTTCTCTGACAATATTCATGCCTGTGGCGGCAGTGTTGTAGATCTCAAATGGCAGCCGCCGTGCTTTGCCGAGCCTGAAGACGCAATGATACTTGCAAAACTTATTGATAATGAAAAGATAAAAAAGGCAAATGAAATTGCGCTTAATAAATATTTAAATTCACAGCCGGTGCTTACGAAGATTTGTTTGGCAAGCGAGGTTATTCCTGATTTTTCAGGTCGTCAGCTTTTACATTCTGGACCTCCGATTGATTTTGAGCACATGTGTGGACCGATGCAAGGAGCGGTTTGCGGCGCTATTGTGTATGAAGGATGGGCAGAAAACATTGAAAGTGCACGTAATTTAGTTATAAGCGGACAAATAAAATTATCTCCTTGTCATCATCACCATGCGGTAGGACCGATGTCTGGTGTAATCAGCCCTAGCATGCCGGTATTTGTGGTTAAAAATACAGTTGACGGAAATGAATCTTATTCAAATTTAAATGAAGGCTTAGGAAAGGTTTTACGTTTCGGTGCTAACGGTAAAGAAGTATTGGATCGTCTCAAATTTATGAAAGAGAGATTAGCTCCGGTACTGGCAAAAGCTATTGAGCTTACTGGACCGATAGAAGTAAAACCTCTTATTTCCCAAGGTTTGCAGATGGGAGATGAGTGTCATAATCGTAATAGTGCCAGTACGGGGCAGCTTATTAAGCTTTTGTCTCCGGTTCTTGCAGGTATTGAAGGTGGTGCTGATGCTTTACGCTTTATTGCGTCCAATGATCATTTCTTTTTAAATTTATCTATGGCAGCCTGTAAATGTATGCTAGATGCGGCATCAGGAGTGAAATACAGCTCTATGGTTGTTGCTATGTCACGTAACGGTGTAAATTTCGGTATCAGAGTCTCGGGGGCAGGAGATACATGGTTTGAGGCTCCTTCTTTGTTGATAAAAGGCCTTTATTTTCCGGGATATGGAGATAAAGATGCCAATCCTGATTTAGGCGACAGTGCTATCACTGAAACAGCCGGTATCGGAGGTTTTGCCATGGCAGCATCTCCAGCTATCGTAAAGTTTGTCGGAGGGACTTCGCAGGATGCTTTGAATAATTCTCTTAGGATGCGTGAAATTACGTTAGGTCGCCATCCGTCTTTTTGTCTGCCTTCTCTTGATTTTGACGGGACTGCGTGCGGTATTGATGTACTAAAAGTACTTGATAGACATATTCTTCCTATTATTAATACCGGTATAGCACATAAAAAGGCAGGTATCGGACAAATCGGCGCCGGAATTACCAATGCTCCAGAAGAATGCTTTGTTAAAGCATTAAGGTTTTTGGCACAAGAGATACTGTAGTTTGGCTTTTAGGTAAGACAGGGGTTTTTATGAGTGTATTGTTGGCAGTTAACGGAACTTTAATGCGTGGTCTTGAACTATGTAAAAACATGGAAGATGCTGGCGCGAAATTTGTTAAAGAGGATTCTACTGCACCTTGTTACCGCTTATGGTCGGTAAATGATAATAATCCAGCCATGCTTAAAGTTAAAGAAGGCGGTATAAGTGTTTTGCTTGAAGTTTGGTCGGTTCCCAAAGCCGGACTTGCAGATATTTTACAAAAAGAACCTCCGGGTCTTTGCATCGGTAAAGTACAGCTTAATGACGGATCTTATGTGTTAGGCGTTATTGCCGAGCCGTGGGTGGTTGAAGGAATGAAAGATATTTCTCAATATCGCGGCTGGCGTAACTATATTGCAAGTAATGCCTAAAAGGAGTTTAGGATGAGTGAGAATCAAAAGATAAAATTATGGGTCGCAGGTGATCTTAATGCGTTTTTCGGTTTATTCACTAATGTTCTGTTAAATACCATAGTACTAACGGGATTGTGTCTGTATGTAGTTCAGATCCCGTCTGAAACTGTATTCGGACGAGTTCTTCCGGCATTAGGAATAGCATTGCCTTTTGGTAATATTATTTATGCTCTAATGGCTTATAAGCTTGCAAAAAAAGAGAATAGAACTGATGTAACGGCTCTTCCTTACGGACCGTCGGTGCCGCATATGTTCATTGTGGTTTTTGTGGTTATGCTGCCAACGGTTTTGCTTTATAAGGATTGGGTGCTGGCTTGGAAGTTAGGTCTTATATGGTGCGTACTTATAGGATTAATAGTACTTCTGGGTGTTTTAATCGGACCAACTATAAGAAAATATACTCCAAGAGCAGCAATGCTCGGCTCTCTTGCCGGTGTCGCTTTGACATATATCGCGATGCGTCCTGTGTTTCAAATTTATGAAGCGGCATGGATCGGTATCATCTGCTTTATGATTATTTTGCTCAATTGGGTGGGAGGAGTCAGATTACCGTTTAATATCCCGGGAGGTTTGGGAGTTGTTATTGTAGGTTCCGTGCTTGCATGGGGTGCTACTTTCTTAGGTATGAGCAATATTATGGATCCCGGACAAGTAACCGCTTCGCTTAGTAATTTTGCTCTTTACTTCCCTTCTTTTTCTTTTGATGTTTTAAGCGTACCGTCTGAATTGGTATGGCCTCTGCTGGTTTCTGCAATTCCTCTTGGCATTTTAAACTTTACTGAAATTTTAAATAATGTCGAGTCGGCAAATGCAGCGGGAGATAAATACAATTTGCGTTTTATTATGGCAGCAGACGGTATTGGTGCAATTTTGGGAGGTTTCTTAGGCTCTCCCTTCCCTCCTGCCGTTTATATCGGTCATCCCGGATGGAAAGCAATGGGAGGTCGAATAGGCTATTCAATGGTTACCGGAATTGTAATGGCAATTCTGTGTTTCTTTGGCCTTACCTCGTTATTGTTGTCGGTAATTCCTCTTGTTGCTATTATTCCGATCTTGCTGTTTATCGGTTTGGTTATCGGTGCTCAGGCATTCCAGGTATCTCCAAAACGTCATGCGCCTGCAATTATTTTGGCATTGATCCCGAATATAGCTGAGTGGCTTAAAACTCAGGTTGACGGCGCGTTAAGCGCGGCATCGGTAAATACCGTAGCCATTCCTGAAGAAGTTATTGCAGGTATGAATTCCGGAGGCGTGTTGTATCACGGTATCGTAACTGCAGGCGGAGGCGGAATTTTAGCCGGTATGATATTAGCTGCTATTGCCGTGTTTATTATTGAAAGAGCTTTTCATTGGGCTGCCGTTTATGCTGTAGCCGGATGCGCTTTATCGTTCTTCGGTTTTATTCATGGAACTTCTTTGGCTATAAATGCCTCTCCGACTGTAAGTTTCGGTTATGCAGTAAGTGCAGTCGTTTTTATTCTTATGGCAATAAAAGAAGCAAAGGAAAAGCCGTTGTCTTGGGCACCGGTGTGTGAGGACGAAAAGTAAATTATTAAGAATAATTCAGAGCGTTAATGGAGACGGATTTCATGTCTGTCTCCATTATTACTATTTTTCTGATGCTTTTACCATAAGCTTGAGAGCATGGCTTTTTTAGTATTTTCAAGATTTAATTGTTCAATCCACCAGTTAAAAGCCGGACCGCGATTTTGTCTGTCTTTTACTGCAATCCATAAAGTTGTCGGTTTTTTAGGATTTTTAACGGGAAGCTCAACGAGTTTTTGAGAATCAAGAAAAGGTTTTGCAAAATACTCTGGTAAAAATCCTATGCCGGCTCCGTTTTCATGCATACGTATTTTAGAATAATAGTCCGGGACGAAGATTGCTTGCTGTCCTTTTAAAAGCCATGCATTTTTTGCCGGAAGGATAGATGATGTATCTTTAACGCAAATAGCCGCGAAATGTCGCAGGGTATCATTTGATAAAGGCAAAATTTCCATAGTTAATGGATGCTTTGGACTTACGCAGAAAAGCCAATTGCAAACACCGAGGCGAAAAGTCTCAAGATCGGAGTTTAAATCTGCAGAATGAGGGGCTCCGATGGCAATATCGGCACGATCGGAAAATAATGATTCCCACACACCGTTATAAACTTCTATGGAAAGGTTGATTTGCGTATTAGGGAATAGTTTCGTGCTTAATTTACATAAGTCATATAATGGTTTAAGTGAAATAATATTATTTACTGCAATTTTTAAATCAGGCTCAAAATCTTCTGCAAGACTGATTGTGTTTTGCAGAGTCGTTTCCATTTCATCAAGTATTTGGGCAGCTTTACCGGCAAGATATTTTCCCGCAATGGTGGGAATAAGCTTTTTGTTGTTTTTGTTAAATAATTTTATCTGCAGTCTTTTTTCGAGTGTGTTTAAAGTATAACTGACGGCAGTAGGCACTTTGTGCAGAACTTTTCCTGACAAAGTAAAACTACGGGTTTGATATAACACCAAGATAGTGTGAAGTTCTAAAGCTGTTATTTTGTTCATAAAAACCTTTATTGCTTCCTTTCATTTTTTCATGAAACTATGTTTAAAACTCTGAGGGGTGTGGAATATTTGTGAAAAACGCACTTATTTGGTGAAAAAAAGAATGTTTGCGTTTTAATTGAGTTTCTTTTTAGCTCTTTGTGAAGCATACTAAGAACATTTTCTGTGTTTCAGGAAAATATGAAATTACGATAAAAACAGCAAGGGTAGTAAAATGAAATTAGAGACTTTATGTTTGCATGCCGGTTATACTCCCAAAAACGGAGAGCCGCGAGTTCTTCCCATCTGTCAGAGCACGACTTTTACTTATGACACGACACGCGATGTAGCAAAGCTTTTTGACCTTGAAGTTCCGGGCTTTTTCTATTCACGTCTTGGAAATCCTACAGTTGATGCAGTTGAGCAGAAAATAGCCGCATTAGAGGGCGGTGTAGGTGCCATGTGTACGTCTTCAGGTCAGGCTGCATCATTAATTTCTATTTTGACTTTGGCAAAAGCAGGTGATCATGTGGTCAGCGCTTCAAGTATTTACGGCGGAACTTTTAATTTATTTGCCGTTACTTTAAAGCGCATGGGCATTGAAGTTACCTTTATCGATGAAAATGCCAGTGATGAAGAGATTTTAAAATCGGTGCGCTCCAATACCAAAGCATTTTTCGGTGAGACTGTAGCCAACCCGTCAATGGATGTTCTTGATATCGAAAGAATGGCAAATCTTGCACATAAAGTCGGTGTGCCTCTAATCGTTGACAATACTTTTGCCACTCCGTACTTATGCCGTCCTTTTGATTTCGGTGCCGATATTGTAGTTCACTCAACTACTAAATATCTTGACGGTCACGCTTTGCAAGTGGGTGGCGTGATTGTTGACAGCGGTAATTTTAATTGGGAAGCATCTCCTCGCTTTAGCGAGTTTACGACACCTGATGATTCTTATCACGGACTTATTTATACCAAAGCCTTCGGCAAGGCTGCTTACATTGTTAAAGCACGTGCGCAGATGATGCGTGATTTAGGCTGCTGTCAGACGGCACAAGGTGCTTTTTATATCAATTTAGGTATTGAGACTTTGCCTTTACGTATGCAGAGACATTGTGAAAATGCCATGAAGGTGTCAAAGTTCCTTGCCTGTCAGAATAACGTTGTTGAAGTTCGCTATCCGGGACTTGAAGGTTCTAAAAATTATGAACTGGCCAAGAAATATTTAAAGAAAGGCTGTAGCGGCGTGATTTCTTTTGAAATAAAAGGCGGACGTGAAGCGGGTGCAAAGTTTATTGATAGCCTTAAGATGATTTCTCTTGAAGTGCATGTCGCTGATATCCGTACCTGCGTGCTGCATCCTGCCAGTTCAACCCATCGTCAGTTAAGCGATCATCAGCTTGAAGAAGCAGGTATTACTCCAGGCCTTATTCGTCTGTCAGTAGGCCTTGAAAATGTTGATGACATTATTGATGATTTACGTCAGGCTCTTGAGGCAGCTCAGGCATAAAGCCTAACAAAAAGCTAATAAAAATCGCCGCATTTTTGCTTTTGTGAGTAAATTTTGCGGCGATTTTGTTTTTAGTGCGGTTTAAAGGCAAAATATAAACAGTTTTGTATGAGGATATTTTTATGGAAATTAAAACTATCGGATTTATCGGAACCGGCGTTATGGGACGCTCTATGGCAGGACATCTTATTGATGCCGGTTTTAAGCTTAAGGTCTATAACCGTACTAAGGAAAAGGCGTTAAGTCTGCTTGATAAAGGAGCTGTATGGGCAGCGTCCCCAAAAGAAGCTGCAGATGATGTTGATCTTGTGATTTCCATTGTCGGTTATCCTCAGGATGTTAAAGAAGTCTGGCTTGGAGAGAACGGTGCTTTACAGTCAATGAAGCAAGGTTCAATCGGCATTGATATGACGACCTCAACCCCGTCATTAGCAAAAGAAATGACTAAGGAGGGATTAAAACGCGGCGTTACCATATGCGATGCTCCGGTAACAGGCGGAGATGTCGGAGCTAGAAACGGTACTTTAACTATTTTGTTCGGCGGCAGTGCCAAAGCTTTTTTAGATCTTGAACCTGTGTTTAAAGCCATGGGCAAGAATTATGTACGCTTTGGTGAGAGCGGATCCGGACAATACGCCAAAATATGTAATCAAATCGCAATTGCCGCGGGAATGATGTCAGTTTGCGAGGCCCTTATTACCGCACGTAAGACCGGTCTTGATGAAGAATTAGTGCTTAAGACTTTATCCGGCGGTGCGGCAGGATCTTTTTCTTTGTCAAGTTATGGCCCGCGTATTTTAAAAGGTGATTTTAATCCCGGCTTTTATGTTAAGCATTTTGTTAAGGATATGAAGATAGCTATAGATGTAGCAAAAGAGTGCAATTTAAAATTGCCCGGACTTGAACTTGCCTTAAAGCTTTATGAAAAACTTATTGAGCAAGGTGACGGTGATTTGGGTACGCAAGCATTGTTTAAGCTATATTTAAGCTAATGAGCTTTTTGTTGTTTGCGCTCTTTTGTACAAAGTTGTGTGTTTTTTAAAGATCCAATTTTAGACTTTTGTCACATAAATTTGAGATTTGATATAAAAAAACACGTAAATCAAGTACTATTAATATTTGAGGGTGCAAACTCGTTTATAAATTAACTAAAAACTGCAAGACAGCAGTTATGAAATTTAGGAGTTATCATGCGTTTCTTCTTAGATACCGCTAATGTTGAGGATATTCGTAAAGCCAATGACATGGGCGTAATTTGCGGTGTTACTACCAACCCGACTTTGATTGCCAAAGAAGGTCGTGATTTTAAAGAAGTAATTAAAGAGATCACTTCTATTGTTGATGGCCCTATCAGCGGTGAAGTTAAGCCTACTACTTTAGATGCTGAGACCATGATGAAAGAAGCCCGTGAAATTGCAGCTATTCACGAGAACATGGTAGTTAAGATCCCTATGACTGTTGAGGGTCTTAAAGCTTGCCATATGTGTAAGGTTGAAGGCATTAAGACCAATCTTACTTTGATTTTCTCCGCAAACCAGGCTTTGCTTGCTGCCCGCGCCGGTGCAACTTATGTTTCTCCGTTCCTTGGCCGTCTTGATGATATCTCCATGCCCGGCATTGATTTGATTCGTCAGATTTCCGATATGTTTATGGTTGGTGATATCGATGCTCAGATCATTTGCGCTTCAGTACGCAACCCGATTCATGTAATCGATTGCGCTATGGCCGGTGCCGATATCGCTACTGTTCCGTATAAAGTAATCGAGCAGATGACCAAGCACCCGCTTACCGATCAGGGTATTGAGAAATTCCAGGCTGACTATAAGAAAGTCTTCGGTTAATTTTAAAGCAAAAGCCGATACCGTAAAGGGATCGGCTTTTTCATGGCTTAAATTTCATGAAACTGCTTAAAGCCGGGGTAATTGGTGCCGCTTTTGTGTTTGTCGTTTGGGCAGGCGGGACGTTTATTACTGCGACTTTAGCTTCAACTAAAATCGATGAGGCTGTATCAATTCTAAATAAGCAGCTCTCTTCTTCATTAAATCCTGAAATCCCCGTACTAGATAAAAATTTTGCTTATTTAAGTTATAAACGCAAAGACAGAAGCTTTTTTTCGGAAAAAGGTGAGTTGCTGTTATTAAATAATGCTTCCACTGTCGTTGAAAAACTTCCGGTTATTATCAATTACGGTTTTTTAAATGCAAAAGCTCAAGTATTTCTTACCGATAAGGTAAAAAAGTCTTTATCAGCTGATTTCAGACCGGATTTTACGTTGGAAAGCAGTTTGTTTTCTTTTAAGTATTCGGTATTTCCGCAGGTATATGATTTAAAAGTACAGCTTGGCGGAAGTTATTCTTACACTCCAAAAGAAAATCCGTTTTCTTTATTTTTCTCAGCTCGCCTTAACATGTTTGATAGGGCCAGTTTTTCTTTTGACGCTAAAAATTATGAGACTAAAGATGGTGAACGAATCGGTCATATGTACTTTAATTCGTTTTCAAGACAGCCTCTTGCGTACAAAAACACTGCCGTTTTTTCCGGGGCTATAGAAGATTTTGATTACGCAGAATTGATTTATGCCAAGAATATAAGCTTAGATATGACATTAGGAGCGCCTGACAATAAAAAACAGGCAGACGTGAGCTATAAATTTGAAGCAGATAAGCTGTCTTATCCGTTATCAAATGTAAGCATGCACGGCTCTTTGGGAAAAGTTGATCTTTTAAAGCTTAATTTTCTTCAAGATGCTCAAACGATCGAGGATTTTTATAAAATCCTTTGTGATAATAAACTAAATTTAGTTTTGGACGGATTGTCTGTAGTTATGGATACCGGCGATCCTGATAATGCGTCACAAGAAAAGAATTCTTTTGCTGTTCTTAACGGTAAGGGCAGTATGGTTTTTAATCTTGATGATATTGATAAAAGTCAGGGCGATTTTGAGTTTAAACTCGATAAAATGCCTAATGACGCATTGTTGTCCGTAGTTTTTAAACCGTTTTTCGTCACTAAAGATAATGCTTTTTATAGCAAAATCGTTTTTTCTTCAGGAAGGATGACGGTAAACGGGAAAAGGTTTTAATTTTGAATAAGAAAGGAGTTTAACATGTCTGAATATAGGGAGTTGGCAAATGCTATTCGTGCCTTAAGTATGGATGGCGTGCAGAAAGCTAAATCAGGCCACCCTGGTGCTCCTATGGGTATGGCAGATATGGCAGAGGCTTTATGGCGCGGATTTTTACGTCACAATCCTAAAAATCCGAAGTGGCCTAATCGCGATCGTTTCGTATTGTCAAACGGCCATGCCTCAATGATGCTTTATTCATTGCTGCATTTAACCGGTTATGATCTTTCTATTGATGATTTAAAGCAGTTCAGACAGTTGGATTCAAAGACTCCGGGTCATCCTGAATACGGAATCGTTCCCGGTGTTGAGACCACCACCGGTCCTTTAGGTCAGGGTATCGGTAATGCCGTTGGCATGGCTCTTGCTGAGGCAATGCTTGCAAGCGAGTTCAATCGTGACGGCTTTGATATCGTTGATCACTATACTTATGCTTTCTTGGGCGACGGCTGCTTGATGGAAGGTATTTCTCATGAAGTATGCTCCTTAGCAGGTACTTTAGGACTTGGCAAGCTTATTGCTTTATATGATTCAAACGGTATTTCCATTGACGGTGAAGTAAAAGGCTGGTTCGGTGATGATACCAAACAGCGTTTTGCCGCTTATCATTGGCAGGTTCTTGAGGTAGACGGTCATGACGGCGAGGCAATTCGTAAGGCCATAGCTGAGGCTCAGGCTGATAAAGAGCATCCGTCTCTTATCGTTTGCCATACCACCATCGGTTTCGGCTCTCCGAATAAGGGCGGTAAAGAATCTTGCCACGGAGCACCTTTAGGTGATGAAGAAATTGCTTTGACCCGTAAGCAGTTAGGCTGGAACTACGGTCCTTTTGAGATCCCTGAGGAAATCTACAATAAATGGAGCGCAGTTGAGTCAGGCGCTAAGTATGAAGCTAAGTGGAATGAGCTTTTTGCAAAATACAAAGCAGCGTATCCTGAGCTTGCAGCAGAGTTTGAACGTCGCATGAAAGGCGATTTGCCATGTGATTTGCATGCCAAAGCTCAAGAGTGGATTAAATCATTGCAGGCAAATCCTCAGAAGATTGCAACTCGTAAAGCAAGCCAAATTGCTCTTGATTTCTTTGCTGCAAACATGCCGGAACTTGTCGGCGGCTCTGCAGACTTGGCTCCGTCCAATCTGACTATGACTAAGTCTTCTAAGTCAGTTGCTCCTCATATGATTAAGGGTAATTATATCCATTGGGGTGTTCGCGAGTTCGCTATGGCAGTTGCCATGAACGGTATGCTGCTTCACGGCGGCTTCCGTCCTTACGGCGGTACTTTCCTCATCTTCTCCGAGTATGCACGTAATGCTATTCGTATGTCCGCATTGATGGGCATTCCTACTCTTTATGTCTTTACCCATGATTCCATCGGCGTCGGTGAGGACGGTCCTACTCATCAGCCTATTGAGCAGACTGCTTCATTGCGCATGGTTCCGAATCTTGATACCTGGCGCCCTTGCGATCCGGTTGAGACCGCAGTTGCCTGGGATCATATGATTGAGCGTAAGGACGGTCCTTCTGACATTGTTTTAACCCGTCAGAATTTAGAGCAGATGCCGCGTGATGATAAGCAGGTTGCCGATATCGCCAAGGGCGGCTATATCCTTCGTGATTGTGACGGCGCTCCCGAGCTTATCATTATTGCCACAGGCTCCGAAGTAGCTCTTGCTTTCCATGCCGCTGAAGAGTTGGAAAAAGAAGGCCGTAAAGTTCGCGTTGTTTCAATGCCGTGCTGTGAAGTCTTTGATCGTCAGGATGCAGCTTATAAAGAAGCTGTTCTGCCTTGTGCCTGCCGCGCTCGCGTTGCCGTTGAAGCAGGCTGCACTCAGGGTTGGTACAAGTATGTAGGTCTTGACGGCAAGGTTTTAGGACTTGATCATTACGGTGAGTCTGCTCCTGCAGGTTTACTGTTTGAGAAGTTCGGCTTTACCGTTGATAATCTTGTTAAAGTTGCAAAATCCGTTTTATAGGATGCGATTTTAATTTGATTTAACTTTGAACCCTCGATGTGCAATCGGGGGTTTTTTGTGGCAGTTTTTTACTTATTTTTTACATAATCCTAATTTGGATTAAATAAAGATTAAGCTATTGAAACTTGCAAAATTACGCTATGGAATTTTGCAGGTTATTTAGTTAAAATGAGTGATTAGAGAGCTTGTTATGGCTCTATAATTAGTCTAGTTAAGACCAGATTTTTTTAGAGGAAAAATTCACTATGGCAATTAAGAAAATGGCCGACCTCGACCTTAAAGGCAAGCGTGTTTTGATTCGTGCTGATTTAAACGTTCCTATTAAAGACGGTAAAGTAGCATCAGACAAGCGTATTATGGCTACCCTTCCGACTATTAAGCTTGCACTTGAAAAAGGCGCCAAGGTTATGGTTATCTCCCACTTGGGCCGTCCTGAGGAAGGCGTCTATAGTGACGAATTCTCTTTACAGCCGGTTGCTGATTATATGGCAACTAAGCTTCCGTGCCCGGTTCGTTTAGTTAAAGATTATCTTGACGGTGTAGAAGTAAACGATAATGAGGTAGTTGTTCTTGAAAACTGCCGCTTCAACAAAGGCGAAAAGAAGAATAACGAAGAATTGTCCCGTAAATATGCCGCTTTGTGCGATGTTTTCGTAATGGACGCTTTCGGTACCGCTCACCGTGCTCAGGCTACCACTTACGGTGTTGCCGAGTTTGCTCCTGTTGCCTGTGCAGGTCCTTTGCTTGCCGCTGAGCTCGAAGCTTTAGGTAAGGCTATGGATAATCCTGCTCGTCCGATGGTTGCTATCGTCGGCGGTTCTAAAGTTTCTACCAAGCTGCCGGTTTTAAATAGCCTGCTTAAAGTTGCAGATCAGTTAATTGTCGGCGGCGGTATTGCCAATACCTTTATGGCTGCTGAAGGTCACAAAGTCGGTAAGTCATTATGTGAAGAAGATTTGATCCCGACTGCTAAGGAGTTGGCCGAGAAGACTCATATTCCTGAGTTTGTTGATGTTGTTGTCGGCAAAGAATTTTCTGAGACCACTCCTGCCGTTACCAAAGATCTTGCTGATGTTGCAGACGACGATATGATTTTTGACCTCGGTCCTAAATCAATGGCTAATATCGAAGAAGTTATCAAGAATGCCAAGACTATTTTGTGGAACGGTCCTGTAGGTGTATTCGAGTTCGATCAGTTTGCTGAAGGTTCTAAAGCTTTAGCAAATGCAATCGCTGATTCTGATGCTTTCTCAGTAGCAGGCGGCGGTGATACTATCGCAGCTATTCAGAAGTTCGGTGTAACTTCCAAGATTTCTTACATTTCAACCGGTGGCGGTGCTTTCCTTGAGTTCGTAGAAGGCAAGAAGCTCCCTGCTGTTGAAATTTTGGAAAAAAGAGCAGCTGAATAAGTAAGATAATTTAACCGGTGCCCGTAAAGGGCACCTTATTTATATAAAGGCACCAAAATGACTAAAATTTTAGATGTTGTTAAACCCGGAGTTCTCGTCGGAGAGGACGTTCAGAAAGTATTTGCCGTAGCTAAAGAAAACGGTTATGCGCTTCCTGCCGTAAACTGCGTCGGTACGAATACCATTAACGCTGTTTTAGAGGCTGCCGCTAAGGCTCGTTCTGCCGTTATCGTACAGTTCTCAAACGGCGGTGCAGCATTCGTTGCCGGAAAAGGTCTTAAAGTTGATCGTCCTCAGGGCAATTCAATTCTCGGCGCTATTTCCGGTGCTTTGCACGTTCACAATGTTGCCAAAGAATATGGCGTACCGGTAATTCTTCATACCGATCATTGCGCTAAGAAGTTAATCCCTTGGGTTGACGGCTTGCTTGATGCCGGTGAAGAGTATTTTGCCAAAAACGGCAAGCCTTTGTTCTCTTCCCACATGCTTGATCTTTCAGAAGAGTCTCTTGAAGAGAATATTGATATTTGCAGCAAGTATTTAGAGCGTATGGCCAAGATGGGTATGACTCTTGAGCTTGAGCTCGGATGCACCGGCGGTGAGGAAGACGGCGTTGATAATTCAGGTAAGGATGAGTCAGCTCTTTACACCCAGCCGCAGGATGTTGCTTATGCTTATGAGCGCCTCATGAAGATTTCCCCGAATTTCACTATCGCAGCCTCTTTCGGTAATGTTCACGGCGTTTACAAGCCCGGCAACGTTAAATTGAAGCCGACTATTCTGCGTGATTCTCAGAAGTTTGTTGAAGAAAAATTCCATACCGGTCCTAAGCCTATGAATCTCGTATTCCACGGCGGTTCAGGCTCTTCTCCTGCGGAAATTGCCGAAGCTGTTTCATATGGTGTCATTAAGATGAATATTGATACCGATACACAGTGGGCAGGCTGGAAGGGCATTATGGATTACTATAAGGCCAATGAAGCATATCTTCAGGCTCAGCTTGGTAATCCGACCGGACCTGATGCTCCTAATAAGAAGTATTATGATCCGCGTGTATGGTTGCGTAAGTGTGAAGAGAGCATCGTTAATCGTGTTATCGAGGCCTTTAAGGAACTCGGCTCTTACGATTCTCTTTAATTTAAATTCGATTTCAAAAAATAACGGAGCCTTAAGCTCCGTTATTTTTTGCGCATAAAAAACACGCCGCGATTTAAATGCGGCGTGTCCTAGTACAAAACTAAGAATTAGTCTTCAAGTAAATGTTTATGTAAAGCCGTTAATGCTTCAACTGCTTTATCTTCCTCGACTAGGAAGCACAAATTGTGATTTGATGCACCGTAGCAAATCATGCGGACGGCATAATTTTCGATAGCGTCAAAGGCACGAGTTGCAGTTCCAGGTATAGAAGACATTTCATTGCCGATGACGGCAACTAATGACAATTTGTGTTCAACTTTAACATGGCAGAATTGTCTTAACTCATTGAGCATATTTTCGTTAAGTTCATTAATACCTGAGGTATTGCTGCCTGCATCTAAAGTAACGGCAATTGATACTTCTGATGTTGATACCAAATCAATTGATTGATTGTATTTTGCAAAAACGCTGAATACTTTGGCTAAGAATCCTGATGCACCTACCATTTTAGGGCTGGCTAAGACGATAAGAGTCTGGTTTTTACGTAATGCTACAGCTCTAAAAGCAGGATGGCTTGTGGTTTCGGGTTTTACCCAGGTGCCGCCTTTTTCCGGCTCTTTGCTTGAACCGACATAAACCGGGATCCCGCGGCGAACCGCCGGAATTAAGGTTGACGGGTGCAAAATCTTGGCACCGAATGTTGCCATCTCGGCAGCTTCAAGATAGGTTAACTCATCAATCGGTTTTGCGTGAGGAACCAAACGCGGATCGGTGGTATAAACACCGGGAACGTCAGTCCAGATTGAAATAGTGGAAGCGGCTAATGCTTCACCTAATAAGGCTGCAGTGTAGTCTGAACCGCCGCGACCTAAGGTAGTGGTCATTCCTTCGCTGTTTGAGGCGATGAACCCTTGGGTTACGACAATAGTTCCGTCTTGCAGTAAAGGAGCAAGATGGGTTTTACATAAACTTTCTACAACTTCAACTAAGGGTTGAGCGTGACCGAAGCAAGAATCAGTACGCATAACCTGGCGAACGTCAAACCATTTGGCGTTGTAACCGTGAAGCTTGAACACTTCTACGATTAAAAATGATGACATCAGCTCGCCGTGAGAAACGATGCGATCGGTCAGAGCATCGGAACGCTCCATTGCGGCTTCATTGGCTAAATCGCGGATCTCATTTAAATGCTCTTTGATAAATTTAAGGCATATGTCAGTAGTGGCGACTTTAGAGGCGATTTCGTAGTGAATATCGTACAGCTTTTTGATAAGTTCTTCGATTTTATCGCGGGAGCAGGCTCCTGAAGCTAACTCTACCAAAATATTGGTAACGCCTGCACAGGCGCTGACTACTACTAAACGAGTGTTGGGATTACTTGCTGAAACCTGAACACTGCTGGTCATTGCTTTAAAATCGGCAACTGAAGTGCCGCCGAATTTAGCTATATCTAATTGAAAATTAGCCATTGGAAAACATTCTCTTTTTAAAAATTTGATTCAGCAAATCTTATGATTCTAATACATTCTGTGCAACATTTAACAAAACACGTAACTAAAATAGTGCATTTTTTATTAAAGAAGCTACAAGATGGTGCACATCTTTAGAAAAGAAAGGACTTCCTTTTGAAGCCCTTTCTTAATTTAGAGAAGATTAAAGTTTTGATAGTTCTTCAATCTGACTTTCAATCTTGCTTAACTGAGCTTTATTAAGTTCAAGTTGGGCTTTTGCTCCTTCGATGATCTTAGCCGGAGCTTTTGAAGTAAATGCTTCGTTATTAAGCTTGGCTTCTCCGCCTTTGATTAAACCTTTAAGCTTGTTAGCCATATCGCTTAGGCGCTTAATCTCGGCATCTTTATTTATAAGATCTTTCATCGGAATAAGAACTTCAGCAGTGCCGAAAGGCTTAGATGCGCAAGGCGGAAGTTTTTCATCACTGCCTGCAAAGACAATCGGCTCAATGTTGGCTACAAGTGTTAAGCAACGGCTGTTTTCTTTGGCACAGCGCTGCTCGTCTGCAGAAGCACCGCGGACAATCGGGGCAAGCTTAACTGCAGGACCTGCTTTCATTTCTGCACGCAGATTGCGGACGGCTGTAACGAAGTCTTTAATCCAAAGAATATCTTTTTCGGCTTCAGCGTCAAAAATATAATCCTCTGCTTTAGGATAAGGAGCAACCATAATGGTTTTCTCATTATTCATGCGATTTAGCAAAGGAGCACATTGCTGCCAAATGGTCTCGGTAATAAACGGAATCACCGGATGAGCCATTCTTAAAACGGTTTCAAGAACGTCAACCAAAGTATATGCAGTAGCGTTATGCTGCGCGGCACTTAAAGTATCGTCTTTTAAAATAGCCTTGGTGAATTCCAGATACCAGTCACAGTATTCGTTCCAAATAAACTCATAAAGGATGGTTGCAACCTGATCAAAGCGGTAGGAATCAAGAGATTCGCGGATGTCTTTAATGGCGGTAGCAAGCTTAGAGTAAATAAAACGATCAGCCAAAGACAAATCTGAAGCCTGCGGTTTAGATAAAGTCATGCCGTCGATATTCATTAGAACAAAGCGGCTGGCGTTCCAAATCTTGTTGCAGAAATTACGATAGCCTTCAAGGCGCTTCATATCCCAGTTGATGTCACGACCGTTTGAGGCCAAAGCACAGAGAGTAAAGCGCAAAGCATCGGTGCCATGAGCTGAAATGCCGTCGGGGAATTGCTTACGGGTACGTTTTGCAATCTTTTCGGCAATTTGCGGCTGCATCATATTGGCAGTACGCTTTTTGACGAGTGTTTCGATATCAATACCGTCAATCATATCCAAAGGATCGAGAACGTTACCTTTGGATTTGGACATCTTCTGTCCTTCTTCGTCGCGAATTAATCCGGTGACGTATACGGTATGGAAAGGCACTTGCGGTGTTCCGTCAGGATTTTTCATAAAGTGCATGGTCATCATGATCATGCGGGCAACCCAGAAGAAGATAATGTCAAAGCCGGTAACAAGAACCGATGTAGGATGGAATGTCTCAAGCTCTTTGGTGTTATCAGGCCAACCTAAAGTAGAGAATGTCCACAAAGCTGACGAGAACCAAGTATCAAGGACATCGGGATCTTGAGTCAATACTAAATCTTTATCAAGATTATATTTGCTGCGGACTTCGTCTTCGCTTCTTGCAACATATATGTTGCCTTTTTCATCGTACCATGCAGGAATGCGGTGACCCCACCATAATTGACGGGAAATACACCAATCTTGAAGATCGCGCATCCAAGAATAGTACATATTGGTATATTGAGCTGGAACGAATTTAATTCTGCCGTCTTCAACAGCTTCAAGAGCAGGTTTTCCAAGTACTGACGCACGAACATACCATTGATCGGTAAGCATAGGTTCAATAGGAACGCCGCCGCGATCACCAAAAGGCTGGGACAGGGTATGATCTTCAGTGTGATCAAAGAGACCTTCTGCTTTTAAATCTTCTAAAATCAGGTCGCGGGCTTTGAAGCGATCAAGCCCTCTGTAAGCTTCCGGGATGAAGCCTGATACTTCATCAGACGGCATGCCGTCGGTATTGAATACTTCTCCTTCTTCACGGATGCAGGCATCTTCGGTCATGATGTTAATCATGGCAAGTTTGTGACGCTTGCCTACGGCGTAGTCGTTAAAGTCATGAGCAGGAGTAATCTTCACACATCCGGTACCGGTTTCCATGTCGGCATGTTCATCGGCTACGATTGGAATACGGCGGTTGACTAAAGGCAGAATCAAATCTTTTCCGACTAAGTTTTTAAAACGCTCGTCCTTGGGGTTTACGGCAACGGCGGTATCACCAAGCAGTGTCTCAGGACGTGTAGTGGCGATTAAAAGGTAGTCTTTGCCTTCATTGGTGGTAAGCCCGTCAGCTAATTTATAACGGATATACCACATGTAGCCTTTAACCTCTTTGTTTTCAACTTCCAAATCGGAAATTGCGGTACGAAGTTTCGGATCCCAGTTAACAAGACGTTTGCCGCGATAAATTAAATCTTCATCATATAAGCGGACGAAAACTTCTTTAACAGCATTTGATAAGCCTTCATCCATGGTAAAGCGCTCGCGGCTCCAGTCAACGGAGTCACCCAAGCGGCGCATTTGACGGGTAATGGTACCGCCTGATTCTTGGCGCCATTTCCAAATTCTTTCAATGAATTTCTCGCGACCCAAATCGTGACGGGTAAGGTTTTCTTCTTTTGCAAGCTTGCGTTCTACCACCATCTGAGTGGCGATGCCGGCATGATCGGTACCGCATTGCCACAGGGTATTATCTCCCTTCATGCGATGGAAACGGATGAGACTGTCCATGATGGTTTGCTGGAAGGCATGTCCCATATGTAAAGAGCCGGTTACGTTCGGCGGCGGTAAAGCGATGGAATAGGCTTTTGCCGCAGTATTTCCTGACGGTTTGAAAAGGCCGTTATTTTCCCATTTGGTATAAATTTCACTTTCGAATTTTTCAGGTTGATAAGTTTTGTCCATTTCCATTATTCAAGGCCTTAAAAATAGTGTGAATCTTGCTTAAAAATAAATGTCAATTTTAGCTTTTTGTCTTTGTGAAGTCACGCGAAAAAATCAAAGGATCCAAAGCAAGGCAGAGTCATTGTTTTTTAGAAAGTGTAAAGTTGGGAAATTAGCTATAATAGTATGAATTAGAAAGGATTTAGTTTCTGCTTTTACCGAGTGATACAAATTAAAGAGTATGTCAATGGCAAAAACAACGGCTAAACGCACTGTGAAAAGTAATGTAAAACAGTCCGGTAATAAAAAAGGATTAAGAGTTAAATTCTATATATATTTATTTATTGTTGTTGCGGTTTTGGGATCTTTTGCCGTATTTATTGGAAACAAATATTTTCAAGATATTTCCAATCATAAAATTTACGTTGAGGGTAAGGTATATGAGTTAAAAGGCGGGGCAACAGTTAAGCAGACTGTTATAGATCTTCTAAAAGATGATTACCCTGATTTCATGCTTTCATTATGGAGTACGGTTTACGGCAGGAATTTTTCCGGGATCCAGAAAGGAAAATACTATGCAGACGGCAGTAAATCTTTAACTGATTTTCTGCATTCCATGCAAAAAGGTGAAGTCTTTATGCCTAAGACTCCTGTTATAACTTTAGTTGAAGGAATGACTTTAAGTGCCTTTTTAAAGAGGGTAGAAAGCGTTGAAGATCTTCCTGCAGACGCGGAGTTTGAAAAGAAAATATCTGATCCTAAAAAGTTTTTAGCCGATACTTTAACTGATAAAGAACTTGAAGCGATTGGCGGTATTCATGATTCTTTAGAGGGCTTGCTGTTTCCGGCAACTTATCCTTATTTTGAAAAAGACACGGATTTGAGCATGATAAAAAAAGCGCTTAAACATATGGCGTCTTATATGGAAAAAGAGTGGCCGAAACGTGATAAGACTATTTTGGTAAAAGATCCGTATGATGCTTTGATTTTAGCTTCTATTATTGAAAGAGAGAGTTCTATCGGCGCTGAACGCAATAAAATTGCAGCAGTGTTTTATAACCGTTTGAAGCGGGGAATGATGCTTCAGACAGATCCGGCGGTAATGTATGGCGTAAGTCCTGATTTTAAAGGTCCGCTTACCCGTTCTCAATTAAGAAAAGATACTCCTTATAATACTTACACCAGAACAGGACTTACTCCGACCCCGATTTCCATGCCGGGAGCCGAATCAATTCAAGCGGCGTTGCACCCGGAAAAAAGCGATGCACTGTATTTTGTGGCAAAAAGCCATGATCCTAAAGACGGACATATTTT
This sequence comes from uncultured Succinatimonas sp., assembly GCF_905203285.1. GTDB lineage: Bacteria > Pseudomonadota > Gammaproteobacteria > Enterobacterales > Succinivibrionaceae > Succinatimonas. The sequence continues at coordinate 45,502 of NZ_CAJKVK010000005.1, forward strand.
CAGTAATTCTTTACAAGAACATAATAAAGCGGTCTCTCAATATCGTAAAAAGGTAAAAGAGTATCGTGAATTTTTGCAGGATAAATAAAATGCGCGGTTTATTTATTACTTTTGAAGGCACTGAGGGTGCAGGAAAAAGTACGTTGATAAAAGAAATTGAAAAGTGGCTTACACAAAAAGGAATTGATTTTGTGTCCGTAAGGGAGCCGGGTGGAACCGTCCTTGCAGAGAAAATGCGTGCAATTTTAAAAACTCCGTGTCCTGAAGAAAAATTGTGCGATAAAAGTGAATTGCTTTTAATGTATGCCGCAAGGGCTCAGCTTGTCGAGACTTTAATAAAGCCATCCCTTGCCGAAGGTAAATGCGTAATTTGTGACCGTCATGATTTGTCTACGGTGGCGTATCAGGGCGGAGGCCGCGGTTTACCGATGGATGAAATAGATTCCGTTCGTAATGTAGCCTTAGGTAAATTCAGACCTGATTTGACCTTGCTTTTAGATATCGATCCTAAACTTGGCATGCAAAGAGCCAGAAGCCGTGGAGCTCTTGATCGCTTTGAGCTTGAGCAGCTGTCTTTTTTTGAGAGAGTTCGTAATACTTATTTGGAAGCAGCAAAGCATCTTCCTTATATTAAAGTCATTGATGCGTCCAAAACCGTTGAAGAAGTAAGGGCAGATGCCATATCGGCACTTGAGGCTTTGTTGTGATTTTAGAAAGTTTTTTAAATAAGCCGTTTTTAAATTTTTCAAACGCATATTTAAGCGGAAGATTACCCGGTTCCGTACTGTTTGCCGGAGATCGGGAGTCCGGTGTTAATTATGTAGCATGTGAAAGTGCTAAGCTTTTTTTATGTTCTTCTCCGCAAAACGGACATCCTTGTGGGCATTGCAAGTCTTGCAGTATGTTCGATGCTGGAACACATCCTGATTTTATAGCTGTTATAGGATCGACAAAGGATGAAGCTGATAACGGGCTTGATATGCAGCGGGATCCTAAGATTCTTTTAGCTGTTGAAGAGGATAGTGCGTTAAGAAAAAGTGTACGTATTGACAGTATGCGCAAGCTTTCTTCTTGGGCGGTAGAGTCTGCAGGCGCCGGAAATAAAAAAGTTGCCGTAATTGCAGATGCGCATACCATGCCCGAAGGGGCTGCAAATGCTATTTTAAAAACCTTCGAAGAGCCGCCGCAGAATACTTTGATTATTATGACGGCCCGTTCTCTTGAATCGTTATTGCCGACAATTTTGTCAAGAGCTTATAAAATTGTTTTGCCTAAGGCCTCTTTGCCTGAGTCTCTTGATTTTATAAAAAGGCAGTGTTCTGCAGAGGATGCTCGTGCACAGATAGCTTTGGCTTTATCAGGATATAAACCTTACGGTGCGTTGAAGTTGATTCAAAGTGATGATGACATTAAGATTTCCCATATGCTAAAGGAATTAATTGACGCATTAAACGGACAACAAAACGAAGAAAGAGCAATAGATTCATTATTGTCGCTTGATCCTTTAACTCAGGGAAATATTTTGTATGAATTGGTCTGTGAGGTTTTAAAATATAAGGCGCATATTAATAAAGACGAATTACCGCTTATTAATATTTTTCATGGTGAAAAATTAGCGCAATTAAGCGCAGATCATTTGTTTTTGGCTTTGGATGATTTACGCTATATAAAATCTGAGAATCCTTTAATTCCGCCAAGAGCACCTAAAGCTCTTATCAGATCTTGGATTAGAGCTTTAAAAGAGTAGGTTGTAAGTTGATTTTATATAAATATATATTTAAAGAGATTTTAAAAACCCAGATCATTACTTTGATTGTTTTGCTGGTGGTTTTTTTAAGTCAGAGCATGATAAGACTGATATCACGTGCCGCCGTCGGCAGCGTCCCCGTTGATATCATTACAAATCTTGCAGCGTACGCAGTTCCTGAAATTGCTATGATTATGCTGCCTTTGACTTTATTCTTAGCCTGTCTTATAACGCTTGGGCGTATTTGTTCAGATTCTGAAATGGTTGTCATGCGTTCAATCGGTTTTTCTCCGGCAAACGTGATGACTATTGCCATGATTTTGGCCTTTTTTACTTCAATAGTTACTGCATTTAATTGTATTTACCTTGTCCCGTGGGCATCAAGCGCCAAAGAGACATTAATGAAGCAAACGGAAAACAATCCGCAGTTTTTACCTATTGAAAGCGGGAAGTTTTCTTCAATGGGCGGCTACAATATTTACATAGAAAACGTTGAAGAAAAAAGTGACGGAGAAAAAAATATCGCTCATGTCTTCGTGATGGAAGCTCCGTTTGCCAATGTCGGAAATTCTATGACAATAGCTGACAAAGGCTATCTCGTGCATGATGAAAACGGCGTTTTATGGCTTGAGCTTGATAAAGGCAGTCGCTATGAAGTTATGACTGAAGACGGAACATCAAATAAAGCTATTTTTGATAAATTTAGGACACCGGTTGCAGGAAGTGATTCTGAATTGCAGGAAGATGATTCAATTTCAAGCAGAGACACTTTTGAGCTCTTGCATTCAGGTGAAACACGAGCAGTGGTTGAAGCCCAGTGGCGTTTATCTCCGATTTTTGCCGTGTTTATCTTAACTTTTGTCGCAATTCCTTTATCTATGGTTAATCCGCGTCAGGGAAGATTTGCACGTTTAATGCCGGCAATTTTGATTTATGCGTCTTATTACATGTTTTTACTGTCCTGCAGAAATATGATTAATTCCGGATCGCTGCCTTTATATCCGGGATTATTTGTTGTACCGGTAGTATTTTTCTTGTTTGTCGGTCTTCCTTTAAATTTACCGCGTAATTTTTGGAAACTTTTGCGTGCTAAAAAGGAGGCCAAATAATGAAATTCGGCATCCTTGACAGATATATCGGTAAAAATGTGTTTTTTACCATTTTGTTAGTAACATTTTGTTTAACTTTACTGACAACTTTAATTACGTTTGTCGATCAGATGCGCTATATTGGTCGCGGCAGTGTAGACTTTTTGTTTTTGGTATCTCACGTTGCACTTGAAGTCCCCGGTATTGTTGTGCTGTTCTTTCCTGTAGCCGTGCTTTTGGGCGGTGTTATTGCTCTTGGTAATTTAGCAAGAACCTCAGAGCTTATCGTGATGCAGTCTATCGGCATTTCCAGAACCGGTATTGTTCTAAGTGCTCTTAAAACAGTTATACCGCTTATTTTAGTGATAGTTTGTTTGGGTGAGTTTGTTGTTCCACGTGTTGAGCAATATGCTGAAAATCGATTGAATTTTGCCTCGTCAAACGGAAATTTATCTGTTACCAACGACGGATTGTGGTTAAGAGAAGGTCAAAGTTTTATCGGTATTAGATATACCATGTCAGACGGCTCGCTTTTAGATATTGTCCGTTATGAAGTGGAAGGAAAAAATCTTAAAGCTTTTTCAAGAGCTAAAAGCGGAGTCTATTCGGATGGCAAATGGATAATGAGAGGCGTAAGGAAAACTGAATATACTGAAAACAAAGTGATAAGAACTAATTTAGCAGAGGAAAAATGGAGTTTGAATTTAACGCCCGAGCGTGTCGAGGTAGTTGGCGTTAAAGGATACAATTTGACTGCAAGAGGTCTTATTGACTATATAAATTATCTTGAAGAGAATAATCAGGATGCTTCAAGTTATCGTTTAGAACTTTATAACAAGTTTATGTCTCCGCTTACCATGATAGTTATGCTGCTTTTGGCTGCTTCAACGGTATTCGGACCATTGCGTTCCATGACTATGGGGGCTCGAGTGTTAGCTGGAATTGCTTTAGGTTTCGGTTTCTATTTGGCAAATCAGATTGGTGCACCGTTTGCTTTAGTTTATGGAATTCCTCCTATTTTAGGAGCGAGTTTACCTACTTTAGCTTTTATGTTTTTAGCTATAGTTTTGTTAAGACGTAAAGTTTAATGCATAGTGATTTGTAAAATATTATTTTGTTTTTAATTTTTAAAGGTTTTTTATATGGTCAATTATTATGACGAAATCGCGAAGATGTTATCTTCGCCTGATCCGGTTAACTATAAAACCGAGCTTAAGAATTTAAAAAAGTTTGATGAAATGATGCTGCCACAGGTTTTTGCCAGCGAATTAAAGAGAGCTCAGGATCTTAATATCCCTCTTGGCAAAGATGCGGAAACACAAGAAGGTATGGAAAAAAGATCAGCTTATATTACTCAAAGAATTGCTGAATTAAGGGCAAAAGCCAAGAAAACCCAAATTAAGACGATATCATTAACAGCAGTGGTTGTAATTGCTATTTTTGCTTTAATTGTTTATTTAATACGCTAAAAAATTTAGTGTTTTTTCATGAAGCTCAGTAGGTAAACTGGGCTTTATTTTTAGTAGGAAAGCGGGAAAACACAAGATAATATTACTATTGTCATAAGTAAAACATATTTAAATTCAAGCAGTTAAATTGCGATAAGCTTTTTTTAGAAACTCGAAATTAAAAATACAAAAACAGAAATTCAAGAATTTTTGTTGAAAAATTTTGGTGAATTTTTTTGAGAAGGGGAAAACTGATGGTGCCAAAGGTGGGACTCGAACCCACACACTATCGCTAGCGGCGGATTTTGAATCCGCTGCGTCTACCAATTTCGCCATTCGGGCTTGTGTGCCTTATTATTATAACAAGACCTTTATTATAAAACAAGCAAAAAATAAAAAAAGAGTATTCCCTACTCTAATTTATCTTTAAAATCATTCCATTTTTCTTCAGTAAAATTTTTTACGCGATCAATCCCATTTTCTACATCATCTACAGCATCTTGAAAAACACCTTCCCCATTTCCATAATAATGCATCATCAATGTTTTCGTTTTCTTTCCTAATTCTAAAATTTCTTTTTCTTCACTTGATAACTTTTGATCTGTATTTTTTTCTATATACTCTAATCGACTTGCAGCTTCATAAACTTTTTTAGCTTCCTCTTGATTGTCTTGAGTAATTCCTTCTTTGATTTTATCATAACCATCTAAAATTGTTTGTGTTAAAGCTTTAACATCTTGTTTAGAGGTATCATTTTCAACATCTTGATCTATCTGATCAAAATCATCTTTTACATCATCCCAAGCAATTTCTACATTCCCTTTAAAACCACTATCTGTTGTTTGATTTCTACAGCCTGTTAAAGTAAAAGTACAAGTTATTAAAAGTATCAAC